>NZ_SHMI01000005.1:0-475616 GCF_004284735.1 Shinella sp. JR1-6 | reverse complement strand
ATCGGCGTAAGCAACCAAATCCTACGTCATTTCAACGGTTTGAACCATATCCGCCAACCCCTCGTGAATTATTCGGGTTAGGCGGCGCTTTTTATTTCCCAAAAGGACACCACCATGAACCGCAGCGCATTCTATGCGTCGGCGCGCGCTCGCGCGTCCGGCATCTTCGGCACGTCGCTTACTCAGGGTCAGGTTGACGGCTGCGAGGCTGTCTTGAACGAGGCGGAGCGGCGAGGGACACCCCTGAAACACGCCGCCTATATCCTCGCCACCGACTACCACGAGACCGGCGGCCAGATGCAGCCGGTCAAGGAGACGGTCTATACCAGCAGCAAGGACCGCAATCCTTCCGACGACACCGTCATGAGGCGGCTCGATGCGGCATGGAAGGCCGGCAGGCTTGGAAGCGTCAGAACGCCCTACTGGCGGAAGGATGCCGATGGCAAATCGTGGTTCGGCCGCGGCCTGGTCCAGATCACGCACAAGGCCAATTATGCCAAGCTCGGCTTGTCGATCGGCGTCGATCTCGTGAAGGACCCGTCGAAGGCGCTGGAGCTTTCCACTGCCGTCCAGATCCTCTTCGTCGGCATGGAACTCGGCAGCTTCACCGGCCGGTCTCTGTCCGACTACATGACCGATGGCCGGGCTGACTATGTCGGTGCGCGCCGGATCATCAACGGCACGGACAAGGCCGAGAAGATTGCCGGATATGCCGTGGCCTTTGAGCGGGCGCTTGTCGCTGCAGGATACAAATCTGCCATCAAAACGGCTTTGCCCGGCGCTAAACGCACTCCAGCGCGGCATATCCCGGCCGCAGACGCGCCGGCCGCCGGAACGGAGGCGCCCGCCAAGACCGAGCAAGGCCCGGTCCCCTCCGGCAACTGGCTCTCGGCTCTCATCGCCGCCCTCGCCAAGCTCCTGAAAGGAAAATAGCCATGGCCGCCGTCATCGCTCGTATCGCGCTGCGCTATCTCGCGGCGTCTCTCGTCACGGCCGGATACCTTGATGCTGACCTCGGCAACCAGATCGGCGCTGACCCGGATTTGATCATGCTCGTCGGCCTGGCGCTCGGGGCAGGGGTCGAAATGGCCTATGCCGCGGCAAAGCGGCTCGGGTGGGCCACATGAGCCTGATCGCCAAGATTTTCGGCTGGCTCACCAGCGGCACGCTCGACCGTGTCCTCGATACAGTCGACCACAAACTCGACAACGAGACCGAGCGGGAGCGCATCAAGGCGGGCGCCGTCGAGACCTACATCACCGCCCAGACCGCCATCCTCGGCGGTCGGGGCTGGTGGTTCCCGCTCTTCTTCATCGCGCCACTCGGCCTCTGGTTCGGCTCCGTCTGCGTCTATTCGGTCCTGTGGTGCGCGAAGTGCGCCTATCCGCAGGACTGGACAATTGCCGCATTGCCGGCCCCGCTGAACGACTGGGCCGGCGCGATCATCGGCTCACTCTTCCTTGCGAAGACCGGCGAGCAAATTCTTTCGAAGTGGAAATCGAAATGACGCCACCCGAAATCTTCGACGCGCTCGGCATCAAGATGAGCGTGGTACTCGCCGGCCTGTCTGGTGGCATCCTGCGTGCCCTGTCCCGCCGCTCGTACAAGGTCCGCGAGCTTGTTGCTTCTCCGATCTGCGGCGCGCTCGCGGCCGGATATCTCACGTCTCCGGTGGTGCACTATCTCGGCGTCGTCAATTGGCCGCTTCCGCCCGATGAAATCGCTGCGCAGCATGCCGCGGCATTTTTGATCGGGGTTTCGGCGATGTGGATTTCAGACGCGCTCTTCGAGATGGTGGTTCGCCGCATCAAGGGGGAGAATGGGTAGCCGATAAAAACGTTCGTTTCCGGTCGCTAAATTTATCCCGTTTGGGTTAGCTCTTGTTAAAGCAGGCGGCTGTAGCCTCACGCAAGGTTTTGCGGTGGAGTCTACCATGGGTGTTGTCAATACGAAGCTCGTTCTCTTGAACGGCTTGAAAAAGGGCTTCGACAAAT
Source organism: Shinella sp. JR1-6 (assembly GCF_004284735.1). NCBI lineage: Bacteria > Pseudomonadati > Pseudomonadota > Alphaproteobacteria > Hyphomicrobiales > Rhizobiaceae > Shinella > Shinella sp. JR1-6. The sequence continues at coordinate 473,622 of NZ_SHMI01000005.1, read as the reverse complement.
TTTCGAAGGTGAAGTCGGTCGAGGCCGACGCTGATCATCTGACTGTTTTTTCAAGCAAGAAAACCTACATCGAGTTCGGCGGTACGGGCTTGGAATACACGACCGATGAGAAGGGCGTGATAACTGGAGTGACCGCGGGTGAAATCACCTCTGTCAGGGTTGTTCTTCAGGGCAGGCAGGTGATTGAGCTCAGCGATTTTTCAGTATCTGCGACCGATGTTTACGGCGCAATTTTGTCCGGGAATGCTAAATCGGCGCTGGACCTGCTTCTTGCCGAAGGCGGTGCGACGACAGGTACCAAGTTCGCAGAGAAGATTTTCGGCGGAGACGGCGCTGACAAAATCTTTGGCCTGGGCGGCAATGATGTTGTTGACGGTGGCGGTGGGGACGACGTTATTGATGGTGGGAAGGGACGGGACAAACTAACTGGTGGTGATGGAGCCGACGTCTTCTTATTCCGCAAGAGCTCGGGTAGTGATGTCGTCGTTGATTTCGGGAACGGTGAAGATGTCTTGGATCTCACTCGGCTAAAGGGCCTTAAAGGGTTCGAGGACCTTATGAGCAAGCACGTCAAGCAGGTGGACGAAGATGTGCATATCACCCCGGGCAACGGCGTAAAGATTGTGATTAAGGACTTCGACAAAGCGTCTCTTCTTGATTCCGACTTCCTGTTCTAATTCGAAGCTCGGGCAGGATCCGTGAAAATTCGGCTGCCGAAGCCTTCGCCCCTCTGTCCCTTCGGGGATGGAGGGGCTTTTCTCGTTTCAGGGCCTGACAAACACGTCAGCCTCCGCGGCAGCTTTCATAAATGCTTCTCGGGCAATCTCGGCATCTGCTTTCCCTTGGAGAACCAGCAGGCAAGCGGCTTTCGCCCTCTTCAAAGCCTTGCCCCGATCCAACGGCCAATGCTCGAGCAACACCCGCGCCGCCTCCGCCGTCGACGATATCGTCAGATAAGCTCCAAGCCTCTCGGTTTCGAAGGTGACTGGGAGGCTCCATTCCCCCCTGTCCATGTTTTCCCCCACGCAAAACAATGGCCCCGCCGGAGCGGGGCAGGTGGAAAAGATAGAGTGAACGTGCTGGGGAACGCAAAGCCGGAGATGTTGTTCCCCTAAAGGGAATTTATAATCGGCGCCGGGCGTCCCGTAAACCTGGAGCTGTTGATGTCTCGGCTGACCCGGTGCATCTGCATTTGGCCGTCGAGGTGGTGCGCCAGGATGCCCTTCAGGTTTTCCTTCGGAGTGGCCGGGTTGAGCCACCCCTCGAAAACCTCCGGGTCAAGGATGACTGGCATCCTGTCGTGGATCTGACTGATGGGCGCTATCGACGGCGCGGTGATGATGGTGCAGCTCGTGACGTCGAGCTTGCTGTTGTGAGCCCACAGGCCGGCGAAGGCGATCGGCCTCTCGCCCGGCATCTGAATAAGCCACGGATCCTTGCCGCCGTCCTCGGCCTTGGTCCACTCATAGAAGCCATCTGCAGGAATGAGGCACCGCCGCGTCTTGAATGCGTCCCGAAATGCCGGCGAGGTATCAACGGTCTCGATCCTCGCGTTGAACATCGCGGCTTTGGGCATCTCCTTGGCCCAATGAGGCACGAGCCACCACCGGCCGTCATCGACAATCTGGTTGCCCTCATCGTCCATCCGGATAAACGGTACGGTTTGTGTGGGGGCGATATTGAACCGCGCCTCGGTGTTTCGGATCAGAAATTTGTCTGTGAGGCGGTAGAGAGCAACGAGCTCGCGCCACGACATCATTTGCGTAAAGCGTCCGCACATCAGCGCATCCTCAACTTGCGAAAAAATACCGGATGAGAGGGGAGAACAGGCCTGCGATGGCGCAGAGGAGGAGAATGCCCAGCCAGAGGTAGCCGAAGAAAAGCCGCATCAGCGTTGCGCCCGTAGGAAGATGCCGCTTGAATCGGCCGCGGATATCCGCCGGTCGGTTTCAGCGTTGGCCAGCAATCCAAGGACATGATGATCAGCAAGCGATGAGATTGCGCTGCAGGCCTCCATCTCGTCCCAGCCGGCATCCATCGCCCTCGCGATCAGGGCTTGCAACTCAGCCTCAATCGCTTGCTCACAGCCGACGAGGCGGTCCGGGTAGTCACCGCTGCGCTTTGGACCAGAGATTGCCATAGGCTATCCTCCCAGTAGAGAGGATAGGGCGGTCGCGTTATGCGGGCAAGGCCTGGAACTTCGCGCGTATCTCGTCCGGCCAATACGGATAGTGAGCTGCGCACCACCACCGTGGAGCGGTGTTCGTGCCGGCTGAATAGCCGAGCCCGCCCCAAGCATTGCAGCCGGCGTGCTCGCAATAGTGTTCATCGGGCGTATGGGGTCGGGTGTCGGTACGGTCATCGGCCATGCCGTCGGTGTAGGCGAGTCTCGACATGCCGTCATCTCCTCGCCCGTTTTTTCGCATCCTTGGCCGCCGCCCGGCCCTTGTACCAGAAGTGCCAGTAGTGCCCGGAACCCTTATCGCGGGGGTCGAACCACTCACCACCGAATCGCTCAAGGAAAGCCTCGGCGTCCTCGCGCTTGGCGAAGCAGTAGACGCGATGCCATTCACCCTCCCAAACCACGGTATGGCCTCTCGGGCACAGCGAGAGATTGGCGCAAAATGCCGCTATAACGTCGGCTTGTTTCATGGTGCCCAGCGAGGAAAGCCGCGCAATTTGGTGTGGCCAACCCTCATTGATGCCCGCGGTCGTCAGCTCTCCCTTGCGATAGCTCATCGTTCTCTCCTCAAGTGTTTCGGTGGATTTTGGCCAGAACGAAGTCGTTCGCTTCTCGATTTCCGCATCGAGTGCAGCGAAGTTTCGGCTCGAGCGTGATGATCATGCGCTTCCGGCCAAAGCGGCGCGCCAGATCCCATCGATCAAGGTATCCGGCGTGCGTACACCGCGAGCAGCGAGCGCCGAGCTCGTACCATTCCGGAATATCCTGAAGGGCGACAGAGTGCTGGCGGCTGTTTACGTAGACGTTCACGCCGGTTAGCGTGGCGGGGGCCATTGGGTTACCGGCGGAGATATCAATGCCGCGGCGGTGGCGCATGGCTTAGCCGTCGTTACTCCCGCTCGGCGTGAGGGCGCCAACCGCGTGTGAACCCAGCGCCCATCGCTCGGTCGGCAAGCTCCAACTGCCAGCGCAGGTAGGCGCAGTCAGCCAGCAGGGTTGCTATTGCAGCGCGAGCATCACCGTCGTGCCAGGATAGAGCTTCATCGATTTCGTTGGAGGTTTCAGGTTGTTTTTCGAGCGGGCGCACGTCGTCGTTCTCCTGTGTCTTGTGCCACAGCAGGCATCAGATTTGGTTGTCAGATAGCGGCCGCATCGCCGGCTTGTTCTCAATATGTTCCTGCTAGGATTTGAGTCAAGCGGGCTGTGAAGATAATCCTAGAATCATCGGGGCGTGTGGTTTGTCTGGTCGTCGCCCAGCAATATCTTTTGTCCCATCCAACCGAACGCCTGGATGAAGAACTTTGGCGCTGAAGCATGAAAGCGCTCGAGAGTGGAGAGGCCGGGAAAATTTCCAGAACCTGCTGCCACACCTGATTCTGGTGTGGCGGAACGGTTCAAGCCCATATTGCCACACCGAGAAAATACATTCGTATTTTCAATCCATTACGGTGATGGTTTGAAGGGGGTGGAGGCCTCGCCGAGAATCGAACTCGGGTGCAAGGATTTGCAGACTTCGCTTCAGTCCTGAAAATACTCGAATAATGGGAGCCGTGTCGCAAGCATGTTGCAGTCAGCTCAGTAGCGCGCTCGCCGCATCGGCCAACTCGCGGCCGTCGTCGGCCCTTGGAAAGAGGTGTCCATAGACGTCCATGGTCATAACGATCGACGCGTGCCCGAGGCGTTCCTGGACCATCTTTGGCGGAAGGCCGAGCCCGCCGTCTTCCTTTCGATTTATCAGCCAACTCGCATAGAAGTGTCTCAGCGCGTGCATGCCGGTATATTTGGCCAGCAGGATGGCATTCCCCTCCGAGTCGAGCTCACCCGTCTCCACGATCACCCCAGCCTTTATCATGGCCGGCTTAAGCCCCTTGTTGACGATGTTGGTATGGGATCTCGCCTCGCCGTCCGGGTTGGCAAACACCAACCCCTTGGGACTGCCGAGTTTTAGTTTGAGCTCCTTGAGCGTATTGATCGCGATAGGCGGAACCGGGATCGTCCGAGTGCCGGCTTCCGACTTCGGCGGACCAACCTTTCGGAACTGATCCATCCTCTGGCTCACCCGGATTTCCGACTTATCAAAGTCGACGTCCTGCCATCGTAATCCGCGCAGCTCGGACGAGCGCATGCCGGTGAAGATGGCAGTTATCAACAGGGGGCGCCAGTTTGGCTCCAAGGCCGCCACTAGCGCCTTGATCTCCTCCTTGGTGGGGATGTCCACCCCGACCTCAACACGGCCCTTCTGGCGCCTCTCTGCTCGCCTGTCACGCCCCTTGCGACTGGTCTTGATATCCCGCACGGGGTTTCGGGTTGCCAAGCCGCGCTCATTGGCGTCCGTCAGAATGGAACCGAGCGAGGTCAGCACTTTCTTGACCATCGCCGGCGATCGGCCCTCTCTCCGCATCCGGTCCTCAAACTCACGCACCGTGGGCACCGTCAGACGAGAAAGCAGCATGTCGCCGATAAGCGGCTTGATGTGGTGTTCGAAATGGCTTGTTCTCTGATTGAGCGTGGATCGCTCGAGGCCGGCATTCTGTCCAGAGATGATCCAGAGCTTCGCAGCCTTCTCCACCGTCACGCTGGCCGAATCGGCGACGTGCGTCCCTTCTCGAACCTCCACAGAGGCCGTAGACGCGAAGGCGTCAGCCTCTTTCTTGAGGCGAAATGTCTTGAGACGGCGCTTCCCGCCAGTGTCAAAGTAGTCGACCACCCAGGCGGATTTCTCCTCGCCGTTAGGAGTCGTCCATGTGCGCTTGCGAACGGACACCTATTCGTCGTCCTCTTTCTTTCCTCTTTTTGGTCTGTTGCCAGCGATTTTCTTGGCGTTCTCGTCGAGGAACTCCTGAGTTAAGTTCTGAGAAGCTTCTGCAAGTCGAGCAGCACGGATCCGATCAAGGCGATTTTGTATTTCGTCTATCTCGTCCAAGAACTTTAGCTCTTCACGGTAGATCGCCGGATCTGGATAAGCTCCCTCCAGCGTCGACACGATCTCTGTGTTCATGCTGCGGCCGTTCGCTTCCGCTGTTGCTTTAATGCGATCGCGAAGGCCGGGAGGTAGGCGGATCTGAAACCGCTCAGCCAACTCGCTTGGGTATTTGTCTTTTTCGCTCATGGTGAATGAGTGCAACTTGCCATCAAAAAAGTCAATGGTGCGACTTGCACCCATCGTTAACGGGTGGTAAACAATCATCGTGGGTGCAAGTCGCACCCATGAGCAAATGGAGACCAAAGTGGACGGCAGCATAGACCTTATCTGGGGCGCGGCGGAAATCGCTAAGGTAATAAACCGCACCGAACGCCAGACCTATCACATGATCCAGAGCGGTCATCTTCCGATGGTTAAGCAGGTGGGCGAGCGCTACGTCGCCAGCCGCGCCAAGCTCATCGCGTTCTTCATGGAGGATGCGGCGTGAGCGGCTTGGGGCGAAAACCCAGGCCCTTGTCATCGAATGACAACCCCTTGTCGGAAGCTTCCGGCATGAAAGCAAAAGGCCCGGCAGAGGCGGCAACCTCTCCGAGCCATGGTTCCACCAATCCCGAGAAGGATACGGAAATGAACGAGGTAACGAATACCACGAGCGAACACCCATGGGAAGCGGCTCGCCGCTTGTCGCGGGAGCTGTCTGCGGTGCTGGGGCAGATACCGGGCGCCGACTGGTCAGCCAACGTCATGCCGCCAGCACAGCAGACTTTTGTCGGCTACAGCGCCTTCCCGATGGGCCCGGCACCGGACGAGTATCCTGTCGACCACATCAACCGGCTTGCATGGGAGCTTTCGAAAGCTCTCGACACATGGCAGGGCGGCGCATTCCAAGCGATGGTGCTGCCGGCAAGCAAGGGCGGCCATACCGTCATGTTCACCAGCGTTCGCGCGTGGGACAGGGGGATGGTGGCATGACCAATGTCCTCTCTCGGAACATCGGCGACATCGTCGACCTTCTCCACATCGTACAGCACCTGAACGAGGCGCTGCGCATGGCGGCCACCGACAGCGGCTTAACGCGAACTGCTACCGACGCGCTCCAGGCCCTCTCCGGTGAAATCGACAACAAGCTCCGCGTCATCGAGGATCGATTGGAAGAGGTGATCGACGAGGTAGAGACCCAGGGGGCCGCGCTCAACGCTGTCAAGACGGTCGTCGATGGGGACGCACTTCTTGCCGCGGTTCGCGCCGAGAAGGCCCGTCGTAAGGAAGTAGAGGAGGATGCCGCATGAGAACTGACCTCCAGCAAACCCGCGCCCGCCTGGAAACCAAGATCGAAGAGCTGATCGCGCTCCTCGACCTCCTCGACGCCGACCCTGACCTCGAAGACGGCGGCGACGATGAGCCTTCAATCGGTGGTGCTGCAATCTACGGCCGGAACGGCGTAGAGCACGATCTTGAACAGGACGAGGATTCCGAGCGCAGCCTTGGCTGGTCAAACCCCATGGGCCTGCGCATGCATGTCCCTGAGGAGGCTGCACAGCTTCTCGGCGATAATATCGACGGGTGGGACGGCTGATGACGCTAACCCCTCCCGAGCATGAACACTCCGCCGCGGTCGAACAGGCCGCCATCTGGCTCGCGGATCTCGGCGAGCCTCCCCACCCAGTAGTGCCGGCGCTGAAAGAGCGGTTCGGCCTCTCCGCCGTCGAGGCGTGCGAGGCGATCGCGTGGGCCGACCGTATGCGCGTTTATCGAAAGGCCCATGGATGACGCCCCAGCGAAAGCATGCTCATGAATCGCTCAGCGTGAGCGATTTCCACTTCACGGGCCAAAGGCGCAGCTTCCCGCCTGTGGAGATTGTGCCGTTCCGCTGGCCCTCCAAGGTTAGCATCGCAAACGAGTACGTTGAGGACTGGCAGGCCGAGGCGAAGGCCGCATTGGTCGCGCTGAGGCTGTCCTCTGTCACGCTGGACACGATCGCCTCGCATATTTCGCGGCGGGACGGTTCGATCACTCTCTCTGATCGCGCGCTATCTGCGCGGAGTGGACGGTCTCTTTCCAGCACTGAAAGAGACGTTCAACGGTTGAAGAGGCTCGGTTTTCTGATCGCTGAACACGACGCAATTCTCGGCCGGCAGGGAAGGACAAGAGTGCTGAAACCATCTCTTCCAGCACCGGTTTTTGTCCCTCCACGTATCCCCCCGGAGTCGGCCGGTTTTTGTCCCTCCACGGATGGGGGATACGTGGAGGGGGTTGATATAGGAGAACGCCGCGATGTCTGAGCAATTGTCTCTCCTCGACTGGAGGCAGCCGGCAGAGGTTCTGCCCTTCCCCTTGCACCGTTCGCACGGTGCCACAATCGCCGTCGCTCGCTCAATCGTGAACCTCGAAACCGCTAAGCGATCGGGCAGGCTCAACAGCATACGCGCACAGACACGCAAACGCCTTGAACCTTTCATCGGGCCCGACCGTGCTGATAAGGCGGCGGACGATCTGGTTCGGGTGATCAAGATCGGGTTCGCCTATTGCGAGAGCCCCCGTTCTCATAAGCAAGAACCTGACTCGACGGTGATTTCCTTACCGGTGGTCAGACGATTGCAGACGCCGCCGCATGGTGACGGCGCTGGCGAAGCCAGTGCAATGGGTCAAGGGGCGAAGCTCCTTGCGGGTTTGGGCGGAGCCCATGGAACTACGGAGTATGACGCTGCGCGCGCGCCCGCGCGTGAGGGAAGTTCGGCATGATCCATCACAGCGAAATCGAACGGCTTACTAAGCGGCTAGAGGAGGCCCTGCTTCGGCCGAATCCGACCCAAGGAACGCTTGATCAAATTCGGCACTACGAAGAGATGCTCGCCCACCACAAACTTGCTCTTAGCCAGCAATTCACGCCGTATCGGGATGATGGGGGCCGGCTGGTTATCAACGATCTTGGCGACACCGAGGAAGATCTATGACTCAGTCCGCCACGACGGAAAGGTATGGTCATGACGGCCATACCCTTGCCCCTTCCGCTGCACACATGGAGGCCCTTGGCTGGGCCTTCACCCATCCACCCACCCAGGAAGCCTATAGGCGATCGACGGGAGAGGACTTAGCGCCGGCTCTTGCTCGGTATCGGGAATGGGTGGAGGAGAATGTAATTGGCGCGGCTAGGCACGGAGATGCATGACATGCTCCTGCTATACCCATGGCTCAATAGCATTGAATAAGTCGGCTGTGTCCTGTGGATGTCGAGTGACTGTTCGCCAGCCAAGCGCGTCACCTCTCGCGTCTTTGTCAATCACGTCAAGAATGGCGTAATGGCCAACGACTTCATATCCATCAGCGGTCAAAACATCACGTGCCGCAGCAAGTTGCGCTCCCGTGGTTACCACGTCATCGAACAGTACAATGGGCCGAGTGGTTTTTTTGGCAATCACGAGATCTTGCTTATGTTGCCAGACGTCGCGCCGCCGGCCCCCAAGATGAGCCTTGCCCATCTTCTCTCGCCAACGCAGCATATCTAAAGCAATAGCACCATTACTGTGTTGTTCTATCTTTCTGGCGATTCTATAGGTTTGAAAGTCCTCATTGTATTCAACGCAGGCGTTGCCGTTCGGCACCGGCACGATGAGTACCCCACCGCCATGTTCTGCTTCGATTTTTTGCGCGAAGACCTTACCCAGTGCATTCCCGAACATCGGCAACTTGTTCCGGTCGAACTCTGTGGAGACACCGTTTAGCGGGAAACTGAACTTGCCGTGGAGCTGCTCGCCTTTGACGACCCTCTTAATGTGAACTGCAGCCCATTCATCTTGGCTCCATTTCACGTCGCGATTTGGGTTGTAACGGACAAAGCAATCAACGCTGATTTCGGCCATGGGTCACCGCGGATAATATGTCTTCAATCGTCGTAACCACACGCGTTTTCGGATGGTCGATAAAGCGCGCCGGCCACGTCAAAGTTGGGTCCTCCACTACCGATCGGAGGATAAACAACCAACGATTGCTCCGCTGGCACTCAGCAGCTTGGTGCAGCGTCCCGGAGGTGTCAGACGCTTCGATGATGACGGTCGCATCGCTCAACAACGCCATCACCTTGTTCCGAAGCGGAAAGTTTGACCTGTAGACCTGCTCACCAATGTTGAAGGGTGTCACGAGCAAGTGCTGCCCATAGATCAAACTTTGGAGCTCGCTGTTCTCTGCGGGGTAAACCCGATCAATCGGTGTGCCGATTACCGCCGCTGTATGTCCGCCGACATCTATTGCGGCAGTGTGTGCGATGGTGTCGACGCCCTTGGCTAGTCCACTCATGACGAGGATGCCGGCCTCCGCCAACTGCCTGGCAAGCTTCGTAGCGCGCCTTATGCCATCGGGGCTAATTTGACGGGTGCCGACCACTGAGACAGTCGGTGCGCGTAGCAGGTCAACGTTTCCAGCGCAGTACAGGAAGACATCCCTGTCAGCGAATGCCCGCAGAAGGTCCATTTGTCCTGTTACAGAATGCGCGCGATCGAACCTGTGCAGAAGTTCCTGGAGCGTGAACGTGCGGACGTGCTCGGGCGGACGATATCGCCCACTCCGCTCAGCAGCCCGGACTGTCTTTTCAGCTCTAGCAACCACCATCACACAGTACCTCAAGCAATGCCGATTCGAAATAACAACGACTATGTCTTGAAAGAGGAGAAAACGGGTCTTCATGAAAAGACTGCAGTAGCGGTTAAGTTCCTCCACCTTTAAGCAAATTCAACGATTTAACATGCTCAATCAACGTTGACATTTGTAACGGGCGTGAGATTATCCAGCATACCCACTGGAGATCAGGCCATGTCTGCCAAGCTTCGCTATGTCGTCTATACCCGCGTCTCGACTGAGGATCAGGGCAAGTCGGGGCTTGGCCTTGAAGCGCAACAGCGCGATATCGGCATCTTCCTCGACCAGTTTAGCGCCGTGCCGTTTGAAATCATCGGCAGCTTTCAGGACGTGCAGAGCGGCGGAGACAACAGCCGGCCGGAGCTCGACAAGGCGCTTGCCATGGTCCGCAAGACAGGTGCTGAGCTTCTGGTCGCCAAGCTCGACCGCCTAAGCCGCAAGGTATCCTTCATCGCTGCGCTGATGGATGACAGCAAGGTCAAGCTGCGCGTCGCCTCAATGCCCTTTGCCGATAAGTTTCAACTGCATATCTACGCCGCCCTTGCCGAGCAGGAGCGCACCTTCATAAGCGAACGCACCAAGGCAGCCCTCAGGAGCGCCAAGGAGCGCGGCGTGAAGCTCGGGGGTATGCGGGACGCGACCATGCAGCGAAACGTCGCCATACAGGTCAAGGCGAACCGTGAGGCGGAAAAGCTCATGAAGATCATAGGCCCTCTGCATCAGGCCGGCACCTCCCTCCAGAAAATCGCCGCAACACTCGACGAGCAAGGCATTAGGACGTCCCGAGGCGGCAAATGGTCGGCTACGCAGGTCTCCCGCATCCTCAACCGGGGTTCGTCCTCACTTTCCACATGAGGATGTCGTCTCATCGTCATGATCTATCTATTGAAATGCACCTCACATAGGGTGTATTTACACGTCGATGGCCGCAACCGAATTCGTGACGCCACGAAATCGCAGCCGGTTCGGAGATGAAAACGATATGGCTGACATAGGACCGTACTCGCGCCCACAAGTGCTGGCGAAGCTGGATGGACGCACCCGAGAAGCCCGTCTGTTGCAATCCGTGCGGGATGAGCTCACCGATCACCTGGGCGGTAGCCTTACGGTCACACAGAGCACTATGGTCGAGCGTGCGGCCTTCCTGACCCTGCACATCGCCCTGATGGATGCGAAAGCCTTGGAAAGTGACGGGCTTTCCGAGCGTGACAGCCGGCAATATCTCGCCTGGAACAACGCCCTGATGCGGATCATGAAGAGCCTCGGCACTGACAAGCCCAAGGCGAAGCCTGCAGCTCCAAGCCTGAAGGACTTCCTCAGCGGAGGCATGGCCGCTGATGCCCGCCTGGAGCGCGCCGGCGCATGATAGACATCCTGCAGGCCTGCCGAGAACCTCAGCTTTTCGCCCCGTGGTTCAAGAACCGCGATAACTACGAGGCTTGGTTTGCGTTCCTGGCCGCTCTCTTTGGTCTGCCCATGACCGCCGAGCAACTGGCGATCTATCAGAGGCATACAGGGCGCCAGGAAGCCCCGACAGAGGCCGCCAACGAGGCTTGGCTAATAATCGGTCGCCGTGGTGGCAAATCCTTCGTGTCGTCGCTGGTGGCCGTCTACCTGGCCTGTTTCTTCGACTATGAGCAATACCTCGCGCCCGGCGAGCGCGGCACGGTGATGATTGTCGCGGCCGACAAGAAGCAGGCACGCGTCATCCTTCGATATATCGGCGCCATGCTCACCAAGATCCCGATGCTGAGGGCCATGATGCTCAAGGCTGAGGTGACGGCCAACGGCATCGATCTCAGCAACTCCGTGTCGATCGAGGTCGGCACCGCTTCGTTCCGATCGACCCGCGGTTACACCTATGTTGCCCTGCTTGCCGATGAGATTGCCTTCTGGCGCACCGATGACGCGGCCGAACCTGACTTTGAAGTCTTGGACGCCATTCGGCCAGGCATGGCCACTATCCCGAACGCCATGATGCTCTGCATGTCGTCGCCCTATGCCAAAAAGGGCGCGCTGTATGACGCTTTCCGGCGGTTTTGGGGTAAGGACGGGGAGCCCCTTGTCTGGAAGGCTGCCACGCGGGAAATGAACCCTACGGTCGCGCAGCATGTCATAGACCGAGCCGTCGCCCGAGATCCTGCGAAAGCCTCTGCCGAGTACGGCGCCGAATTCCGGAACGACATCGAAACCTTCGTGTCTCGCGAGGCCGTTGAGGCTTGTGTCGATCCAGGAACCCGGGAGCGCGCGCCGGTGTCGGGACAGCGCTATTTCGCCTTTGTCGACCCTTCGGGCGGCTCTGCGGACAGCATGACGCTTGCCATTGCCCATGCGGAAAAGAAAACGGCCATGCTCGACGTGGTGCGGGAGGTCAAACCGCCTTTCAGCCCAGAGACAACCGTGAAGGACTTCTGCGACCTGCTCAAGCAGTACCGGGTCACGTCGCTGCTGGGCGATCGGTATGCCGGCGAGTGGCCGGTCGAGCAGTTCAAAAAGCACGGCATCCGCTACGAGCAGGCGGCAAAGCCGAAGTCCGACCTCTATAAGGACCTACTGCCGCTGATCAACTCAGCGGAGGTCGACCTTCTCGACATCCCCGTGCTTGTTACCCAGCTTTGCGGCCTGGAGCGTCGCACGGCGCGCGGCGGCCGGGATTCGATCGATCACTCCCCTGGGGCCCATGACGACGTTGCCAATGCCGTTGCGGGCGTATTGACCCAGGCACGCACCCGTCGCTCGACGTACACTCTGGAGCACGTGGCATGAGAGCGGTGGCCGACCTCGACACAGTTCAGCCGATGCCGCTCCTGGTCGACGGCGAGCTCGCGCGCGGCCGCGATGGCTCTCGGAAGCTGCCAGTGCCGATGCTGCCCTCGGAGATCGTACGAATTGAGACGGCGATGTATTTCGCCCAGGTATCCGACAAGACAATCCGGATATGGGCTCACAAGGATGGCATCGGGCGCCAAGCCGAAAGACATTCGCCCCTACAGATCTCGCTACCCGCACTACTCATGAAAATTGACGGTCAGACAACCACGCTCGAGCGCCTTCGCGCCGGTGAGAGGAACCACCCATCGGTCAGGTTCTATTTAGCTCGAACCATTGCAGTTCTTGAGGCAATCCGCAACGAACGGTGTGGCTCCTGAACGAACAATCAGAACCGAAGGTGGTCCAATCGGGTCGGAAAAGCTCGTTCCAGCCTATCAATGATTATTTTCGAATCGTCGATAGCAGGGACAGAAACATCAGGAGTGACCAATTTTGGAAGTTGCTCATCGATGGGGGGCGTCGAAGTACTGGCCTGCAATTTTTCTAGAGCGGCAAGCCGTTGTTCTGTGCTGGAAGCCAAGCTCTCTAACCGAGACTGAAGAGCTGATACGCCTTGAATGGTCTCCTGCGCTGTCGCTCCAAGAAACTCCAGCCGTTCCAACACGATGCTTCCATCAGTTCCGATCTTGACACTGAAATATGGAGCGAGAACGACCAGAAAGGAAGCTATAACCAGAACGGAATGCCCCACACCAATTTCCACGCCTCTGTGGATTAGAAAGATTGCATAAAGAAAAATGAGGAAGCCGGCCGCAGTGAATGGCCAATAGGTTAGAATGGTTTCATAGCTCATGAGATCCCCCCAAAGTCGAAGAGAAGGCTAGCACATACTTCCAAATTCTTCGAAACACTTCCAATACCGGGGCGCGCTGCGCTGTGGTCTGATCGGTCTCAACACAGGAGATCGACATGGCCAAGGAAGCCCAGAAGGTTGTTTCTATTCGCGAAGAAATCGCGCTAAGCCTTGACGATCGGATCGCCGACGCCTTCGACAATGTGATGTCGGCAGCGGCCCTTACGGCCTTGCTTCAGGAGGTGCAGGAAACCAGCGCCGCGGCGAAGGCTGAGAGCAAGGCCGCCAGCGCACTCGCCCTCGATCCGCGCCTCCGCCCCGCCGACGTCGCCGACGCCCGCCAGAGGATGCAGGACGCCGATTTCCGCAGCACGCGCCTTGACCGAGCCGCTGAAGAGCTTGCGGACGTGCTGACCGATGCAAAGCGCCGGGAGGCGGCGCAGGCAGCCGAAGTCGAATATCAGGCGGCCAAGGCAGAGCGCGACCAACTCGTCAAGGAGCTCAGTGAGGACTATCCGGCGCTCGCCGCAAGGCTCATCTCCCTTCTGGAGCGCGTCGCGGCGAACAACGAAAGGCTTGTCCGCGCCAATCCGGGCAGGCAGGGTGATATGTGGCTTCGATCTGCGGAAGCCGTCGCCCGCGAGGCATTGCCGAATTGGGAGGTCAACCCGACCTCGGATTTCCCATCCCTGATTCAGGGGGTCAGGCTCCCCCACTTCAAACGCGCCGGCATCCATGGCTACGCCTGGCCCCGTTACTCTGGATATTGAGGAATTCCGATGAGCTTTTTCAGCTGGAAAAAGGTGCGGGTCGAGACCGCGGAAGAGGTTGGTCTTTCCGACGAGAAGAAGGCCCAGATTGACGCCGTGGTCGCGTCGTGGGGCGAGGTGTCGCGTAGCGGGCGAAAGTCGACCTATGACGCCAGCGAGGCGCCGATGCAGATCGTGACTGCCGAGGAAGTCGCCTACTTCGTTCACGCCATGGAGGCGGAAGCCGCCCGGCTCGATGCCGCGGCGACTGAACTGCAGAAGCGCCGGCTCGCGGAGATTGCCGAGCGTGACGCGCAAATCGCTTCCATCAACCGCGAAATCGAGGCGATGAAGGCCAAGGCGAGGACCGAGGACGACGAGATCCATCGCAGGGCCGAGGCGCGGGCCAAGCTGCTCGCGGTCGTCGCGAAGATCGATCCGAGCCTCGACGCATCGAAGATCACCAAGGACGCCGACATTCGCCGCGAGGTCGTCCGGCGACGTTTCGGCGATGAAGCCGTGAACGGGCGCTCTGACGCCTATATCGACGAGCGGTTTGAATCGCTGGAGGCCCGCGTCAACGTCGATCCTTTTGCCGCTGTTGTAAAGGATGGGCTCAAGCCAAGCGATGGCGACCTTCGGGGGGCATCCGAAAGGGCCTATCAGCAAATGGTTGCGGACCTCAACAACTGGCGACACTAACCCGGGCCGGGATGCCCCGGTGGAGTGGTGGCGAGGTTATGGGTTTCTCCCCCGGTGGGCCTCGCCACCGCCTCAATCGAAAGGAATGGACATGCACCTTCAGGACAAGCTTACGATCGACGACAAGCGCCGCACCGGCGACGGCTATCTGGTCGTCAATGCCCGCGTGGCGCGCGCCGACAATGTGCAGCTCTACACCGGTGCCGAAGTCGGCAAGCCGGAAATGGCCACGGTTCGCGTCTTCCGGCCCGCTGCTGAGGTTTTCAGCGCCGACACGATGAAGAGCTTTGCCCACCGGCCCGTGACGCTTGGTCACCCTTCCAGCGCCGTGTCGTCGATCAACTGGCGGGACGTCGCCAAGGGCTGGAGCGACGGCGAGGTGGCGCGCGACGGCGATTTCATTCGGGTCTCGATGCTTTTGGCGGATGAGCCGACAATCAAGGAAATCGACGCCGGCACCCGCGAACTGTCAATGGGCTACGATTGTACGCTCGACTGGACGCCCGGCAAGTCGCCCTCCGGCGAGGCCTATGACGCCATCCAGCGCGGCATCCGCAGCAATCATATCGCCGTGGTGCCCCAGGCGCGCGGCGGCTCGGAACTCCGAATCGGCGACAGTGGCCGCAAGGATCTCAAGACGATGACCGACGCCGAAAAGCAGACGATGCGGGACAGCGTGCGGGGCATGCCTCTCGCCCAGGCCGCCGCCCTGCCGATCTTCGATGACGTCCGCGGCATCTGGCACCAGGGCATGAAGGCGGAGGAATATTTCGCTATCACGGCCGGCGCCGTCGTCGACGCGAACGAACTCACCGGCGACGCCAAGGCCTCGAACGACGCCTACGAGAAGATGGTCGCCGACATGAACACCGCCTACCACGAGCGGCGCGCCCTGGACGGCAGCACCGAGAAGGCAGCCGATACCGGCCCGAAGGTCGCTCGCGACGGCCGGCCGCTTTCAGCTCTCACCGATCGCGAACGCGCCCACGAGGCCTACCTCGATCATTGCGACAGCCTCAATTGCTGGAGGTCATCGTGAAGCTGTTCCTCAGTCCCGACGACAAGCCCGCTCCTGCACGTACCGATGAACAGGATCTTGCGTTCTTTGCCCAGCATCCGCATCGCGAATACCGGGCAAGAGCGCCTTTTCCGCACGAGCTCCAGGCGGCCCGCGAGCGCGGCCACAGCCTCGACCTCGCGCCCGGGCAGTCCTGGGTCATCATCATCATGCGCTGCGGTGCCACGCTCATCACCACGACCCTGTTCAAGGCCCGGCTCGGTACACCCGGCTCCTATCCCGACAGCGATGACGAAATCCGCGGCGCCTTCAAAGGCCCGCGTCCCGTAACACCGGCCGGGGCGGCCGCTTGAACCTAAAAGGACACGACAATGGCAGAACGAAAGATCGGCACGCGCACCTTCAAGGTGGACCAGCCCCTCGCAACCGAGGCCATCCGGCTTCAAGCGCGGGTCGTCCGAGCGCTCGGGCCATCGCTCGAAAAGTTCTTCACCGCCCGCGACCAGGCGGCGCGCAGCGGTAAGGTGGGCGACGATGCCCTGGGGCTCACGATGTTGCCAATCATCGCTGACTTCTACGAGAAGAACGATCCCGACGAGGTGACGGCGCTCGTGACCTACATCATGACGTTTGCGAAGGTGGCTCATCAGTCCGGGCAATACGACCAAGTGGACCTTGACGGCGACTTCTACGGACAACTCGGCGACATCATTCCCGTCTGCATGTTCGTGTTGCAGGAGGTGCTGGGCGATTTTTTTACCGCCCCCGGTCGGACTGGCAGCCCCGCGACGAAGACGACCGCAGCGGCCTGACAGAGCAAGAGGTGGCGAGGATCGCGCCAACGACGGATTTCTTCCTTATGAGAGCCGTCATGCGCGACCCGCCGCTCTACACGCTGAACGATCTTCGCACATGGGTGACGCTGTCCGACGTTTTCGCCGCCGAGGAGATCATGAACCTTGAGGCAGCCCAGGCCGAGAAGGCCGAGCGGGCGGCAAAGTTGAAAGCGAGGCAGTGATGGCTGCGATAGAAGAACTCTATGCCCTGCTAGGCTGGAAGCTGACCGGCGAGGACAACCTCAAGCGGTTCCAATCCAACATGAAGCGCGTCGAGCAGCAACTCGACGCTTTCGTGAGCCGCGCCGGTACCTTCGCCGTGGCGCTGGGCACTGTCGTGGGCGGCGGCATGGCGGCGTTCGGGAAATCTGTCATCGCGACAAGCGCCCAATTCGAGGGATTCGAGGCCGCTCTAACGACGATCGAGGGCTCGGCCGAAAAGGCGCGGACATCCATGGACTGGATCTCCGACTTCGCGAAGAAGACGCCTTACGAGGTCGCCGGTCTCACTGACGCCTTCATAAAATTGAGAACCTACGGCATCGACCCTATCGCCGACGACACGCTGCGAACGTTAGGCGACGCGGCTTCGGCTATGAACAAGCCGCTGGAACAAGCGGTCGAAGCGCTCGCGGACGCGACGACGTTCCAGTTCGAGCGCCTTCGCGAGTTCGGCATTACCGTCGAGCAGAAGGGCAAGCAGGTCACGTTCTCGTATCAAAAGAACGGAAAGCAGGTTCAGGAAACCGTCGAGAAAAGCGGCGAGGCCGTCCGCAAATGGGTGCTCGATAACCTCGGCGACCGCTTCAATGGCGCGATGATCCGCCAATCGAAGACCTGGAACGGCATGATGTCAAACCTTGGGGACTCGTGGGAGGATTTTAAGCTTCGCACCGGCCGCGGAGGGTTCTTCGACACGGTTAAGGGCCACCTTGGCGATCTGCTCGACTATATCGATAAGCTCGACAAGGACGGCACGCTCGATCACTGGTCGAAGCAGTTGGGCCTGGGCCTGACGTGGGCGGTCGAGCAGGGAAAGCACCAGATCAAGCTGCTTGTTAAGGACTTCGAGTTTCTGCGGGACTGGGCCAAAAACAACCCGGATATGTTCGGTTACTTGATCGAGGCGATCAAGGTTCTCGGCGCAGTGATTTTTCCAAAGACTTTTGCGCTCTTGGTCCTGCAGGACATATTTCGGTGGATACAGGGGCGAGGTTCATATATCGGCGACCTGGCCGCGGAACTTGAGAAACTAACGGGAATCGATGCGGGTACGCTTGGAAGCGGCCTTGCAGGCATCGCATTCGCTGGAGCGGGCCTGTTGTTCGCGGTAGGCCCTGTGAAAGCGCTATCCGCTGCAGTAAGCGGACTGGCTTCTGCCCTTGGTCTCCTTGCTGGCGGACAAGCAGCGGCCGGTGCGGGCGTCCTAACAAAAATCGGAGCAGCTGCACGAGCGGCGGGCGCTTTCTTCATGCGCGGCGCGAATCCCTATGCCATCGCCGGCGCTGTGACCTATGGCGCACTCAACGACGTGCCGCACGATGCGATGGCGGCGGCCGTGAAAGAGAACCCGGACCTGTTGAACCGACTCGACGCCGAAAAGCGCCGATGGGGCGGCGTACACTTTGAAGGCGGCCGCCATCGTGCCGGCCTTGGTGCCGGGCCTACCTCTGGCGATGCGATCAAGAACTTCCTCGATCACTCGCGATACATCAATGGCGGAGGGCCGGCGCGCGCGGCGACACAAGGTGTCCAGGCTGTCACCGACAACCGAAACCAGTCAGTCAAGGTCGATGTTGGCGGCGTCGTGGTCAATGGCGTCCAGGACGCTTCGGCGGCTGTTGGTGCCAAGGTAGGTGCAGCGGTCGGCGGATTAGCGGCCCGCGCCGGCGGCACCCGTTTCGAAAAAGACGACATGATCTGATGGTGACCGTCAAGAAGGTCTACACCAAGCGAGGCAAGGGGATCGCCGGCATAGGATCGCTCAGCCGCGGTCCAACGGCTGTGAAGGTAGGATTTATAAAGGGCGAGGCCGACGCCGACGTGATCCAGCGCGCAATCTGGCAGGAGTTCGGCACCCGCGGCGGCGCATCCGGCGGCGGTTGGGGCGGCCCAGTGCCGGAACGCCCCTTCATGCGGAATGCCATGCGAGAGAATACCAGTGGCTATCGCAATCTACTGCGCAAGGAGGCCACGAGGATCGTTCAAGCCGTCGCCATGGGAAACAGCGGAGATGTGGCAAAATCCGCCGCGCTGAGCCGACTCGGGATCAGGGCACAAGGTGACATCCAGGGGATGATTACCGCCATTGTGTCGCCGCCGAACGCCCCAGCCACGATCGCGCTGAAAGGTAGCTCAAAACCCTTGATCGACACGGGCGAGCTGCGAAACTCAGTCGCTTGGAAGTTAGACGAATGAAAGTGTAAAGGCGCCTTATCGCGAGGCACTTGCGTCGTCACATCTGTGATTACTGTACAAAGAAGGTCAATCAGGCTTCTTGACCCTCATCTTTCCCGCATTTGCAACTAGTCCGGGCAGCTCCGTCTGGACGCTTGGATCCGATGGGTTATAACGTTTATTATTCCACTCTGGCATAAACGAATTTCTTAAATGCTGCGCTACTGGCCCTTGGTTTTCATTATCTTGGGAGTAGTTTATTATTCGTTCTAGGCTTCTAGACAAGCTTAACGCGGTTCCGTAACCGTTGACAAAACTAACGGTGAGGGTTTCGCTATCGCGACCTCCACGGCTCCTTACTTTGTAGTCGATTTTCCAGTTTTCTAGTTCACGGACCGGCGCTGCGGGCCACTCTGCTTTTCCTGTTATATAAAAGTTCGCGCATAAGGGAAACAGCAGTAATATGTCGATCGGAAACGGATGATGCCACGCCGTTGCGGTCGCATCAATAACTTCCATGACCTGCTTAATTGCTCGAAGCTCAAAACCGTAAGCGTTAAAGCCAGTCGTAAGCACGCCTCTTAAATTGTCCTCCGGGCTTCTAATCTTGTTTGCAGGAAGCTCCGCGCAGAGGACGGCTACATAGTCTTCGATCGCAGGCTTTTCAAAAACGTATGCTCGGTCAAAGAACCGTCTGAGGTACCGCATCCCGTCGAAGCCCGGGCCGTAGGCGCCTGCTATGCTGTGCTGGAGCTGCTGGGTGTTCGTCGCGAATACAAACACGACACCCTCGACGTCGAAGAGGTGTTTGACCCTTTCGAGAAGCTGAACTGCGTAAGTGGGGCGGCACCGATCAAGCTCGTCGATCAACACAAATAGTGGCGACTTTTTCTCCGTCGACAATGACGCGACGGCTGTTTCCAATTTTTCCCGAAAGTCTGTAATCGCATCGTCGGTGCGGTTGAAACCGTCGATCAAGGCTTCGACTGATGCATCGAACAGCTTTTCCAATTGCGCGCTGGTCTCGCTTACGGCTGTTTCCAAAGCTTCAGCCGCCTCCCCAGGCGCTGAATTATCGTCGGTAATCAGGTCTTTAAGCTCGTCGAGAGAGACGCCGGCATGCTTCTTCACAAGCCCCTTCCCGATGGCCGCTGCAACTCGCAACGCAATGGGGCCGCCACTCGCTTTTGCGCTGGCCCATGCAGTTGCCGCCTTCCCAGGCTTCTTGACGAATGGGGCGAAAGCCTTGTCGATTGCAGCCATGATTGCGATATAAGGATCGACGGCATGGTCATCGCGCCACGCATTGATCCGAGCGACCATATGGCCTTTTCCCTCTAGATCAAGGGCGAACCCGTCTAGGAAGAATGACTTGCCTCCACCCCAGTCTGCATCGATGTTCAAGACATATGAGGCGGTCCTCCCTTGAGATTTACGTTTCTCGATTTGACCCACCAGGAAATTGTAGAGGAACTCCGAGTCCTCCCTCCTGCCAAGCAGATCAGCATCCCAATAATTCGCACCCTGGTCCATGTCGCGCGCTCTCCCCTTGGATTGTAGACAGCGGCAGTCGCACGCCTGAGTCAAGACCGCAGAAGCTTCACTTCTTAGCGGCTCCGTGGTTATCTACACTCACGATCGAGAGAAAGGTGGCGGTTCGAAATGATCACTGAAATCGAAGTCGAAGGCCTTGGCGTGATGCGCCACCTCAACAATTTCCAACTGGTCCGAATCAAGCATATCGCGAACCGTGAGAACCGGAGCATCGCGTGCATCGCGTTCGGGCTTGGAATGACGGTAAGGCAGTTCAAGGCGTTGTCTGCAGACCAGCAGCGGGCCGCCAGAGAGGCACACGATCGCCTCTACGCGCCGGACGCAATGGCACCCCGGCGAGACGGACCCGCGGCTCAGCGCCTCCCCAGGCCTTACGAGCGAGTGGCCGATGACAAAGCGATCCGGATGGGTGCAGACCTTCTGCGGGTCAAGGCAGGCCTGCCGCACGGCCATTTCCGCCGGTGGGTGGAAGAGAAATCGGGCATCAGTTACAGCCAGGCCCAGCGATACATGCGTGCGGCAAAGGCCGTGGCGGCATGACAGTCTACAAACGAGGGCGGGCGCTGCGCGACTGGCTCGTCAGCACACCGGAAGCCGCACGGGCGGTCTATGTCACCGAGAACCGGATACGCACACTGTCACGCGAGGGCTGTATAAAGCCGAGCGCGCGTAAGGGCTTCTATCGCCTCGGCGACGTGATCGATGGATATGCCGAGGCTGTTCGAATGGGAGTTGTCGCGGCTCCTCACGCTCGCGGAACCGGAGCGCCTCTAATGCGGTGCGACGCGGCTGATGGTGTTGCCATGATGGCAATACCTTGTGCATGACATACCTTGAGAGTTTGCTCCGATGGCACCAGATGAAGATCGCAAGCTGGTCTACCAGCGCTGCAAGGAAGCCATCTTGGCCGAGCTCCGCGCAGTTGGTGCGACGCCGGAAATCCCAATCGATCTATATCGCGTCGGGCCAAGCCTGATTGCGGCCGGCTTCACGCAGGACGAGATTGTGACCTGCCTAGACAGTCTCGTCTCTCAGAAGCGCATCGAGTACGCGGGTGGCAATCGTGTGCGTCTGCTGGCGTAGCAGCGGGCTGGAGCACGAAAGCAAAAGGCCGGGCGTACGTCCCCGGCCTTCGCAATCGACGAGTCCGGTACATCCACGGTGCTCGGTCTGGCATCAAGATAGTGAAAATCACCGGCGGGGCAAGGTGGCCGACAGAGGTAGCGGCTACTTCACCAGGCCGTGCTTCTTGGCGAGGGTCTCCTGAAGCGCGCAGCTCGCCAATTTAGCGGTCTCCGTCATAGCCTCCAGCTCGCTGGGGAAATTGGTCGTTACCGCGTAGTAATTGAATCGCGCAGTGTCGTGCAGGTCAGCGATCTTCCCACTCATGAATGCCTTAAGGGCCTCGGCGTCCAGTTTAAATCCGCAGATGTCTGCTGCGCTCACGAGCTGCCCAGCTTCAACTGAGAGCATCATCTCGTCGGCCTGCTGCTCAAGATAGACGGTTGCCGAAGCGCTAACGAGAAGAATGAAGACAGACGTCCACATCGTTCTATTCCTTTTTTCTGGAGGCGAGAGCCTCGTCGCTGTAGCTGAGCCTTTCCTCGTTCTTCATCTTCAACCACGCGCGAGGGTTTTCGTACAGTCGCGGCCGATGAAGGTCGCGCGTCCCAAGCGTATCCCACGCGATCCTAAGGATCTCGCGTTTTGCATCGTTGAGTATTCTTCTCTCCCGACCCAGAGAAATATGGTCGCCGAGTTGGCTATCGAACGCCTTCTCAAGGTCAGATTCCACGGTTGCTATTTTCTCGGCCGCTTCAACAGGCACGACTATGGCGGCGAGGATAGAGCAGTCGCGGATGCGTTGTCTCTGTCTCTCATACTGTTCTCGCAGTTCGGCAATACGCGCGCCAGACAGAATGTGTTTCTCCGAAAAGTGATCATCCCATTCTCGAAGCATACGAGAGAGGTCGAAAACAGCCGACAGCAGGTCTGACAAAACGGAAAATTGCCGCTCCCACATTCGTTCAGACTTAAAGCGTGCCAAGGCCCATCGAACGGCTAGCCAAGCGACCAAAGCAGCACCGAGCAACTGCAGCATGCTCTTGAGGAGCTCCGGTAAGATCGCCGCCATACATTCTCCCCAGTGGAGCGAGCACATTCGCTAATGGCACGTGGGAGTCAAGCTCGCCAAAAACCTGCCGGTCCGACGTTTTCGGGTCGAATATCTCTACGGCTGCGGAGATATTCCGTTAGAGCCGCCCGACCTTCATCGTCAAAGATCATTGCCCTGACTTCCGTTCGATCTTCCTCATCTAGGTCAGTGAGAATGTGCTTAATCACGTCTTGGATATCGAAAACTTTGCCGCCTCGAAATGAGGTGATAGCGTCGTCTGCCCCGTTCTTAATATAATCCAGCTTCGTCTCATCGATCATCATAGGTTTCTCCGTCCCGGGTCTCGCCATGTTGCAAGCCATGTTGCATGGAATTGCCGAGTGTGACGCGGAGCCATTGAAAATCAAGGGAAATCAGTTGCAACACATTGCGACATGAAAACGGCAAAAGCGCTCGCCGGCGGGGCGCTTATCGTATTGAAATCATTGAGAGATCAGAGTGGAGGCCTCGCCGAGAATCGAACTCGGGTGCAAGGATTTGCAGTCCTCTGCGTCACCACTCCGCCACGAGGCCATCCGTTTTGCTATAAAGCGTGTGGTGCCGGGCGTTTAGAACGAATTGAGAAAGGGCGCAAGGGGCTTATTCCGAACATGCCGTTTTTTTCATCCTGGCGGATGTGTACGAAGCGTTTGACGGCGTTTTTGTCGCAGCTTTGCCGGAGGCCGAACATACGGTGGCCGATGACCGCAGGTCCAGGCGGCGCGCCCGAGGGCGCGCCCCATATTCTATTGCTGCTGCGCCGGGGCGCCGCCTTCAACGCCGACAAGGGCGATCTTGCCGTATCCCGCCGCGCGCAGGAGGTTCATCACATCCATCACATTGCCATAGTCGACGGCCTTGTCGGCGCGCAGCAGGATGCGGGCATCCTTGTTGCCTTCCGTCACGGCGTCGAGTTCCGGGCCGAAACTGTCGCGGGCGATCTCGCCATTGCCGATCGAGACCGTCAGGTCCTTCTTCAGCGTCATGAAGACCGGCTTGTCCTCGCGCGGCGTCGGCTGTGCGACGGAAGAGGGCAGGTCGACATTGATGTCGACCGTGGCGAGCGGCGCGGCCACCATGAAGATGATGAGCAGAACCAGCATGACGTCGATGAACGGCGTCACGTTGATTTCGCTGTTCTCCTCGAGGTCGTCGCCGCCGCCTTCCTTGATCTTGCTCGCCATGGCCTCACCCGATCTTCACGACGGAGCCTGGGCCCCGTTCACTGCGCTGCGCGCCGTGGCGCAGCGAGCGGCGCACGTCGAGGTCGCGGCTGGCCAGCCGCTCGATGGCGGCCGAGGCATCGGCGAGGTTCTGGCGGTAGCCGGTGATCGCACGGGCGAGGAAATTGTAGATCACCACGGCGGGAATGGCGGCGACGAGGCCGATGGCGGTCGCCAGCAGCGCTTCGGCGATGCCGGGCGCGACGATGGCAAGGTTCGTGGTCTGGGCCTTCGAGATACCGATGAAGGAGTTCATGATGCCCCAGACGGTGCCGAACAGGCCGACGAAGGGGGCCGTCGAGCCGATGGTGGCCAGGAGGCCCGTTCCCTTGGCGATGCGGCGGCCGGCATGGACTTCCATGCGGGTGAGGCGCGAGGAGATGCGCTCCTTCACGCCGCCATCGGAAACGTGGTCGAGCACGGCCTCCGAGGCTTCCATTTCCTCGCGAGCGGCGCGCGTCATGCGGGCGACGGTGCCGCGGTTGCGGCCGAGCGCCTGCTCGCCGTCCTCAAGGCCACGGGCGACCGTGAGCTGCCGGACGGCGCGGCTGGCCGAGCGCTGGGCCGCGGCCAGCTCGACGAGCTTGGCAAGAAGCACGGCCCAGGTGACGATGGAGGCGAAGGCAAGGCCGATCATCACGCCCTTGACGACGATATCGGCCGCCATGAACATGCCCCAGGGGGAAAGGTCGTGCGGCAGGCCGGCCTGCCGTTCGCCGCCGTCATCGACGATGTCGAGATCGGTCGCCTCTTCGCCGGCGGCTTCCTGGTCTGCATCGGCCGTCACGGCCGGCGTGTTCACGGTGTCGCCTGTCACGGGCCGCGATGTCGTGTCTGTGGTCGTCGTCGCGGCGGTGCCGCCCGTCGCCGCGCCGCCGGATTGTCCGGCTTCCGGCTGGCTGTCCGTCTGCGCAGAAGTACCCTGCGTCTGGCTCTGGGTTTCCTGGGTCTGGGCCAGGGCGGCCGGCGGGGTGGCGAGCGCCATCAGGATGATCGCGAATAGCAGTCGAGACCGTTTCAGCACGGCGTATTCCTCTTGCATGTCTCAATTTATACGGTGCCCGTCCGATAAACGGGCGCGGTGCGGACGCCAGGCGCCGCAAAAACCTGACTGCTCAATACGACATTATGGAGGGGGCAGGCAATAATATGTTGAGTAATTTATTCATGATAAACTGCGGAAAATCCTCGGTGTGGGCGGGACGGAACCGCAACGGCGCGGTTTTTGCGCGCAGACGATCGCCGCCTATGGACACCCGGCCCGAAACCGCTCTAAGAGAATTGCGACGCATCCGGCATCGCAACCGGGCCTTCGTGCCGCGGTCTGCCGCTTACTCACAGGGCTAGAGATGATTGACTACAAAGCAGCGCGCACGAAGATGGTGGACAACCAGATCCGTACGACGGACGTCACGGCGCATGAGGTGCTCGACGCCTTCCTGACCGTCGCGCGCGAAGAATTCGTGCCCGCGGCCGTCAAGCCGCTCGCCTATATCGACGACGATATCCAGATTGCCCCCGGCCGCTACCTGATGGAGCCGTCGCCGCTCGCCAAGCTGATCCAGCTGGCCGAGATCGCCAGCAGCGATGTCGTGCTGGAGGTCGGTTGCGGCACGGGCTACGCCTCGGCCGTGCTCTCGCTTCTCGGCAGCTCCGTCGTGGCGCTGGAAAGCGACGCGGCGCTGGCTGCGAGTGCGACGGAAACGCTCGCCCGCCTCGGTTATGACAATGTCGCCGTCGTCACCGGCGACCTTGAGACCGGTTACGCGCCGGAAGCGCCCTACGAGGTGATCTTCGTGCATGGCGCGGTCGAGTTCGTTCCGGAGGCGCTTTTCGCCCAGCTGCGCGATGGCGGACGCCTCGTCGTCGTCGAGGGTTACGGCAATGCCTCGCAGGCGCGTCTCTATATCAAGGAAGGCGGCCACGTCTCCGAACGCAACGTCTTCAACACCGCCGTCAAGCCGCTTCCGGGCTTCCGCAAGGCGAAGGAATTCGTCTTCTGAGCCAGCGCGGATATGCGCCGTTTCGACAGGCCCGTTTGTTGCACTTTCGCAACGGGCCTGTCCTATTGTCGTTACCAAATCCTTCCTGAAGGACCTGACGACTGTTCCCGAATGAACGAAGAGGCATTATCGCGGGCGAGGCGGAGCTGTCCGCGACCGGCCACCGATGCCGGATGAAATGCACCAGGCCTTCGTGTCGGTGAGAAGTGTGTAAAGGCGGCTCCCGCGACGGGCTGGCCAGGATCGGAGTTTCGTACTGTGTCCCTTCTTCGTCGAACTGCCCTTGCGCTCGCGCTCGCCACTGCCGTCAACGCCCTGCCGCAGGCAGCGCTTGCCGAAACACTGGCCGGCGCCATGGCCAAGGCCTACGAGAACAACCCCGACCTCAACGCCGCCCGCGCCGCGCTGCGCGCCATTGACGAGAACGTCACGATTGCCAAGGCCGGCATGCGGCCGCAAGTAAGGGGGGTGGCTGAAGTCGAAGGGACCCGCACGAACCTCGATGTCCGGCCGCCTCGCGGTCTCCTCGGGCAGGCCGGCCGCCAGACGGACTACGTCGCTTCCAGTTACGGTATCACGATCAGCCAGCAGGTTTTCGACGGCTTTCAGACGCTCAACCGTGTCCGGGCAGCGGAGGCGAACGTCCTGGCGAACCGCGAGTCGCTGCGCGCCCAGGAAATCTCCATCCTTCTCGCCGCGGTCGAAGCCTATTCGAACATTGCCCGCGACCAGCAGATCGTGTCGATCCGCAAGCAGAACATCGCCTTTCTCAAGGAGCAGGTCGCTGCCGCGAATGCGCGCCTGAACGTGGGCGAGGGCACGCGCACGGACGTCAGCCTGTCCGAGGCCGAGCTTGCCTCCGCCAAGGCGGAGCTTACCGCCGCCGTCTCCTCGCTCAAGCAGAGCGAAGCGGCCTATGTCCAGATCGTCGGCGAGACGCCAAAAGGCATCAAGCAGCCCTCGGCAGCCAAGAAGGCCATGCCGAATTCGCTGGACAATGCTGTGGCGACGGGCATGCGCGAGAACCCGAACATCATCGCGGCGATGCGCGGCGTCGATGCCGCCGGCTTCAATGTGAAGGAGGCCGAAGGCGCCATGTTGCCCGGCGTCTCCCTGCAGGGCAGCGTCTACAAGTCGGTCAATACGGTGGACGGCCCGGGTGACAGTCTTCAAGGCACTGTATCGGCCCGCCTTACCGTTCCGATCTATCAGGGCGGCGCTGAATACGGCCAGATCCGCCAGGCGAAGGAGCGGCTTGGGGAAAGCCAGCTGCAGGTCGATTCCGCGCGCATGGAGGTCCAGCGCACGATCGCCTCGGCGCATGCGCAATATGAGGCTGCCAATGCCTCCATCACGGCCATCCGGGTACAGATCGACGCGGCCAACCAGGCATTGAACGGTGTCGTCGAGGAGCGCAATGTCGGCCAGCGCACGACGCTGGACGTGCTGAATGCCCAGCAGAACGTGCTTGAAGCCCAGGAAGACCTTGCCGCCGTGCAGCGCAATGCCGTCGTCGCGAGCTATTCGCTGCTGGCTGCCACGGGCAGCCTGACGGTGCGCAGCCAGGGGCTGGAGGTCGCCGAATACCGCGCCGAGGTGCACTACGAAGCCGTCAAGGACAAGTGGTTCGGCCTGAGAACGGTCGACGGCAAGTAAGTCCTTTCCTTTACGACGAAACGGGCTCTCCTGCGACTGCGCGGGATGCGGTCGCGCGTCTTGCCCTTGGCAGGGCAAACAAATCTGTGCATCACTTGGAACACATGATTCGCGGCGATTTAGTTCGCCATCGAACTCGCCTAGGGTTTTCGTGATGTCCGGCAGGTCCCGTAGCGGCTGGCCAGGGGACGCCGCAGAGAACGGGGATAGAAATGGCTCAGCCAAATGTCGCGCGTGAACCGTCCATGGATGAAATCCTGGCGTCCATTCGCAAGATCATCGAGAACAACGAAGCCATGCCGGACCTTGCGGCCGATGCCGAGGACGATGGCGGCTTCGACATTACGACCGGGAGCGAGGATCGCGCCTTGCTCGATCATCCTGTTGTGGTCGAGCAGTTCCATGCCGAAGAACGGCATGCCGCCGCTGTTCAGCCGTTGCCGCGTGCCGAGCTGATGCAGGGTGGCCAGCCGGCCCTGTCGCTTGCCGATGTCGCCGCCCGGGTTCGTGCGGCCTCCGAGCGTCATGTCGCCAGCCGTGAGATGCCGGAGCCCGTTTCCGTCGAGCCGGTAGCGGCGCCGGTGCGGGAGGAAAACCCGATCGTGACCGCGCGCATGGCCGCCAATGCCGGGCGTGTCGCGCCGGCCTTCGAAGCCGTCGCAAAGGCCGAACCTGTCGCCGATGTGGTGGCGGCGCCTGCGGTCGATTTGGCCGTCGAGGAGCGCGCTGCCGAGCCGGCTGCTGCCGGCCGGGACGTCGCCGCGATCGTTTCGCCCGATGTCGGCGCGCGCGTGGCCCAGTCCTTTGGCGCGCTGGCGCAGGCGCTCGACGCCGGCCCGCGCCGCTCCTTCGACGAGATCGCCGAGGAGATGCTGCGCCCAATGCTGCAGGAATGGCTGGACGACAACCTGCCGACGCTCGTCGAGCGGCTGGTGCGCGAGGAGATCGAACGGGTGGCGCGCGGCCCGCGCCGCTGACCGACGCCACCAAATCTCCAAAAGATTGGTTTAAGCCGCGCCGGAGCCTCCGGGGCGGCTTTTCTTCTGATATTGTTGACTTCGCCCCGGCCATCCGGTTTAGAAAACGCAACCGACAAACAGCAGGCCACGCACGAAAATGCTTGAAAAAAACTATGATTCCGCAGCGGTCGAGCCGCGCATTGCCAAGGCATGGGAAGATGCGGACGCATTCCGCGCCGGCGAGGGCGCAAAGCCCGGCGCCGAGACCTTCACCATCGTGATCCCGCCGCCGAACGTGACGGGCTCGCTGCATATGGGCCACGCGCTCAACAACACCCTGCAGGACATCATGGTCCGCTTCGAGCGCATGCGCGGCAAGGACGTGCTGTGGCAGCCGGGCATGGACCATGCCGGCATCGCGACGCAGATGGTCGTCGAGCGCAAGCTCGCCGCCGAAAAGCTGCCGGGCCGGCGCGAGATGGGCCGCGAGGCCTTCGTCGAGAAAGTCTGGGAGTGGAAGGCGGAATCGGGCGGCCTGATCTTCAATCAGCTGAAGCGCCTCGGCGCCTCCTGCGACTGGTCGCGTGAGCGCTTCACCATGGACGAGGGCCTGTCCGATGCGGTCCTCGAGGTCTTCGTCTCGCTCTACAAGGAAGGCCTGATCTATCGCGGCAAGCGGCTGGTCAACTGGGACCCGAAATTCGAAACGGCGATTTCCGACCTGGAGGTCGAGAACAAGGAAGTCGACGGCCATATGTGGCACTTCAAGTACCCGCTCGCCGGCGGGGAAACCTACACCTATGTCGAGAAGGACGCCGACGGCAACGTCGTCTTCCAGGAAGAGCGCGACTACATTTCCATCGCGACCACGCGCCCGGAAACGATGCTGGGTGATGGCGCTGTCGCCGTGCATCCCTCCGACGAGCGTTATGCGCCGATCGTCGGCAAACTCTGCGAGATTCCGGTCGGCCCGAAGGCGCATCGCCGCCTCATCCCGATCATCACCGACGAATATCCGGAGCCCGATTTCGGTTCCGGCGCGGTCAAGATCACCGGGGCTCATGATTTCAACGACTACCAGGTCGCCCGTCGCAACAACATTCCGCTCTACCGCCTGATGGACACGCGCGCCGCCCTGCGCGCCGACGGCGAGCCCTATGCGTTCTACGCCGCGCAGGCGCTCGACATCGCAAAGACCGGCCACGTGCCGAACGAGGCCGAGGTCGACGACATCAACCTCGTTCCCGACGAGTATCGCGGCCTCGATCGTTATGAGGCCCGCAAGCGTATCGTCGATGCGATCAATGCCGAGGGGCTGGCGGTCACCGTCAAGGATGCCGAAGGCAACGACGTGCCCTTCGTCGAGAACAAGAAGGTCATGCAGCCGTTCGGCGACCGCTCCGGCGTCGTCATCGAGCCGATGCTGACCGACCAGTGGTTCGCCGACGCCGCGACACTGGCCAAACCCGCCATCGCCTCGGTTCGCGAGGGCCGCACCAATTTCGTGCCGAAGAACTGGGAAAAGACCTATTTCGACTGGATGGAAAACATCGAGCCGTGGTGCATCTCGCGCCAGCTCTGGTGGGGCCACCAGATCCCGGCCTGGTACGGTCCGGATGGGCAGGTCTTCGTCGAGAAGACCGAGGAAGAGGCGCTGCACGCCGCCATCCAGCACTACATCGCCCATGAAGGCCCCTGGAAGGCCTGGGTCGAGGAGAAGCTGGAGAACTTTGCGCCGGGCGATATCCTGACGCGCGACGAGGACGTGCTCGACACCTGGTTCTCGTCCGCCCTCTGGCCGTTCTCGACGCTCGGCTGGCCGGAACAGACGCCGGAACTGGCAAAATACTACCAGACCGACGTGCTCGTCACCGGCTTCGACATCATCTTCTTCTGGGTTGCCCGCATGATGATGATGGGCCTGCACCTGATGAAGGACGAATACGGCAACCCGATCGAGCCGTTCCACACCGTCTATGTCCACGCCCTGGTGCGCGACAAGAACGGGCAGAAGATGTCGAAGTCGAAAGGCAACGTCATCGATCCGCTCGAACTGATCGACGAATACGGCGCGGATGCGCTGCGCTTCACGCTGGCCATCATGGCCGCGCAGGGCCGCGACGTGAAGCTCGATCCGGCCCGCATCGCCGGCTACCGCAACTTCGGCACCAAGCTGTGGAACGCCACGCGCTTTGCCGAGATGAACGGCGTCGCGTCCGATCCGAAATTCGTGCCGGAAGCGGCCTCGCTGACGATCAATCGCTGGATCCTGACGGAACTCGCCCGTACGGCGCGGGACGTCACGGAGGCGATCGAGACCTATCGTTTCAATGACGCGGCGAGCACGCTCTACCGCTTCGTCTGGAACCAGTTCTGTGACTGGTATCTGGAGCTTCTAAAGCCGGTGTTCAGCGGCGAGGATGCGGCTGCCAAGGCGGAATCGCAGGCCTGCGCGGCCTATGTCCTGGAGGAGATCTACAAGCTCCTGCACCCGTTCATGCCTTTCATGACGGAAGAGCTCTGGGCGCATACGGCCGGCGAGGGCAAGACCCGCGACACGCTGGTCTGCCACGCCGAGTGGCCGTCGCCGGCCTATGGCGACGAGGCGGCGGCCGACGAGATCAACTGGCTGATCGACCTCGTTTCCGGCATCCGCTCGGTGCGCGCGGAAATGAACGTGCCGCCGAGTGCGACGGCCCCACTCGTCATGGTCGATGCCAATGCGATGACGAAGAAGCGCCTCGAAACGCACGATTCGGCCATCCGCCGCCTTGCCCGCGTCGAGCAGATCCGCCTGGAGGACACGGCGCCCAAGGGGGCCGCACAGATCGTCGTCGGTGAGGCGACCGCCTGCCTGCCGCTCGGCACGCTGATCGACCTGGCAGCCGAAAAGGCGCGCCTCGAAAAGGCGATCGAGAAGGCGAAGGCGGAAGCCACACGCATTCAGGCCAAGCTGTCGAACGAGAAGTTCGTCGCGAATGCCAAGCCTGACGTGGTGGAAGCCGAGCGCGAACGCTTCGCCGAACTGGAACAACAGCTCGCCAGCCTGGCGGTGGCGCTCGCCCGCGTTAGCGAAGCTGGCTGATTCCCCTCAGATTTATCTGGGAACGATGAAAACCGCGCCGGAATCTCCGGCGCGGTTTTCTATTCGCCGGTTATCCCGCAAAATTCCGACTGTCTCCCAAATGTAACAGGTCATTATCGCTATAGAAAAGATAACTCTTTATTAGCGGAAACGTCCCTACTGTTTGAAAAATCATTTCAGGCCGCTCAACTGCTGAGGGGCTTCATGAAAAGCTTACGTAATTTTTTGAATACCCACTGGAAGTTAGGGGCAAAAACTGGGGTTTGCCAATCTCGTGGTCCTCTTCGATAGTCGGGGTGGAGAGGCGGGACGCAGAGGCAGCTGCGATTTGCGCCGGCGTTGCGCAGGGGAGGATTGCATGAACCGGAAGAACATCAGCCTTGGAGGGATGACGGCGCTTGCCCTGCTGGCGGCGACATCCGCACAGGCGGGCGGCCTGGAGCGTGGCGGGTACAATATCGACCTGCTGTTCGATCCCTCGGACTACATCTTCGAATCGGCGGTGACCTTCGTCAATCCGCAGCGCGACATGAACAACGTCCGCGACAACATTCCCCTCGACGGCGACCTGAACGGCCTGCCGAACAACGGCATTCGCGATACGGAAAGCTACTGGGTGCCGCGCATCGGCTTCAAGGCGGCGATCACCGATTCCATCGACTGCATGGCCGATTATTCCCAGCCCTGGGGCGCGCATATCAATCCCGGCCGCAACTGGGCGGGGGCCAACGACAATGTCGAGACCAAGATCGAGAGCCATAACTACGCGGCGACCTGCTCCTACTCCTTCGACATGGGGCCGGGCCAGTTCCGTGTGATCGGCGGCGGCTTCTACCAGGAGGTCTCCGGCTTCAAGGATCGTCTCGTCTTCGCCATGCCCGAGGGCTCGCCGTTGAACGGCATGGGTCGTCTCAAGCTGGAGGGTGAGGGCTGGGGCTGGCGCGCCGGCATCGCCTACGAGATCGAGGAATATGCGCTGCGCACCAGCCTCGTCTACAACAGCGCGGTGAAGCTCGACGACATCACCGGCACCATGGACCTGCGCCAGGTTCCCGGCGCGGTTCTGCCGGGCTTTGCCGGCGTCAACACGCCGGTCTTCGGCTCCGCCGACATGCCCGATTCACTGGAGTTCAAGTTCCAGACGGGCATCGCGCCGGACTGGCTGGCCTTCGGCTCGATCAAGTGGACCGACTGGAGCCAGCTGCAGAGCCTGCCCTTCTGCCCGATCGCCACACGCGGTGTCGACTGCCGCACGAGCGGCCCGACGGAAGTGACTTCGCTCGATCTGCTCTATCGCGACGGCTGGACCGTTTCGGGCGGCGTCGGCCACAAGTTCAACGACAAGCTCAGCGGCGCCCTGAGCCTGACCTGGGACCGCGGCACGGGCACCGGCATCGGTGCGCATACCGACACCTGGACCGTCGGCACGGGCCTTTCCTACGCGGCAAACGAGAATGTCGAGTTCCGTCTGAGCGGCGCGCTGGGCATCCTGACGAGCGGCTCCTCCGGTCAGGTCGTCAAGGACGGCCGTACCTTCGGCCGCCGCGTCTCCTATGACTTCGACAATGACCTGGTGACGGCGATCTCCACGTCGCTGAAGATCAAGTTCTGATCTGGCGGACCAAAACGATCAGAATCGGGCCCGGTGTCATCACCGGGCCCTTTTTCTTGGTTAACACTTCGTTGCTTCACGGCAGGCTTGATGGGAAGAACACAGCGACGCCTGAAAATATGTGATGGAATCGCAACACTTTTTTTCCCAGAGTTTGCTACACCTTCAGGGAAGCGACGAAATGTCCATTTCCCGCCACAAACGGGGCGCAGCGATACGGACATGTAGACGCGTGGAACCGCGCCCAAGGAAACGATGAGCCAGCCGATGTCATTGCCGCCGGAGTTGCCGGAAAACCGCACGAAAGTCGTGCATTCCCGGTTTGGCGGAAGGAACAAGGTTCGGCGCGGAATTGTAGAAGTGATGCCGAAGTCCGAGTTGATGCCGATGAAAGTAATGGTATTGGGTCTTTGTCTCTCGCTCTCCTTTGGAGCGGCGTCTCAGGCTCTCGCATTCGATCCCCAATCCGGCGTCAGCAAGGAAAGCGGGCCCTTCGATCTCTTCAAGTTCGGTTTCTTCTCCTACAAGGAGGGGCGCAAGAGCGATGCCGTCGAGGCGTACCGCTATGCGGCCGAAAAGGGCCATACCGGCTCGCGCTGGGCGCTCGCCAACATGTATGCCGATGGTGACGGCGTACCGGAAAACGACCTCGAAGCCTTCAAGATGTACAGCGAGATCGCCCAGGCCGGCGTCGAGCCGGGCTCGGAAGACACCGGCTATTTTGCCAATGCGCTGATCGCGCTTGCCAGCTACTATCGTCGTGGCATTCCCGACAGCCCCGTCAAGATCGACATGACGCAGGCCCGCCAGCTCTATTTCCAGGCGGCTTCCGCCTTCGGCATTCCCGAGGCCCAGTTCCAGCTCGGCCGCATGATGCTCTCGGGCGAGGGCGGCAGCGTCAGTGTGCACCAGGCCAAGAAGTGGCTGAACCGCGCGCGCAACAATGGCCATGCCGGCGCCATGGGCCTGTTCGGCAACATCCTTTTCCAGGAAGGCCAGACGGCCCGCGGGCTTGCCTTCATGACCGCCGCGCTCGATCATTGCCCGCCGAAGGACTGCGGCTGGCTGCAGGCCACGCAGGAAGAAGCCTTCTCCGTCGCCAGCGAGGCTGATCGCCGCAAGGGCGTCGCACTGGCGCAAAGCATCCGGTTCAATCCGGAAGAATAGCTTTCAGGAAAATTTGAGGCCGGTTTCCGCCCGCAGGTCTGCGGGCCGGGCGTGTCAGGCCGCGTAATCCAGCACGGCCACCACAGGAACGTGGTCGGACGGCTTTTCCCAGTTGCGCACATGCTTCTCGACCGCGGTCGAGACGAGGCGATCGGAGGCTTCGGCCGACAGCATGAGGTGGTCGATGCGGATGCCGAAATTCTTCGGCCAGCAGCCACCCTGGTAATCCCAGAACGTATAATGCGGCACGGCGTCGGTCGAGGCGCGCACGGCATCCAGCAAACCGAGGTTTTCGAGACGCCGGAAGGCCTGGCGGGTGGGCGGTAGGTAGAGCGCGTCCCGCTGCCAGACCTTGACGTCCCAGCAGTCGTGCGGCTCTGGAATGACATTGTAGTCGCCGGCAAGGATCAGCGGTTCCTCCAGCGCCAGCCGGTCCTCGGCAAAGGCGATCAGCCGGTCCATCCAGGAAAGCTTATAGGGAAACTTGACGGGATCGTCCGCCGGGTTGCCGTTCGGCAGGTAGAGTGAGCAGAAACGGATGACGCCGCCTTCGACGGAGAAGACACCCTCGATGAAGCGGGACTGCTCGTCGCCGTCATCGCCGGGAAGGCCACGGTTCACCTCGTCGGGGCGGATCTTCGAGAGCAGGGCGACGCCGTTGAAGCCCTTCTGGCCATGCGTCTCGACGTGATAGCCGAGCGCTTCGATCTCACCGCGTGGAAATCCCTCGTCGACCGTCTTGATTTCCTGGAGCCCGACAATGTCGGGATTGGATTCCTTCAGCCATGCGACGAGATTGTCGATGCGCGCCCGCACGCCGTTGATGTTCCAGGTGGCAATCTTGATCGGCATGCGGGTTCCCGTCTTGGTTTTCTGAAAGGTCAGATCGAGAAGCTGGTGCCGCAGCCGCAGCTGGCGACGGCATTCGGATTCTTGATCTGGAAGGACTGGCCGAGCAGGTTATCGACGAAATCGATCTCGGACCCGTCCATGTAGACGAGGGAGAGTTGGTCGATCAGCACCTTCGCATTGTCGCGCTCGAGCACCATGTCATCGTCCTGCTGGTCCTCGACGAGGTCGAATTTGTAGGAGAAGCCGGAACAGCCGCCGCCTTCCACGGAGACGCGCAGCGCCTGCTTTTCGGGCGACGCAGTGAGGATCGACGCGATGCGCCGGACGGCGGCGTCGGAAATGGTAACGGACTTGTCGGTCATGTCTGCCTCCTGCCGGGGTCAAGATCCGGAGAGAATCGCTATCCTTCGAAGACGGCGCCTTTGCCGTCCCTGGCATCACCCGCTGCGGGCCGTCTTGTACAGGCTCTTGAAAAGGCTTGTATTTCAAGCTCGGCTTGCAGCCGGACTTGCCGCTGTGCACACTATAGGTATGAAGGCATTGCGGCCGCGTCAATGGGCGGCGTGAATGCAGGTGAAGAATGACGTTCGACAGACATGCGCTGGGTTTTGGCGCGGGGCAACGCGCCATCTATGCCTCCGACCCCTGGGCGACCCGTGGGCGGCTCCATCCCGAAGCCGAGAGCCCCACACGGTCGGACTTCCAGCGCGACCGTGACCGCATCGTGCACACCACCGCCTTCCGGCGTCTCAAGCACAAGACGCAGGTCTTCATTGCCGCTGATGGCGATCATTATCGCACGCGACTGACCCACACGATCGAGGTGGCGCAGATCGCCCGCGCGCTCGCCCGCGCCCTGAAGCTCGACGAGGATCTCGCCGAGGGCGTGGCGCTGGTGCATGATTTCGGCCACACGCCCTTCGGCCATACCGGCGAGGACGCCTTGCACGAGGTGCTTAAACCCTTCGGCGGTTTCGATCACAATGCCCAGTCGCTGCGCATCGTCACCAAGCTCGAGCGGCGCTATGCCGAGTTCGACGGGCTGAACCTGACCTGGGAAAGCCTCGAAGGCCTCGTCAAGCACAATGGTCCGCTGATCGGGCCGACCGGCGAGTGCACCCATGGCGAGGAGGTGCCGCGGCCGATCCTCGACTATTGCGCCATACACGACCTGGAGCTCGGGAGCTTCGCCAGCATGGAGGCGCAGGTCGCCGCAATCGCCGACGACATCGCCTACAACACCCACGACATCGACGACGGCCTGCGCTCGGGCTATCTCACGTTCGAGATGCTCGAGGACGTGCCGTTCCTCGCACGGCTGATGCGCGACGTGCGCGAGCGCTATCCGGATCTCGAGGCTTCGCGCTTCACCCACGAGATCATGCGCCGGCAGATCACCGCCATGGTCGAGGACGTGATCGGCTATGCGCAGCAGGCGATCCATGAGGAGCGGCCCGAGAGTGCAGAGGACGTGCGCAAGGCGCGCCGCTGCCTGGCGACCTTCTCCACCGAGATGGCGGTCACGGACAAGCAGATCAAGAAGCTCCTGTTCTCGCGCATCTACCGGCATCCGGAGGTGATGCGGGTGCGGGCGAACGCCGCTTCCATCCTCACGGACCTCTATCACGCTTACATGGACGACCCGCAGCTGATGCAGGGGCACTACTGGGTGGACCGCATCGCGACCATGCCGGAGACGGCGCGTGCCCGTCATGTCGGCGACTATCTTGCCGGCATGACCGACAACTACGCGGTCAACACCCATCGCCGGCTGTTTGACCATACCCCCGAATTGCGATAGTCAGCCGCCACCTGAACTTCTTCGCAGAAATGGCTCGAAACGGGCCGCTGCGTGCGGATGGATGAGATGAACCTTTTTACAGATTTCGATAGCAGAATCAAAAACGTAATCGAAGGACTTGAGATCGTCCGCGAGAAGCGCGCCGATCTCGACTTCAGTCGTATCGGCGTCGAGCCGCCGCGCGATGCGAGCCACGGCGACGTTGCGACCAATGCTGCGATGGTGCTGGCAAAGCCCCTCGGCCTCAATCCGCGGGTGCTGGCCGACCTTATCGTCGCCGAACTCAAGAAGGACCCGGAAGTCGCCGATGTCAGCGTCGCCGGCCCCGGTTTCATCAATGTGCGCCTCTCCGTACCCTACTGGCAGAAGCTGCTGGCCGCGATCGTCAAGACCGGCACCGACTATGGTCGCGGCTCTCTCGGGGCGGGCCGCAAGGTGAACGTCGAATACGTCTCCGCCAACCCGACGGGACCGATGCATGTCGGTCACTGCCGCGGCGCCGTGGTCGGCGACGCGCTGGCCAATCTGCTCGCTTTTGCCGGCTATGGCGTGACCAAGGAATATTACATCAACGATGCGGGCTCGCAGATCGACGTGCTCGCGCGTTCGGCCTTCCTGCGCTACCGCGAGGCGCTCGGCGAGACGATCGGCGACATCCCGTCGGGCCTCTATCCCGGCGACTATCTGGTTCCGGTCGGCGAAGCGCTGGCCGAGGAATTCGGCACGACGCTGCGCGCCATGCCGGAGCAACAGTGGATGCCCATCGTCAAGGACAAGACGATCGACGCGATGATGGTGATGATCCGCGAAGATCTCGCGGCCCTCAATGTCCGGCACGACGTCTTCTTCTCCGAACGCTCGCTGCATGCCGGCAACGGCGCGCCGATCCGCACGGCGATCAATGACCTGACCTTCAAGGGCCATGTCTACAAGGGCGTGCTCCCGCCGCCGAAGGGGCAATTGCCGGAAGACTGGGAAGATCGCGAGCAGACGCTCTTCCGCTCGACGGAAGTTGGCGACGATATCGATCGCCCGCTGATCAAGTCGGACGGATCCTATACCTATTTCGCCGCCGACGTTGCCTACTTCAAGGACAAGTTCGACCGCGGCTTCGACGAGATGATCTATGTGCTCGGCGCCGACCACGGCGGTTACGTCAAGCGCCTGGAGGCAGTTGCGCGCGCGGTCTCCGAGGGTAAGTCCAAGCTGACCGTGCTGCTCTGCCAGCTGGTCAAGCTGTTCCGCAACGGTGAGCCGGTGAAGATGTCGAAGCGCTCCGGCGACTTCGTAACGCTCCGCGACGTTGTCGACGAGGTCGGTCGCGATCCGGTGCGCTTCATGATGCTCTATCGCAAGAACAGCGAGCCGCTCGACTTCGATTTCGCCAAGGTGACGGAGCAGTCCAAGGACAATCCGGTGTTCTACGTGCAGTATGCCCATGCGCGCTGCATGTCGGTGTTCCGCCAGGCGGCTGAGGCGTTCCCGGATCTCGATGTTCCCGCGCTCGATTTCGCTTCCGCGATCGCGGGCAACATCGCCGATCCGAGCGAGTTGCAGCTTCTGGCGAAGCTCGCAGAATATCCGCGTGTCGTCGAGGGTGCTGCACTCGCGCACGAGCCGCACCGCATCGCGTTTTATCTCTATGATCTTGCCAGTTCATTCCACGCTCACTGGAATAAAGGCAAAGAGCAGCCGGAATTACGGTTTGTTAACGATAAAAATAGAGAATTGAGTATCGCCAGACTTGGGCTGGTGCACGCTGTCGCCTCTGTTCTTAAGTCGGGCCTGTCCATTACAGGCACGGCTGCACCGAACGAAATGCGGTAACGTCACCATTTGCCCACAATAAGCTGGCAAATGCGTATTTGTAGCTTGTGAGTGGGAAGCAGTATGGCAGACAAGAACTTCGCGCGAAGCGGAACCGCTGACACGGATCTCCTGGCGGACGACGATCCGCTGGCTGAGCTTGCCCGTCTCGTCGGCTACGAACCGCGTCCGGTCCAAGACGTCAGCAAGTCTTCCTCCGAGCCCGCCCAGGCGGTCCCGCGGATGGACAATCCCGTGCTCGCCCTCGAGGACGAGCTGATGCGCGCCTTCGAGCAATATGACACGCCGCGCCGCGAGAGCGTCCAGCCGGTCGTTGCCGCGCGCGCTACGCCACGCCATGTCGAGCCCGTCTTCGACAGGCCGGCACCGGTCGTGGAAGAGCGCGAAGCCATCCTCGACGCGGTGCCGACGCGTGACGTGGCACCGCGCGATGCCGTACATCACGAGCCCTCCTTCGAGGAGCAGTTCTTCGGCGCCGAGCCGTCCTTCGACGAGCAGCGCCCGGCGGAGATCCAGCAGCCGGTTGTCGCTGAAAGCGATGCCGGTCATGCGCTTCCGGTTGAAGAGCACGTGGCGGAGCTGCCCCGTGAGGAAGAGATCGTCGCGGATGCGGCGCCCGAGCTTGATTTCGATCCGGCCTTGCTGCTCGCCGACGAGCTTGAAACGGCCGTGCATGACGTTCCTGCCGTCGATGTCGAGCCGGTAATGCATGCCGGCCGCCAGTTCGTCGACCGGCTGGAGCCGCGCTTCGAGCCGCCCGTGCGCAGCGAACCGATTGTCGATACCCCGGTCGTTGCCAGCGCCGACGAGCGCCAGCCCGTCGTCCTTGGTTTCCAGCCCCTCGCGCCGGAGGAGAATCCGATCGACGAGATCGGCCTCGATCTTGAGCGCGAACTGGAGCTGTCGATCGGCGATGGTTTTGCCGATGACCTGCTCTCCGACATCCGCGCCGCCGATGTTGCGCAAGCCGGCCACGAGCCGACCCTCCAGGACTGGATGTCCGACGCGGCGAGCCGCCCCGTTTCCGAGCCGTTCCATGCGGAACCGGCCTATGCCCGAGACGAGCCGCATTTCGTTGCCGAAATGCCGTTCGAGACGCGGGAAGACCGTGCCCGCGCCGTGGCCGAAGCAGAGACGCAGTGGCAGGACGCCGAGCCCGCCCGCGATGCGGAACCCGACTACCGGCTGGAATCGGTCGAGCCCGGCCGCAACCACGATGCGGATTCCCTGTTGGCCGAGGTCGAGCGTTACCCTGTACCGGACAGCCGGCCTTCTCTGGAGGCGGCCACGCTTGCCGCCGCCTCGCTCGCGGCCGTGAGCACGACGCCGCGCAACAGCCTGGCAAACGTTTCCTCGATTTTCGGCCGCGCGACGCCGGTCGCGCAACGCCAGTCGAGTGTGGAGACGGCGCGCACCCCGATGGTCGAAACCGCGCGCGAGCCGGTGTTCGCGCCCGTTCAGAGCCCGGTGGCTGACGCCTATCGTGCGCCGGTTGTCGAAGCGCGCGCCGAGCCGGTTGCAAAGCCGACCCCGGTGGCCGTCGAGCCGGAGCTCGATATCGAGAACCTGGAATTCGATCTCTCCGACATCGACCTCGATCTCTCGGATTTTTCGCTCGACGAGGAGCCGGTGCGGCAGGAGGTCAAGACGCCGGAGGCGCGGCTTGAAACCCGTCCGCAGGCCCGTGTCGAGGCCGTAAGGCCCGTCGAGATGCAGACGCCGGTGCGCCGCGAGCCCGTCGTAGCGGTCCCCGTCTCGACCTATACTGCGCCGCAGCCCGTCATTCCGGAAATGGCCGATGGTGCGCTGCCCTTCGATCCGACGATGATCACCGAGACGGACGAGGGGGTTTCCCCGGTTACCGAACTCGACGTGCCGCAGCTTCCCGTCATCGAGAAGGAAAAGCCGCCGGCCTATCAGCCGGACTATGATTTCGACATCGACGCGGAAATGGCGCAGCTCTTCACCGAGCCGGCTGCCAAGGCGCGCAGCGAAGACCGCACCGCCGGCATTGCCGCCAGTGCGGTTGCCGCGGCCGTCGCCCAGCCGGCGGCGCAGATCAACGACGTCGACGATTTCGAACGCGCCCTGGAAGAGGACTTCCGTCGCTCGCTGAGCCAGCCCGAGCGCATGGCGATCCCCGTCGATCCCGGCCAGGCCAACACGCACTATGCCGGCGATGGCTACGACGACGAACAGTCCCGCCCGCGTCGCGGCCTGCTGATCGCGGCCTCCATCGCGGCCCTCCTCATGGTCGGCGGCGGTGGCGTCTATGCCTGGACGGCCTTTACCGGCGGCACGGCCGGTTCGGGCGAACCGCGCGTGATCCTCGCCGACAAGGAGCCGGTCAAGGTCGTGCCGGAGGAAAAAGGTGGCAAGACCGTGCCGAACCAGGACAAGGCGGTCTATGACCGTGTTGCCGGCGATACGGCCGCGACCCCGCAGCAGGACCAACTCGTCACCTCCACGGAAGAGCCCGTCGATGTCGTGCAGCGCACGCTGACGCCGGAAACCCTGCCGTTCGATGGTCCGGAAGACGGCGTCGAGGCGGTCATTGCCGCGGAAAACGAAAACCGTGTCCTGCCGGGTGTCGATGAACCGGAAACGGCCGCGTCCGAAGGCGGCAACAAGCCGCTCGTCTCGCCGCGCAAGGTCAAGACGATGATCGTCAAGCCGGACGGCACGCTCGTCGCCCGCGAAGAAACGGTCGGCGAGCCCGCGACGGAGGTTGCCGGTCTCGACGCCAAGGCGACCGCGACCACCGGCAGCGCCTCGGGCGAGGCCGCTGCCACGGCTAATGCGACGGTCGACACCAATGCCTCGCTCAGCGCCGAGCAGGCGGCCAGCGAAGGCCAGCCGCGTTCCGTGCTGGCGGAAGTCGCCAATGCCGAAGTCGACGACACGGCGCCGGTGCGCACGGTGAAGACGACGACGATCGGCGCCACGAGCGGTTCGACGGACGGCAATGCGCCGGTTCCGGGCACGCGTCCGATCGATCAGCCGGTCAACGTGGTCGGCACCGTCACCGAAAACGGCAATGTCTCTGGCACCCAGACCGCCGAGGCGACGCCGACGCAGACGCAGCAGACGGCCGAACAGACGCAGGTCGCAGCCGTCGCCCCCGGCAGCTACGTCATCCAGATCGCCTCGCTGCCCTCGGAAGCGGAAGCGCAGAAGAGCTACAACTCGCTCTCCTCGAAGTTCTCCTCCGTCATCGGTGGGCGCGGCGTGGACATCAAGAAGGCGGAAATCCCGAACAAGGGTACCTACTTCCGCGTCCGTATCCCGGCCGGCTCGCGCGAGGAGGCCAATTCGCTCTGCAGCCGCTATAAGAGCGCCGGCGGCAGCTGCCTCGTCACCCGCTGAGGAGACGCTGATTTTCTGGAGAGGCGCGGGCAGGGTCCGCGCCTCTTCGATTCCGACGGGCTGCTGCCGCAGGAGCCGGCAGGGCACTCCTTCGTTTTCTCCATCGAACCTTTAAGATTGCGGACATGAGCGAATCGAAATCCTTCCTTTCGGGCTGCAAGGGCCTGAGTCTGACCGCCGACGAGAAAGCCTTCTTCCGCAGCGAGCGGCCGTGGGGCTTCATCCTGTTCGGCCGCAACATCGGCGAGCCGGCGCAGGTGGCGGACCTGACCGCCGAGATGCGCGACTGCCTTGGCGGCGACGCGGATATCCCCGTGCTGATCGATCAGGAGGGCGGCCGCGTCCAGCGCATCAAGCCGCCACATGTGCAGCAGTATCCGAATGCCGCCGCGCTCGGTGCGATCTACCGCGCCGATGCGGAGAAGGGGCTGCGCGCCGCCTGGCTGATGTCGCGCCTGCATGCTTTCGATCTCCTCCGCCTCGGCATCAATGTCGATTGCCTGCCGGTGCTCGACGTCGCCGTGCCGGGCGTGCACGACGTCATCGGCAACCGTGCCTATGGACAGGAGCCCGAGATCGTCTCCGTGATGGGCAGGGCGGCTGCTGAAGGGCTCAAGGCCGGCGGCC
Source organism: Shinella sp. JR1-6 (assembly GCF_004284735.1). Classification (NCBI taxonomy): domain Bacteria; kingdom Pseudomonadati; phylum Pseudomonadota; class Alphaproteobacteria; order Hyphomicrobiales; family Rhizobiaceae; genus Shinella; species Shinella sp. JR1-6. The sequence goes on along the minus strand of NZ_SHMI01000005.1, from coordinate 430,671 downwards.
TGCTGCCGATCATGAAACACATGCCGGGCCATGGCCGGACCATGGTCGATTCGCACCACGACCTGCCGGTCGTGCATGCCAGCCGCGCCGAGCTGGAGGCCTGCGATTTCGTGCCCTTCCGCCGCATGAACGACGAGCTGATGGCGATGTCCGCCCATATCGTCTTTACCGCCATCGATGCCGACAATCCGGCGACCACCTCGGCAAAGGTCGTCAGCGAGATCATCCGCGGCCATATGGGTTTCGACGGGCTTCTGATGTCCGACGACGTGTCGATGAACGCGCTGAAGGGCGATATTGCCGCAAGAAGCCGGGGAATCATTGCTGCCGGCCTCGACATGGTGTTGCATTGCCATGGCATCATGGAGGAAATGATCGCGGTGACCGAGAACGTACCGCCACTGACCGGCGACAGCCTGCGGCGGGCGAATGCGGTGCGTGCAGGCTTCCCGACGCCGGACGGGGCGGACGAGGCGGCGCTGCGCGAAGAGTTCAACGCCATGATCGCGGTGGCCTGAGAGCCGCCGCAAGCGGGCTCCCGCAGGCGCGGGCGCGCGGCACGATAAAGAGGGGCGACGTGCAGGGAACGGGGTCGAAGCCACCGAAGAAAGGGCGCGGCGCGCAGGCGCCGATGGCCGACCTGTGGCAGGACGCCGAGGCGCGGGGCCTCACCGAGGAGAGCCTCGTCGTCGATCTCGCCGGCTTCGAAGGCCCGCTCGACCTTCTGCTGCATCTCGCCCGCACGCAGAAGGTGGATCTTACCCGCATCTCCGTGCTGGCACTTGCCGAACAATATCTCGTCTTCATCGAGCGGGCGCGCAAGATCCGCATCGAGCTGGCCGCGGACTATCTCGTCATGGCGGCCTGGCTTGCCTATCTCAAGTCGCGCCTGCTCATTCCCAAGCAGGCGAAGGACGATGGCCCCTCCGGCGAGGAGATGGCGGCAAGCCTCGCCTTCCGCCTGAAGCGGCTTGAGGCGATGCGCGATGCGGCGACGCGGCTCATCAACCGCAACCGCCTCGGCCGCGACGTCTTTGCCCGCGGCATGCCGGAGCATATTCCGACCGAGCGGCGCTCGTCCTTCGAGGCTTCGCTCTACGACCTGCTCAACGCCTATTCGTCGCTGCGTCAGCGCCACGCGGTCACGCAGGTCACCATCGAGAAACGCACCGTCTGGTCGCTCTCCGATGCGCGCGAAATCCTGTCGCTGCTCGTCGGCGGCTTTGAAGACGACTGGGCGGCGCTCGACAGCTTCATCCTGCGCTACCTGCGCAACCCGACGGAGCGGACCACGGCGATCGCCAGCGCGTTTGCAGCGACGCTGGAGCTGGTGCGGGAAGGGCGCCTGGAGCTGCGCCAGGACGGTGCCTTCCAGCCGATCTACCTGCGCCGCGGACCCAAGCCCGAGGGCGACGATGACGGGGGCGACGGACGTGGCTGAGCCGGGGGACGACGCACCGCGCGATGCGGACGCCGGCACGATCGTCGATCCACGTCGACTGCACGAGGCAGCGCGCATTGCCGAGGCGCTGGTCTTCGCCTCCGCCGGACCGGTCTCGCAGGCCTATATCGCCGACAGGCTGCCGCGCGGCGTCGATGTGCTGCATGTCATGCGCGAGCTGAAGGCACTCTATGCAGGCCGCGGCGTCAACCTTGTGCAGCTCGATGACAGCTGGGCCTTCCGCACAGCCCCGGACCTCTCCTTCGTCATCCGGACGGAGGAGACGGAGGTGCGCAAATTGTCGCGCGCCGCGCTCGAGGTTCTGTCGATCATCGCTTACCATCAGCCCGTCACCCGCGCGGAGATCGAGGATATCCGAGGCGTACAGACCTCGAAGGGCACGCTCGACGTGCTGATGGAGGCCGGCTGGGTGCGGTTTCGCGGCCGCCGCCGCTCACCGGGCCGCCCGGTGACGTTCGGCACCACGCGTGATTTCCTCGATCATTTCGGCCTGGAGGACCTGCGCGACCTGCCGGGTCTTGAGGAACTGAAGGGCGCCGGCCTGCTGTCCGGCCGCATTCCGTCCAATTTCCAGGTGCCCATGCCGCTGCGCGAGGACGAGTTTGCGGACGATGAGGATCCGATCACCCAGCTGGATCTTGAAGAACTCGGTCTCTTGACACCGGGCGGAAAAGAAGACGAATAAACGAAGCTTATGACAGGACTGTACCGTCGGCGCCTGTGCCGGCGGCAGGGAAAGACTTCGGCACATGGTTTTGGACCCGTCAGGCTCCAACGGCAACGAGACGAGACGGGCATCGGCGGTCACCTTCGCGGCGCGCCTGTCCTTCGAGGATATCCACCACAGCTACCACAACAAGGAAACGATCCGCGGCATCTCGCTGACGGCGGAGCCCGGCGAGGTCCTGTGCCTGCTCGGTCCGTCCGGTTCCGGCAAGACGACGCTTTTGCGCATTGCCGCAGGCATCGAGGCGCAGACGGCCGGCCGCGTGCTTCTGAACGACCGTGAGGTTGCCGGTCCGACGGTCTTCCTGCCACCCGAGCGGCGCGGCGTGGGGCTGATGTTCCAGGATTTCGCGCTCTTCCCGCATATGTCCGTGCTCGACAATGTGCGCTTCGGCCTGACGGCGCTGCCGCGGGCAGAGGCGGAGGCAGAGGCGCAGGTCGCGCTCGAACGCGTCGGCCTCTCGCACTACGCCCAGAAGTTTCCACATGTTCTTTCGGGCGGCGAGCAGCAACGCGTGGCGCTCGCCCGGGCGCTTGCGCCGCGCCCTTCGGTGCTTCTGATGGACGAGCCGTTTTCCGGGCTTGATTCGCGCCTCAAGGACTCGATCCGCGCCGATACGCTGGCGATCCTGCGCCAGTCGCGCGCCAGCGCCATCGTGGTGACCCATGATGCGGAAGAGGCGATGCGCATGGGCGACCGCATCGCGTTGTTGAAGGATGGCCGGCTCGTGCAGGTGGGCACGGCGGAAGAGCTCTATCTCAATCCTAAAAATATCTTCGCTGCCGCTTTTTTCTCCGAAATCAACGAGTTTCCCGGCCGCGTGCACGGGGGCGTGGTCGAAACGCCGCTCGGTACTGTCGACGGCAAGCGTTTTTCCGACGGCCAGAAGGTCCATGTCGCGGTGCGCCTTTCCGGGCTGCGGGTGATGGAAACGGGCGGTGAAATCCCCGCACGCATATTGTCGCGGCGTTTTCTCGGGGTGGTGGAGCTGCTCGATCTCGCCGTGCCGGGCACAGATCGGCCGATCCGGGCGCGCGTCAGGGCCGATCAGTTGGCTTCCGGATTGCGCGACGTCACGCTTTCGGCTAACCACCGCGACATTCTAGTGTTTGAAAAAGACGGCTGAACGTCTTACATCGGGGTACGAGTTCGAAAGGGAGTCAAGAATATGGGTTCATTCAGCATCTGGCATTGGCTGATCGTTCTGGTGGTGGTGCTGCTGCTGTTCGGCCGCGGCAAGATTCCGGAATTGATGGGCGATGTTGCCAAGGGCATCAAGAACTTCAAGAAGGGCATGTCCGACGAGGAAGCCGCCGCTGCCGACAAGGCCAAGACCGTCGATCACAAGGCTGACGAGGTCAAGTGAGCGGCGTTGAACCTGGATTTGCCAGGTCAATCCGTGCAGCGTGACCTGGCGGCTGCGAGCGGTGGTTCGCAGCCCATGAGGACAGTACCCTATGCTTGATGTCGGCTGGACCGAAATACTCGTCATCGCGATCGTCCTGATCATCGTGGTCGGTCCGAAGGACCTGCCGCAGATGCTGCGCACGTTCGGCCGCATGATGTCGAAGATGCGCGGCATGGCGGGCGATTTCCGCCAGCAGTTCGACGAGGCGCTGCGCGAAGCGGACCTCGAGGACGTCAAGAAGACGATCGGCGAGGCGCAGAAGCTCAATCCGCTGAACACCATCCGCGAGGCGGTCAACCCGCTGCGCCAGATGGGCGACGACATCAAGGCTGATCTTCAGAAGACGACCAGCTCCGTCTCCTCGACGGCCCCTGCCGCAACGCCCGCGGAAGGCGTTGCCGGCAGCACGCCGGCCGAGGTGCCGAAGCCGGTTTCCGCCGAACCCGTCGCTGCCGTTCCGTTGAAAGCCGGACCGGTGAAGAAGACGGCGACAAGGAAACCCGCGGACGCGACGGACAAGGCGGCAAAGCCCCGCAAGGCGGCCGCGAAAGCCGAACCCGTCGCCAAGGCGGCTGAAAAGCCGGCCGCAAAGGCCTCCGCCGAAAAGAAGGCGGCGCCTGCCAAGGCCAAGACTGCAAAGACCAAGAAGGGCGACGCATGAGCGGCGATATGGAAGACAAGCCCCAGCCGCTCATGGAGCACCTGATCGAGCTTCGCCAGCGCCTTCTCTGGGCGGTCGGCGCGTTCTTCGTTGCCTTTCTCGTCTGTTTCTATTTTGCCAAGCAGCTGTTCAATCTGCTCGTCCTGCCCTTCAAATGGGCCGTGACATGGGCGGGGCTTTCGCACCGCAATGTCGAGCTGATCTACACGGCGCCGCAGGAATTCTTCTTCACGCAGATCAAGGTCGCCATGTTCGGCGCGCTGGTCATCGCGTTTCCGGTCATCGCCCAGCAGGTCTACAAGTTCGTCGCGCCCGGCCTCTACAAGAACGAGCGCGCCGCCTTCCTGCCGTTCCTGATCGCCTCGCCGATCCTTTTCCTCATCGGTGCGGCGCTCGTCTACTTCTTCTTCACGCCCATGGTCATGTGGTTCTTCCTGGCCATGGAGCAGGGCGGCGGCGAGGGAGAGGTGTCGATCCAGCTCCTGCCGAAGGTGTCGGAATATCTCAGCCTCATCATGTCGCTGATCTTCGCCTTTGGCCTCGTCTTCCAGCTTCCCGTGGTTTCCTCGCTGCTGGTGCGGGCCGGTTTCATCGATTCCCAGACGCTTGCCGACAAGCGCAAATACGCGATCGTCATCGCCTTCGTGGTCGCCGCCGTGCTGACGCCGCCCGATCCGGTTTCCCAGATCGGCCTTGCACTGCCGGCCATCCTTCTCTACGAGATTTCCATCTATACGGCCCGACTCATCGAACGGCAGCGGGCGAGCGCCTCGAACGCGCAGGATGCGGAGAACGAGGTCGTTGCGACGCCGGAAGAGGCCGACAAGGCCTGATCCCGGCGTCGTTGCACTGTGCTGCCGGGCGCGGGTGGGCCTCAATCCACGGAACGCCTGGAACGACAATGCTTGATATCAAATGGATCCGCGACAACGCCGCCGCTCTCGACGCCGCCCTGGCAAAGCGCGGCGCGAGCCCCCTGGCAAAGGCCCTCATCGATCTCGACGAGAGGCGCCGCAGCGTCATCCAGAAGGCGCAGGACATGCAGTCGCGCCGCAACGCCGCCTCCAAGGAGATCGGCGCGGCCATGGCGGCGAAGAACAGCGAGCTCGCCGAGAAGCTGAAGACCGAAGTCTCGGCCATCAAGGATCAGCTTCCCGCCGCCGAGGAAGAGGAGCGCCAGGTCACTGCCGAGCTCAACGACGCCCTGTCGCGCATCCCGAACATTCCGCTCGACGACGTGCCTGTCGGCACCGACGAGGCCGGCAATGTGGAAAAGCTGAAATGGGGTAGCAAGCCCGGCTGGAACCACAAGGCGCAGGAACACTACGAGATCGGCGAAGCCCTCGGCTACATGGATTTTGAAGCCGCAGCTAAGATCGCCGGCTCGCGCTTCACCGTGCTGAAGGGCCAGCTCGCACGCCTTGAGCGCGCCCTCGGCCAGTTCATGATCGATGTGCACACCGGCGAGCACGGCTATACGGAAGTGCATGCGCCGCTCCTCGTGCGCGACGATGCCATGTTCGGCACCGGCCAGTTGCCGAAGTTCTCCGAAGACCTGTTCCGTACCACGGACGGCCGCTGGCTGATCCCGACCGCGGAGGTCTCGCTCACCAACCTCGTGCGTGAGGAGATCGTCGATCAGGAAAAGCTGCCGCTGCGCTTCACCTCGCTGACGCCGTGCTTCCGTTCGGAAGCGGGCTCGGCCGGCCGCGACACGCGCGGCATGCTGCGCCAGCATCAGTTCATGAAGTGCGAGCTCGTGTCGATCACCGATGCGGAAAGCTCGATCGACGAGCACGAGCGCATGACGGCCTGCGCAGAAGAAATCCTGAAGCGCCTCGGCCTGCACTACCGCGTCATGACGCTCTGCACCGGCGACATGGGTTTTGGCGCCCGCAAGACCTATGACCTGGAAGTCTGGCTGCCCGGCCAGGATACGTTCCGCGAAATCTCGTCCGTTTCGGTCTGCGGTGATTTCCAGGCGCGGCGCATGAATGCGCGCTATCGCGGCAAGGACGACAAGGCGACGAAGTTCGTGCACACGCTGAACGGCTCGGGCACGGCGGTCGGCCGCGCGCTGATCGCCGTCATGGAAAACTACCTCAACGAGGACGGTTCGGTCACCGTGCCGGACGTGCTGCTGCCCTATATGGGCGGCCTGAAGAAGATCGAGAAGGCCGCCTGAGGCGGAAGGCGGAGATGACATGCGTATTCTTCTGACGAACGACGACGGCCTCCATGCCGAGGGCCTTGCTGCCCTCGAGCGGATTGCCCGCGAGCTGACGGATGACGTCTGGATCGTGGCGCCCGAGACGGACCAGAGCGGTCTTGCCCATTCGCTGACGCTTTCCGAGCCGCTGCGCCTGCGCAAGATCGACGAGAAGCGCTACGCGCTGCGCGGCACGCCGACCGACTGCGTCATCATGGGCGTGCGCGAAGTGCTCGACAGGAAGCCGGACCTCGTGCTGTCCGGCGTCAATGTCGGCGCCAACATGGCCGACGACGTCACCTATTCGGGCACGATCGCCGGCGCGATCGAGGGCACGCTGCAGGGCATCAAGTCCATGGCGCTGAGCCAGGCCTACAACCATGCCGGCGGCCGCGTCGTGCCGTGGGAAGTCGCCGAAAGCTTTGCGCCGAAGCTGATCCGCCAGCTGATGGACGTCGAGCTGCCGGACTGGACCTTCTTCAACGTCAATTTCCCGAACTGCGCGCCTGCGGACCTCAAGGGCGTCGAGGTCACCAGCCAGGGCAAGCTCGATTTCGGCCTGACGATCGACGAGCGCATGGACGGCCGCGGCTTCCCCTATTACTGGCTGCGCTTCGGTGAGCGGAAGGGCGATTTCCGCGCCGGAACGGACATCCACGCGGTGAAGAACCACAAGATCTCCGTAACACCGCTGAAGCTCGATCTCACGGACTACACGGTGCTGGATCGCGTGCAGCGCGCGCTCAACGGCGAGGATGCGGATTGAACACGGGACGGGTCATCGAGAAAGAGGGTTTTGCCGCGCTGGCGTTGCGCCTGCGCGGCCAGGGCATCAACAATCTCGACCTGTTGACCGCCGTCGAGCAAACGCCGCGCACGCTTTTCGTGCCGCCGCAGTTTGCCGGCGACGCCTATTCGCGGCGCATCCTGCCGCTCGACTGCGGGTCCTTCATGGAAGGGATCGACCTTTCCGTACGGCTCCTGCACCATCTGAACCTCAAGGCCGGCCAGCGCATCCTCGAGGTCGGCACTGGCTCCGGCTTCACCGCCGCCGTCATGGGGCGTCTGACGGAACGCGTGCTGACCGTCGATCGCTACCGGACGCTCGCCACCAATGCGCAGCAGTCGATCGAGAAGGCCGGCATCCGCAATGTCATCGTGCGACAGGCCGACGGCAGCAACGGCATGCCGGGTGAGGGGACCTTCGACCGCATCCTCGTCACCGCCGCCTTTCCCGCCCTGCCGCGCTTCTTCGCCGAACAGCTGGTGTCGGGCGGCATGCTGATCGCCCCCGTCACGGTCAGCGAAACCGAGTGTCGCATGCTGAAGCTGGTCAAGACCGGCAGCCGCTTCGATCGCGAGGACCTCTTCGAGGTGCCGTATCTGCCGATCGTTCCCCAGATGGCGCAGGCCCTCTGATCCCTTCCCAAAACCCGCTTTCTTTCGCTCGGCAAGCCGGCGCCGGCTGAGTCTTTCCGCATTTTTGGCGGAAAACCAACGCGCGCGGCGCGCGCGCCTGCGCGTTTCGCGCGAATTCCGAGCGTAAATACAGCGCGTTAACCTTTTGTTAACCAGCGCAAGCTTCGCGCAAGCTTCGGGGCGTAGGCCGGTGGCGAAGCAGAAACTTCCACGCAGGACGCCGGTTTTCCAAGGGTGCGGCCGTTCCGATGGAGAGGGAAATGCACGTCACGAACAGGATCGCCAGCAGCTCGACCAGCAACAGCCTCGCGTATCTCGCGACCAAGGCTGCCGGCAAGGTCGCCGAAGAAAGCGCCGAGGCCGGCTCGACCGCGCATCTGGCTGGCGGCAGCTATGATCCTTCCGCCCATGTCGGCCTTTCGGTCGATGCGCTTCTGGTCCTCAGCGTCGCCAGGGAAGAGACGGCTTACAGTCAGCCAGCGCTTACCGAGGCCGAGCGCGAGAACCTGGATACGGCGGCGCTGGAGCAGCGCGAACATGCGGCGTTCGGCCACTTCCTGGCGGAAGGCGACCGCAAGGCCTATTACCGTGCCTATATCGAATATTTCGACAGCATGCCCGTCGAGGACCAGCGCAGCGCCCGCTATGCCGGTACGCGCGAGCCTGCCGTCGCCGCGCTCCGCGCCATCGCCTACAATGAAAGCGCGCTCGACATGACGGCGCCCGACGCCGCTCTTGAGAACGTCGTGCCCACCGATGACAGGGCCACCCGGCGCGCGACCCCCATCTCCGCGATCTTCCAGCCGAGCCAGGCGGATTTCGAGAATGCTGCCCGTGTCGTCACCAGCCGTATCTCCCGCGCCGACACCATGTACGCGACCGGCTTTTGATCCGTTATCGTGGCCCTCTTGCCACGGTGCGGGCGCGCCATGGTTATCAATTCATCAAAAAAACAATGCGGATAGGCCCGCTTTAACCGGGCAGTAACTCTAACGCGCTTTAATCGGTCCACATCAAGTAGCGTACCGATTGGGTAGTCACATGCGTAAGAGTGTATCGCCGAGTTTTGCTAGGACCGCGACCCGCCTCGTGGTTGCCGCCTTGCTGGCCAGCGTCGCGACCGGGTGCAGCTCGGACGTGTCTCGTTTTGGCGGCCTCTTCTCATCCTCCGGCCAGGATAACATGACGACGAGCTCGGTCCCGCGCCGCACGCTCCTCGGCGGCAATCCGGTTCCCCGTGGCAATGTCGGCAACGGCCAGCAGTTCGCGACGGCCGACCAGCTGGGGTCGCGCGAGGAAGCGCTCAATCAGCCGTTCCCCGATCAGGGCGCCGTCTCCTACGATCCGATCAACACCGCGACCACTGGCGGTTCCGGCACGCGGCTGGCGACGACGCCGATGAGCGTCCAGCGCGGCGAGCTTGGCGATCCGACCGCCGGCGCCCGTCAGGCCGCCGAGCGTGAAGTCGCCCTCGGTCAGCAGATTCCGGAGCGCAAGGCGAAGGCGATCGTCGGGGATGCAGACACTCTGACGACGGCAACCGTCAACAAGGGCAAGGCCGGCTGGTCGACGGCGAACGCGCCGGTCGTCATGCTGCGCCAGGGCGAAAGCGTGAAGACGCTCGCCAACCGCTACGGCGTGCCGGAAAAGGAAATCCTCGCGGCCAACAACCTGAAGCGTGCATCCGACGCCGAGCCGGGCCAGAAGATCGTCATCCCGACCTTCAGCACCACGGCAAGCGCCGCCAAGGCCTCGACTGACAGCACGCTCAAGGTCGACAACAAGCTGCCGACGCCGGAGCGCAAGGGCGAGCAGAACGTCGCCATCCTGCCCACCACCTCCAGCCGTGAAAAGCTGAAGTCGGAAAGCGGCCAGACGAATTCGAACGTCGCCGATGCCGGTGAAGGCAAGGGCAAGGGGAGCTACGAAGTGAAGCCGGGCGATTCGCTCGCCAAGATCGCGCGCAGCAACGGCGTCTCCGTCGATGCGCTGAAGAAGGCGAACGGGCTCACCACCGCGTCGATCCGCATCGGCCAGAACCTGGCCATCCCGGCCGGCGGCAGCATGGCTGCGGCCGAGACGACGACCGACAAGACCGTGACCGCATCGGTTCCGGTCAAGAAGGAAAAGGCTGTCGAGACGGCGGAGAAGAAGCCGGAAGCCTACAAGGCGCCGGTGAAGACCGTTTCGGTCACCGAAGTGGCGGCGAAGTCCGACGTGACGGACGAAGCGCCTGAATCCACGGGCATCGGCAAGTATCGCTGGCCGGTGCGCGGCGCGGTCATCGCGGGCTACGGCGCGAATGTCGAAGGCAACCGCAACGACGGCATCGACATCTCGGTTCCCGAGGGCACGCCGATCAAGGCTGCCGAAAACGGTGTGGTCATCTATTCGGGTTCCAGCCTGAAGGAACTCGGCAACGCAGTTCTGGTGCGTCACGACGACGGCACCGTCACGGTCTATGGCCATGCCGGCGAGCTGAACGTCCAGCGCGGCCAGAAGATCCAGCGCGGCCAGACCGTCGCGACCTCGGGCATGAGCGGCAATGCCACCCGCCCGAAGGTGCACTTCGAGGTGCGCAAGAACGCCACCCCGGTCAACCCGATGACCTTCCTCGAATAGGGTCGGGCGAAACGGCACCGCGGAAACATCGAACGGACGGCTCTCCCAAGGGCCGTCCGTTTGCTATTGCGCGGCGCGATTGCCGAAGGCCTCGCGATAGGCGGCGGGCGTCGTCGAAAGGTGCAGGCGAAAATGGTGACGCAGCGTACCCGTTGTGCCGAAGCCGGCGAGCGCTGCGATCTCTTCGACCGAGGTGTTGGTTTCCTCCAGGAGGTCGCGCGCCTTGCCGAGGCGTTGGGCGAGCAGCCAGCGGGCAGGCGTCATACCGGTCGCAGCTTCGAAACGGCGGAGGAACGTGCGTTCGCTCATGCCGGTGCGGCGGGCGAGCGTCGCCACGGAATGATCCGCGCCGAGATTTTCCCTGATGTGGTCGAGCAGCGGGCCAAGCCGGCTTTTCTCGTGGGCGCGCGGCACAGCCTGCCGGATGAATTGGGCCTGGCCGCCGTCGCGATGCGCCGGCACGACCAAGCGCCGCGCCACCAGGTTGGCCGCCTCCGTACCAAAATCCCGACGGATGAGATGGAGGCAGAGATCGAGCCCCGCCGCTGTTCCTGCCGAGGTGAGGACGTCGCCCGCGTCGACGTAGAGCACGTCGGGACTGACGCCGATTTCCGGATGCCGTTCGGTGAGGGCGTCGGTATAGCGCCAATGCGTCGTCGCCGCCTTGCCGTCGAGCAGCCCCGCCGCAGCGAGCACGAAGGCGCCGGAGCAGAAGGAAAGAATGCGCGCACCGCGCGCATGGGCCGCCCGCAGCGCCTCGATCAGCGCCTTCGGTACAGGTGAATCGACCCCACGCCAGCCAGGTACCACGATTGTCCCGGCCTCCGCCAGCAGGTCCAGCCCGCCATCCACCTGGAAGCGCAGCCCGCCGGTGGCGCGCATCTCGCCTTCATCGACGCCCGCGACGGCAAAACGATACCAGTTCTCGCCCATTTCCGGCCGCGGCAGCGCAAAAATCTCGGTCGCGATGCCGAATTCGAAGGTGCAGAGCCGATCGTAGGCAAGCGCGACGACAAGGGGATTGGCGATCGGGCGAAGGAGACGCATGTTTGGCATGATCTTGATCCTATATGGCAATCCCGCCATCTGCAAGGTGCGCCGGAAACCGGCTAGAGATCTCTCATCGTCAGCAAGGAGAGAGACCATGAGCCATGTCACCGACTACGCGGCAGCCCCGTCCACCGTCGCGATCGAGCATTTCCTGAAGCGCCTTTCCGTCGAGACCGATTGTGCCGATGTCGCCGCAGCGCTGAAGTCGGGGGACCAGGATTTCGTGCTGCTGCATGTCGTCGGAACGCCGGAAGCCTATGCGCGGCGACATGTGCCGGGCGCGCTGCACCTGCCGCACCGGGAGATTTCCGTGGAACGCATGGCGGAGTGGCCCGAGGATACGCTGTTCGTCGCCTATTGCGCCGGTCCTCATTGCAACGGCGCGGACCAGGCAGCGCTGAAACTCGCGCGGCTCGGACGGCCGGTGAAGATCATGATCGGCGGCATCACCGGCTGGGCCGACGAGGGGCAGCCCTTCGCCGCCGGCGCCGCGCCGGGAAGCCTCCTTTCGGTCGCTGTCGAATGAGCGCCGTTGATATTGTCGTCCGGCCTTTCCAGCCGCAGGATATCGACGCCGTCTGGCGGTTGATGCGCGATCTTGCTACCTTCGAGGGTTATATCGACGCCTTCGCGGTCACGCCCGAGGATCTGCTGGCGTTTGGCTTCGGCCCTGCGCCAGCCTTCGGTGTGTTCGTCGCCCTCAAAGGAGAAACGATCGCCGGTATCGCCGTGCATTACCGCATCCCCTGGACCTTCGACCTGCGGCCCGTCGTGGTGCTGAAAGAGCTCTACGTCGCGGAGGGGTTTCGCGGCGCGGGCGTCGGACAGGCACTTTTCACGCAACTGCGCGCCCATGCGGCCGGGATCGGCGCTTCCGCCCTGCGCTGGACGGTGCTGCCGGGCAACGAGCCGGCCCGGCGCTTCTATGCTGCCGAGGGCGCAGCGCCGGATGCGGCATGGGAGCATTGGACACTCCCGCTACCAGGCCGAATCTGAGAAAGTCCCCGCAAAACAGAAAGACCGGAGGCCTTCTTGATCACCTGCTATCTCAGATATGTCATCGATCCGCACAAGTTGGCGGAGTTCGAAGAATATGCCCGTGCCTGGATCCCCATCGTCAACCGCATGGGCGGCACGCATCACGGCTATTTCCTGCCGAGCGAAGGGGCGAACAACATCGCGCTGGCGCTCTTCAGCTTTCCGAGCTTTGCCGCCTACGAGGACTACCGCACGCGTATGCTGACCGATCCCGAATGCGTCGCGGCTTTCGAGATGGACAAGCGCAACCGCAGCATCGTGAGCTACGAGCGAAGCTTCCTGCGCCCGGTGTTTTCCTGAGCAAGGAAAAAGCCGGCTCATTGCTGAGCCGGCTTTTCGTCATTTCGCCAGCGGTTTGCCCAGCCTGCCTGCAAGATCCTGGACATACTGCCAGGCGACGCGGCCGGAGCGCGAGCCGCGGGTGGTCGACCATTCCAGCGCCTCGGCATGCAACTGTTCTGACGGGATGTCGAGGTCGAAATGCCGGGCATAGCCGTCGATCATCTCGAGATATTCGGCCTGGCTGCACTTGTAGAAGCCGAGCCAGAGACCGAAACGGTCCGAGAGCGAAACCTTCTCCTCCACCGCCTCCGACGGATTGATCGCCGTCGACTGCTCGTTCTCCATCATGTCGCGCGGCAGGAGGTGCCGGCGGTTGGACGTGGCGTAGAGCAGCACATTGTCCGGACGCCCCTCGACGCCGCCGTCGAGTGCCGCCTTCAGCGACTTGTAGGACGTGTCGTCATGGTCGAAGGACAGGTCGTCACAGAAGATGATGATCGGGCAGGGCGCTTCCTTGAGAATATCCATCAGCGCCGGCAGCGTGGCGATGTCCTCGCGGTGCACTTCGACCAGCTTCAGCTTGCTGCCGGTTTCCTTTGCGGCAAGCGCATGGACGGATTTCACCAGCGATGACTTGCCCATGCCCCGCGCGCCCCAGAGCAGCACGTTGTTGGCTGGCAGGCCGCGGGCGAAACGCACGGTGTTGTCGACGAGGATGTCACGCACATGGTCGACGCCGCGGATGAGATCGATCTCGATGCGGTTCGGCCGCTTGACTGGCTGAAGGTGCTGGCGGGCCGGCGACCAGACGAAAACCTCGGCGGCGTTCCAGTCGTTGACGGCGGGGGCGGGGCCGGCGAGGCGTTCCAGCGCGGCGTTGATGCGGCCGATTTCGGCGAGCAAGAGCTTGACGTGATCTTCCTGCAATTTCTCTCTCCTCATGCGTCCCTGCCGGGTAGCATGCGGCGGCGGGTCGCGAAAAGGGGGAAAGCGCTTGAAAACAGGCCACTTCGCAAGGTCGTGTGTTGCATTCAAGGCCCGCTTGCCTATATTCCGGCAACCGAAACGGCCCTGGAGGCCGCACGAATTCAAGATTTCAAGGAGTAGTTGATGTTCATTACCGAGGCCTTCGCGCAGACGGCGGCACCCGGCGGTGCAGGCGGCGCAGACATTCTGATGTCGGTCCTGCCGTTCCTGCTGATCTTCGTGGTGATGTATTTCCTCATCATCCGTCCGCAGCGCGCTGCCATGAAGCGTCGCGATGAGCTTCTGAAGAACATCCGCCGCGGCGACCAGGTCGTTACCGGCGGCGGCATCGTCGGCAAGGTCACCAAGGTCGTCGACGACAACGAACTCGAAGTCGAGATCGCCGAAGGCATCAAGATCCGCGTCGTACGCAGCGGCGTCAGCGAAGTCCGCGTCAAGGGCGAACCCGTCAAGGAATAACTTGGCCTGCCGCCTGGCCGAGCGAATGTGCCCGGCCGGACGGCCCGACTGGTTTTCAGCCGGCGGCGTGCCGGATTAGTCGAGATCGCGATGCAGCAATCCGCCCGCTGGAAGACCTTTTCCCTCTGGCTCGTCCTTGCGGCGAGCCTTCTTGTTCTTCTGCCGAGCCTTTTGCCGGCACGGATGTCGGCCGGCCTTCCCGGCTGGCTGAGCGAGCGTCGCCTCGCCCCCGGCCTCGATCTTACCGGTGGCTCCCGCCTGGTGCTGGAAGTCTCGCGCAGCGATATCGCCGCCGAACGGCTGCGTGCCGGCGTCGAGACGATCGGCAACGCGCTTCGCGCCGCCCGCATTCCCTATAGCGATCTCAACGGCGCCGACGACACGATCGAGGTGACGGTCTCGGCCGCCGATCGCCGTGACGCGGCCCGCGCGGCGCTCGCCGGTCTCGATCTCGGCACGCTCAGCGAGCCGGAGGCCGGCCAGTTCCGCATCGTGCTTTCGGGCGAAGCGGTGGACAGCGCCGTCAGCGCGGCCTCGCTCGGGGCGGTCGATGCCGTGCGCCGCCGCGTCGAAAGCCTTGGCATTCCCTCGCTGCTCGTCGCCCGCGGCGACCGCGACCGGATCACCGTCTCCATGCCGGGCCTCACGGATCCGCAGCGCGTGAAGGACATGCTGGCGCAGGTCGGCCGTCTCTCCGCCCGGCTGGTGGACGACAGTGTGCCGGTCGACCAGGCGATCGAGAACGGCCCTCCGGCCGGATCCGAAGTGCTCTACTCCACCGGCGAGCCGCCGGTCGGCTATCTCGTGCGCCAGGACGATCTTTTCACCGCCGTCGACGTTGCCTCCGCACAGCCGGCAGCCAATGGCGAACCCTTCATCGAATTCGTGCTGAAGGGCGAGGCCGCCGAACGGCTCGCCGCCTTCACCCGCAACAACAGCGGCCGCACCGTCGCCATCCTGCTCGACGGCCAGGTGATCTCCACCTCGCGCATCCAGGGCGCCATCACGGACGGCGTTGGCCGCCTCTCAGGTGATTTCGACGCCGAGGGCGCGGCGAACCTCGCACGCGTCATCGCCAGCGGCCCGCTGCCTGCGCCGCTCACCATCATCGAGGAACGCTCCATCGAGCCGGTGCTTGGCACGACCTCGGGCGACACGGTCGTTGTCGCGCTTCTCGTCGCCGTCGCGGCCGTCGTCGCCTTCATGACCTTCTTCTATGGCGTGCTTGGCGTCATCGCCTCGCTGGCATTGTCCTTCAACGTCATCCTTACCTTCGCCATGCTGGCGCTGATCGGCGCACCGCTGTCGCTTTCCATGATCGCCGGTATCGTGCTCACGGTCGGCATTGCCGTCGATGCCAGCGTGTTGATCTTCGAGCGTATCCGCGAGGAGGTGAAGGGTGGGCGCGAGCTCTCCCGGTCTGTTCTGGTCGGTTTCCGCCGTGCCCGTGCCACGGTGCTCGATGCCGCCGTCACCATGTTCATCGCCATCGCGGTCCTCTTCCTGCTTTCGGCCGCACCGGTGCGCGCCTTCGCGCTTGCCGTCGGTATCGGCCTTTTCGCGACGCTCATCACCACCTTCACGTTGACGCGCCGCCTTGTCACGGTCTGGCTCAACCGCAGCCACGCGACGCACCTGCCGAAGGGCGTGCGCTCCGGCTTTTTCGACAGCCTCAATCTGCGTTTCATGGCGGTGCGCAATGGCGTCTTCCTGCTGACGGCGGTGCTGTCGCTCGCCATCGCGGGCCTCTTGGTCGCCGGCAAGCTCAAGCTCGGCATCGATTTCACCGGCGGTGCGGCGCTGGAGGTGCAGGCGAAGGCCGGCAATGCGGATCTCGACGACATCACGGCCCGCCTGAACGATGCCGGCGTCGACGTGCTGAACGTCACGAAGCAACGCGATGCGCGGCACGCGCTGGTGCGGATGACATCGGCGGGCGAGGGCGAGAACGCTGAGCAGACCTCCGTGCTGATTGCCCGCGGCGAGCTGGAGGACGATTACGATTTTCGCCGTGTCGAGGTGGTCGGCCCGGCGATCTCAGGCGAATTGATCGATACTGCGACCCTTGGCTTCATCGTCGGTTTGCTCGCGCTCGTCGCCTATATCTGGATCCGCTTCGAATGGCACTTCGCCATCGGTGCGATCATCTCGCTGGCGCATGACGTGTTCTTCACACTCGGTTTCCTCGCGCTCGCCAAGATCGAGTTCAACATCAGCGCCGTCGCGGCACTGTTGACGGTCGCCGGCTATTCGCTGAACGACACGATGGTCGTTTACGACCGTGTTCGCGAGAATCTCCGGCATTTCAAGCAGATGCCGCTGCCGATCCTCATCGACGACGCGATCAACCGCACACTCTCGCGCACCGTGCTCACCTCGGCGACGACGCTGATCGCGCTCGCCGCGCTTGCGCTGTTCGGCGGTGAGGCAATCGGCACCTTCGCGCTGACGCTGCTCTTCGGGGTGGCGATCGGCACCATATCCTCTATCTATATCGCCGGACCGGTCCTTATCCTGTTCCGCCTCCAGCCGGAGCGCTACCGCCCGGGCAAGGGCGGCAAGGGCCCGGCTCCGGAAGCGACGGGAGCCAATGGCTAAAGGCATCGAAATCCGGGAGGCGCATTTCCCCGGCCGTGCGCCGATCGACGCATATGGCAATGGCGGCTTCCGCTTTGCCGACATGTCGCATCGCGGCTCCATCCTCTGCCTGCCGTCGGGTATCCATGGCTGGGACAAGGAGGAGGGCGCGCCGCTGACCCTGGCGGACCTTCAGCGCGTCCTGGACGAGGCGGGCGAGATCGAGGTGCTGCTCGTCGGCACGGGCAAGGAGATCCGTCCGCTCTCGGCCGAGATCAAGGCAGCGCTGACGGAGCGCAAGGTGCGTTCCGATCCGATGAGCACGGGCGCCGCCGTACGCACCTTCAATGTCATGCTGGCCGAAAGCCGGGCCGTCGCCGCAGCGCTGATCGCGGTGTGAATCTTGCCATGACTGATATGCGGCAAGACCCTTATGCGCACTGTCTGGCGATGCTTCGCGACACCGACCGCGACCGTTACCTCGCCTGCCTGCTGGCCCCGGCGGAAAAGCGCGGCGCGCTTGCCGCGCTCTATGCCTTCAATGCCGAGATCGCCCGCGTGCGCGACGTGGTGCGCGACGCGTTGCCCGGCGAAATCCGCCTGCAATGGTGGCGCGACGTGCTCGAGGGTACGGCCGAGGGCGATGCCATGGCCAATCCGCTCGCTGCCGGCCTGATGGCCTGCGTGAAGGAACATCGGCTGCCGGTCGCCGTGCTGACGGACATGACAGAGGCGCGCATCTTCGACGTCTACAACGACCCGATGGAAAGCCGCGCGGCATTCGAAGGCTATGCCGGTGAAACCGCCTCGGCGCTGATCCAGCTTGCAAGCCTTATCCTTGATCCGGCAAGGGCGCCCGAATCGGCGGAGGCTGCCGGCCATGCCGGCGTGGCGCAGACCGTCGCCGGCACCCTGCTGATGCTGCCGATCCACCGGCGGCGCGGCCAGGTCTACCTGCCGGCCGATCTTCTTGCCGCCACTGGCCTGACACCGGAAGCCCTGCTTGCCGGCAACGATACGGCCGCGGCGGCGCGGGCGGTGGATGCCTTTGTCGGTCTCGGCCGGGAGCACCTTGCCAAGGCACGGGCCGCTGGCGGCGTTTCGCCGGCCAACCGCCCGGCCTTTCTGCCCGTCGCGCTCGTTCCGCCTGTGCTGGGTGCTGCGGAGAAGGCCGGCGAAGCGGTGCTTGAGCGCTCCCTCCAGCCCGCCCAATGGCGACGGCAATGGTGGATGTGGCGTGCGCTGCGCCGTGGCCCGTTCTAACTCGGCGGGGTTCCCGTTTCTTCGCGTGTCGCGTAAAATTGCGGTGTCCGGTCGGCGCTGCCTCTTGGGCGCCTGACAAGACGCAAAACTGGCGCAAGCCTTGTCCGCTACAGCGGCAGGACGTTTTTCGCGGAGGAATCGCGCCGATGCTCTGGACCATCACCATCGCCTGCCTGCTTTTGGCCGGCCTCGTCTTCCGTCAGGTGTTTCGCCGGGATGAGGAGCAGGAGATGGCCGGCGAGGATGCGGGGCTTGCGATCCTTGAATTCGGCCGCGCCTTTCCCGACGAGGCGATCCGCGAGGTCATCACCACCGCGGACAGCCGCACGGTGTTCCTGCGCCTGCATGACGGCAAGGCCGGATGCATGCATGCCCATGGTCACCACTATTCCTGCCACAGGATCGAGCCCGGCACCGTGCGCGTCGAAAGCGCCGGCCCGAAGCGCCTCGCCGTGAAATTTGCCAATGCCGCCTTCGAGGGCGGCGTCTTCGAATTCCGCGACGAACGGGAGGCCGCGGAGGTCTCGCTCTGGCTGCTCGGCAGCTTCATGCCGGCCGTGGCCGGGCGCGGGGCCGAGACCGCAGGCCAACAAAACTAAAAAGGCGGGGCCAATCGCCCGTGGCACGACGTTGCGTCCTTTTCCTTCTCCTCAACGGGGAGAAGGTGGCCCGAAGGGTCGGATGAGGGGGGCGTGCGACGGCTTCCGCCTAGCCCCTTCATCCCGCTGCCGCGACCTTCTCCCTGCAGGGAAGAAGGGGCAGAAGGCGTGCTCCCGGCCTCCTGAGTGAGCTATCCTGCATTTTGACGATGCGGCCGAGGGGTAGCCGCCCGGAGAATCAGCGACCGAGCCAGCGGGCACAGTCTTCGAGCGCCCGTGCGGCCGTCGCCTGCTTCTTGGCGAGGGCCTTGTCCTTGCCACGGAACCGCTTCACGCCCTCCGGCTTCGTCACCGTGCCCGGCTCCAGCGGCGGGAACAGGCCGAAGTTGACGTTCATCGGCTGGAAGGAACGTTTGCCCGGCTCGTCGTCCGAGACGATATGGCCGCCGGTGATATGGCCGAGCAGCGCGCCGAAGGCTGTGGTTTCCGGCGGCAGTGAGGGCGTTTCGCCGCGTCGTTCGGCAACCGCGAACCGGCCGGCGAGCAGGCCGATGCTGGCGCTCTCCACATAACCCTCGCAGCCGGTGATCTGGCCGGCAAAGCGCAGGCCCGGACGACCCTTCAGCGTCAGCGAGCGGTCGAGCAGCGTCGGCGAATTGATGTACGTGTTGCGGTGGAGGCCGCCGAGGCGAGCGAATTCCGCATTCTGGAGGCCGGGAATCAGGCGGAAGATCTCGGCCTGGGCGCCGTATTTCAGCTTCGTCTGGAAGCCGACCATGTTGTAGAGCGTGCCGAGCGCATTGTCCTGCCGCAGCTGCACGACGGCATAGGGCTTGACCGTCGGGTTGTGCGCATTGGTGAGGCCCATGGGCTTCATCGGGCCGTGGCGCGGCGTTTCGCGGCCGCGCTCCGCCATCACCTCGATCGGCAGGCAGCCGTCGAAATAGGGCGTGCCCTCCCATTCCTTGAAGCCTGTCGTATCGCCGGCAATCATCGCGTCGATGAAGGCGTTGTACTGCGCTTCGTCCATCGGGCAGTTGATATAGTCCTTGCCCGTGCCGCCGGGGCCGACCTTGTCGTAGCGCGACTGGAACCAGCAGATGTCCATGTCGATGCTGGCCGTATGCACGATCGGCGCGATGGCGTCGAAGAAGGCGAGCGAATCGGCGCCGGTGCGGGCCTGGATCGCTTCGGCGAGCGACGGGGCGGTGAGCGGCCCGGTGGCGATGATCGCCTGGTCCCAAGCCTCCGGTGGCAGGCCGGTGACCTCCTCGCGTATGATGGAAATCAACGGGTGGCCTTCGAGTGCGGCGGTGACGGCGGCGGAAAAGCCGTCGCGATCGACGGCGAGGGCACCGCCGGCCGGCACCTGGCTGCTATCGGCCGCGCGCATGATCAGCGAGCCGGCGAGCCGCATTTCGGCGTGCAGCACGCCAACGGCATTGCTCGTCGCGTCGTCCGAGCGGAAGGAGTTGGAGCAGACGAGTTCGGCAAGGCCGTCCGTCTTGTGGGCATCCGTGCCGCGCACCCCGCGCATTTCATGCAGGATGACGGGTACGCCGCTGGTCGCGATCTGCCAGGCGGCTTCCGAGCCGGCAAGGCCGCCGCCGATGACGTGGATGGGAGCGAGGGGAGAGGTCTGTGTCATGGGCGGTTCGTTACCATGCCCGCGGGCTGCTTTCCATCACGGAGATTCAAAAGCCCGAATCAAAAACGGCACCAGATGGTGCCGTTTGAAGCGTTCCTCGCGCGTCGCCGTTTCCGGCCGCAGCGGTGGAAACCGGCTATGTCTTAGCGGAAGGAACGGGCTGCGATGTCGCGGATGTCGTAACGGGTCAGGCCGATGTCGGACAGCGTGTGGTTCGACAGGTTGCCGAGTTCGTTCATCGTGCGGCGGTAGGAAATCCAGTTCTTTGCAATGCGGATCGGGTTCATCGTCTTCTCCTCGAAGGGTTGGCCGGGAGGTCTGTCTCACCGGTGTGTGAGCTCTATATAGGCGATACCCTTATTAATGTGCAGTGCAAAGAAAATGCAGCTGCTATGCATTTGTGCAATAAGACGACCACCAATCGGGCAGGTGATTTTTCTGCGGGCATAGCACGCAGAAAATGCCGCTATTCCAGGCAGATAGAAAGCTTCATCGTACTGGGTAGCTTCTCTGCGGAATGTCGCATGGGGAAAATTGCGACATTGTGCGGCGCAAAAAGACAGGCAGACAAAAACGCCCCCAGGCGGGAAGCCTGAGGGCGTTCGAAACAGGACCGCTAACGGTCGTTCGGCTTAGTTGGCAGCCTTGCGAGCGATGTACGGAATATCGCTGCGGCCGATGCCGAGGTCGCGGAGTTCCCGGTCCGACATGCGGCCGAGTTCGTTGACGGTCTGACGGTACTTGCGCCAGTTGTTGAAAGAGCGTGCCAGGTTCATGTTCTTACCCCTTTCTTGGGCTTCCTACTGGGCGGCCGCTCGTCCTTGGCGCCGCCCCGATCTGATGAATTGGAATATACGCTGCGCCGCCGAAAAGAACAGCGCTGTTACAGCACGGCACCTATGCGTTTTGAGCATGTCAAGCGGAAATTTCGGCAAAATTCTGGCCAAATTTCGGGCTTTTGGCCACAAGGGTTAAGATCGCTATGCGTCAGGGGTTGGGTGCAGCGCAAAACAAAGCCCGCCGGGGGAGGAGGTCCGGCGGGCTTTGCTGATATCGATTGGCAGCCTGGGAGGAGGAGGGAGGGCCGCCAATCCTGTCGGGGACGTTGGGAGGAGGAGATCGTCGCCCGACCGATGGGAATGATATAGACCGTTCGAGCCTTGCGTTGAAGCGCAGGATGGGAATGGCACCAATGCATGTGGCGCATGCCTGTGAACGTGCAGCAGGATTTTCTGCCCGTATTTTGAGCAGGACGGTCGATCGTGTCGAGGTGTTTGGCCGCTTTGGCGCGGCTTCCCATGCGTCTGGCGCAAACAATAACGCCCGCTGGGGGAGGAGGTCCAGCGGGCGTCACTATGAGTGATTGGCAACTGGGAGGAGGAGTGTTGCCAATCGTATCGAAACGACACTGGGAGGAGGAGTGCGTCGTTCCGAATTCTATGTCGATCCCTGTTTCCAGGGCTCAGGTCGGTCGGCATCATGCCGGGCGTTCGACCAGTCCGCCTTTCCCGTTCCTCTGTCGCCCTACGTTACGCGGCGCCTTGATTTGCGGGCCGGATCGCTTCTGATCCGATGTCTGAACTATAGCCTCGACCGTTGATTTTGTGCAGTGCAATATGAGCATGGATGATATGCGCCAACTGCATGTCCGAAACCACCGGTCCAATCGACCTGTTGAGGCTAGTTTTATCAGGCCTTTCTCTATTTCCCGTTAATCTTGGTGGTGGCGAGCCCGTCTTCAAGGGCAGAAGTGTCGAATAAATGCTCTTTTTTCGGATTTTTGCTCCGATTGCGAATTTCCAGCGGCCCTGTATCGTTCCTGTTGACAGCGCCGGAATCGGCGCGAACCGCAGGCATTTTCGAACGGAGCAGGAACGGATGTACAGGGGCAGGTTGGAGCGCGACCTCAAACACTGGACGGCACAGGGCTTGCTCGATGCCCCGACGGCCGGGCGCCTGCTGCAGGAATACGATTCCCGCCCCAGTTCCTTCAGCCTCGGCCGGGTTTTGATGATCATCGCGGCGCTGCTCGTTTCGGCCGCGGTGCTGCTGCTCGTCGCGGCCAACTGGGAGGCGATCCCGCGGCTCGTCCGGCTCGTCGGCATCGTCGGGCTGATCTGGGGTGCCTATATTGCCGGCGCGGTGCTGACCACCCGCGGCGCGGAGCGGCTGGCTTCCGCCTTCCTCGTCTTCGGCACGCTCGCCTTCGGCGGCGCGATCGCCCTCGTCGGCCAGATGTATCATCTTTCCGGCGATACGTTCCAGGCGATGCTCGTCTGGTTCTCAGGGGCGGTCGTGGCTGCCGCGCTCTTCCGCTCGGGCGCCGTCACGGCCATTGCCGGTGTCCTTGCCTTCGTCGTTTCCGGCGCCGACTGGACGTCGTCCTACAATGTCGACGAGACGGTGCTGCTCTGGCTGATGCCGTTGATGGCGGTCATCGTCATCCTCTTGGTGCGCTATACCGGCGCGGCGCGGGTGCGGCATCTCGCCTATCTGCTGCTCGTCGCCTGGCTTGCCTTCATCTATAGCGAATACGAGACGCCCGAGACCGCCATCGCGATCGCCGGCTTCGGCGCGATCGCCTATCTCCTCGCCGCCGTGCCGCAATCGCCGCTGCATGCGTTTGCCCGCAGCGCCGGTGCTGCACCCGCCTTCTATTCCTATCTGGTGCTGGTGGTCGGCCTTCTCGTGCTGCATGCCGAATTCGACAATATGGCGAACCGCCTGTTCCTCGGCATCATCACGCTCGCGGCCGCCATTGCCGGCATTGCGCTGTCCGGCAAGGAGAACGGCGCGGTGCGCTACCTCGGCTATGCGACCTTTGCCGCCGAGACGCTCTATCTGGCCTCCGAAACGATCGGCTCGATCATCGGCACATCCGGCTTCTTCCTGGTGTCCGGACTCGTGGTGGCGCTGATCGCCTGGGCGGTGATCGCGCTGGAGCGGCGCTTTTCCAAGGCTGAAACGAAGGCGGAGGCCTGACCCATGACCCTTTCCCGTTTTCTCCGCGTGCCGCCGCTCGTCGCCGGTATCCTTGCCGCCGCGCTGCAGACGGCCGTGCTCGGCTACATGGTCGAAAGCCGCGCGTCGATCCTGCGCAGCGGCGCCGATATCAAGCTGAAGACGCTGCCGGTCGATCCGCGTGATCTCCTGCGCGGCGACTATGTCATCCTGTCCTACCCGATCTCGACCATCCCCAAGGCGATCGTCACCGGCGATGTGCCGAAGACGAGCGGCCGTGTACGCCTCGCCGTGCGCTTGAAACCCGGCGCGGACGGCCTGTGGACGGCGAGCGAGGCGGGCTTCGGTGATCTTGCGCCGGAAGAGGGCAGCGTCATCCTGCGCACGCTGCCCTTCGATTACTATTCCGCCGGCGACGGCAGCCTGCCCGACACCCTCTTCGTGAGCTATGGCCTCGAGCGCTATTATGTGCCGGAGGGTGAGGGCAGGGTGCTGGAGGATGCCCGCAACCAGGAGGAGCTGGAGGTGGAGGCCCGCGTTTCCGCGGACGGTACGCCGCAGATCGCCCGGCTGATCCTTCGCGGCGAGCCAATCTATGACGAACCGCTCTATTGATGGGAGCGCCCGGAAGCTCCCGCATTTTTCCTTTGATCCTCCGGAAACGGGTGATATAGAGACGCCGCGCTCGGAAGGCGCCACGGTGCGCAGCTGCGCTGCCCGTGGCAAAGCGGTTTCTGAGACGCGGGTATGGTGAAATTGGTAGACACGCCAGATTTAGGTTCTGGTGCCGCAAGGCGTGGGAGTTCAAGTCTCTCTACCCGCACCAGAGCCACCAAACGCGGAGACAGGAGGTTTCCGCGTGACGTGGAGCACAGCGACACAATTCCTTAAATCGGCGGCGATTTAAGGAATTGTGTCGTAGATTCTAGAGTGCGACAGCGTCCTTTGCGCGCCGTAAATGGCGCGCGGCGCTGTCGAGAGCGCCATTTTGCTTGCCAAAAGGCCACCGAATTCAGTAAAGCCACTGCCGGCAAATGGACCGGCGGGGTGCTCGCCATAACCGGCAGGCCGGTTTGAGCATCGCCAACTCGAAATGAAGGTTTGAACATGCAGGTTATCGAAACGCTCGCTGAAGGGCTGAAGCGCGAAATCAAGGTCGTCATCCCGGCCAAGGACATGGAAGCTCAGATGAACGAGCGTCTTGAAGACGCCAAGGGCCGTGTCCGCATCAACGGCTTCCGTCCGGGCAAGGTGCCCTTCGCGCATCTCAAGAAGATGTACGGCAAGTCCATCATGGCCGAACTCGTCAACGAGATCGTCCGCGACCGTCCGTCGGCCATCCTTTCCGAGCGCGGCGAAAAGTCTGCGACGCAGCCGGAAATCGCGATGACCGAAGACCAGGCTGAAGCGGAGAAGATCCTCGCCGGTCAGGCCGATTTCGAATTCACGCTGTCCTATGAAGTGATCCCGGCCATCGCCCTGAAGGACAATTCCGGCATCGCCGTTACGCGCGAAGTCGTCGAGGTCGACGCGTCCGAGGTTGACGAGCAGATCCTCAAGATCGCCGAAAGCGCCCGCACCTACGAGACCAAGAAGGGCAAGGCCGCCAATGGCGACCGCGTCACGATCGACTATCTCGGCAAGGTCGACGGCGAAGCCTTCGACGGCGGCAAGGACGAGGACGCAGAACTCGTTCTCGGCTCCAACCGCTTCATCCCCGGCTTCGAAGAGCAGCTCGTCGGCCTGAAGGCTGGCGAAGAGAAGGTCATCACGGTCACCTTCCCGGCCGACTACCCGGCCGCAAACCTCGCCGGCAAGGAAGCCACCTTCGACATCAACGTCAAGGATGTCGCCGCTCCCGCCGACATCGAGATCAACGACGACCTCGCCAAGACGCTCGGCCTCGAATCGGCCGACAAGCTGCGCGAAATCGTTCGCGGCCAGATCGAAAGCCAGTACGGCTCGGTCACCCGCCAGAAGGTCAAGCGTCAGATCCTCGACCAGCTCGACGAGATGTACAAGTTCGATACGCCGGAACGTCTGGTCGAAGCCGAATTTGAAAACATCTGGCGCCAGATCAACACGGACCTCCAGCAGTCCGGCAAGACCTTCGCTGACGAAGACACGACGGAAGAGGCTGCCCGCGAAGAATACCGCAAGCTTGCCGAACGCCGCGTCCGCCTCGGCCTCGTTCTCTCGGAAATCGGTGAAAAGGCCGGCGTCCAGGTCAGCGACGAGGAAATGCAGCAGTCGCTCTACCAGCAGCTCCGCCAGTTCCCGGGCCAGGAAAAGCAGATCCTCGAATACTTCCAGAAGACCCCGGGCGCCGCCGCATCGCTGCGCGCGCCGATCTTCGAAGAGAAGGTCGTCGATCACCTGCTCGGCGAGATCAAGGTGACGGACAAGACCGTCTCCAAGGACGAGCTGATGGCAGACGACGAAGAGGGTTCCGAAAAGGAAACCAAGAAGGCTGCGCCGAAGAAGAAGGCTGCTGCGAAGGCCGACGCTGCGGAAGGCGAAGACGCCGCTCCGAAGAAGAAGGCCCCGGCCAAGAAGAAGGCCGCTGAAGGCGACGCCGAATAATTTGGGATAGGGCCACGACGGCCTGATCTGACACTGTTCGTCGCCCGCGGCTCTGGCCGCGGGCGATTTTTTATGCGTTCTCGATGGATGCGAGCAGCGGCCAGCCGGAAAGAACCGCAGAAGCGGGCATATCGATGAAGCCCGACCGCACCTGATCGGGATGTCGCTCATGGCAAAGCCGTGCCAGCCGGTAGCCGAGGGTGTAGCCGGCCCAGCGTGGCACCGCACCGGCCCCGAAGAACCATTCGGCATGGTCATAATAGGGATTTTCGAGTTCCGTGTTCGCCTGGGCGAGGGTGCCGGGAAGCTGCTCATGATCGAGCGCCGCGGTCCAGGGCGGTGGAGCAAGGCCGGTCAGCATCTCGGCAAAGGCATCTGCCAATCCTTCCGACGCGATCGCCTCGCCGAGTGTTTCCCCATAGCCGCAGGCGTTCCAGCGCATGGCGTGGTGCAGCTCATGCGCCAGCATCTGCTGGAAAACCCCGCCAGCGACATGCGCTTCGAAGGCTGGGTTGTCCGGCGCAAGACTGATCGTCACGAGGCCACGCCGGAAGCACGACCCACCCATCGCCATTTCCGGGACCGTGCCCTCGGGAAAGTTCTGTACGAGAATATCCACCGGATGGCGGCAGAGATCGGCGGGCACGCGGGCGGCTATCCGTCTGCCGATGTCGATCGTCTGTAAGCGAAGCGTATCGCGCCAGGCGGAAAGAGAGCCCTCCGCCTCCAGCAAATGAAGTGTCAGGTTCATGCCCGTCTCCCCGCTCATGCCATGCGGTGCAATGTTTGCAGAAGGAAGGGGACGCGGAAAGAGAAAACTGTCAGTGGCGCGGCGCTCGTTCCGCGTGCGTGGAGGACGCGCCCTGGCCGAGCGTCAGAAGCAGTGCCCGGTGATCCGACACTTCCGGTGATTCGACGACGGTAAATCCGGCGACTGGCACCGTCGCATTCACCAGCATGTAGTCGGCGTAGCGGCCGGGTTTCGTGTAGTGCGAGGTCCGCGTGTCCGTGAAGCCACGGGTCGTGACGAGATCGGTCAGACCGAGGCGGGAGAGCGCCCCGAACGTCCTGCTCTCCGGCAGAAGGTTGAGGTCGCCACAGAGGACGAGGCCTTCGTCCGGGCGGTGCAAACGCTGGACAAGGGCGGTCAGGGCGTCGGCCTGCGCGTCACGCTCCGGCGTGTCGCCCTTGCCATCGACGGTCCGCAGGCCGTGGAGCTGCACAACGGTGAGTGCGCGGTCCGCGGCATAGTCGTAGAGGCGCAAGGCGTGGGCATTGCGGGGACGCGGATGCGGGCCGAAAGCGTGCGGGGAGAACGCGCCGTGCACGAAATCGAGCGCCTGGCCGATCACGGAGACATCCTGTCGAACGAAGGTGGCGAGGCCGAATTCCTGCCAGCAGGGATGCATGCCGTCCATCAGCTCGCCGCGCATGGCCGGCGCGAAGAAACCGTCATGGCCGGGCAGGGCGGCGGCGATGTCGCGGTAGAGATTGGCGCGCTGCTGGAGCTCCACCGCGCCGTCGCGATAGGTCAGAAAAGCCGAGCGCGCGGCGATGGCGCGCGGTACCTCCTGCAGGCAATAGACGTCGGCATCGACATCCGCGAGATAGGCAAGGAGCGGCGCATGCAGCATGCCGCCCCAGACGTTCAGCGACAGGATCTTCACGCGCGCTGCTCCTCCCGCGTGTTTTGCGATTCTGGGCGCAACAGGCCGGTCCGCTCGGTGGTCAGACCTGCCTTGTTCGCCGGCGAAGGATCAGCCAGCCTGCGACAGGTCGCCCATGCGGTTCCAGGCGTCGAGGCCGGCGATCTTGTAGGCTTCGGCGAGGGTTGGATAGTTGAAGGTGTTCTCGACGAAATACTCGACGGTGCCTTTCAGGTTGAGCACAGCCTGGCCGATATGGACGAGCTCCGTCGCGCCTTCGCCAACGATGTGAACGCCAAGCAGGCGGCGCGTCTTCAGCGAGAAGATCATCTTCAAGAGACCGGAATTGAGGCCCATGATATGGCCACGCGAGGTCTCGCGGAAACGGGCCATGCCGCATTCATAGGGAATGCCGCGCTCCTTCACCTCTTCCTCGGTGAGGCCGCAGGTGGAGATTTCCGGCACGGCATAGATCCCGTAGGGGAAATATTTCGGCGGCTCCTTGGCGATGGCGCCGACGGCGACACGGGCGGCGATGCGGCCCTGTTCCATGGAGGTCGAGGCAAGCGACGGGAAGCCGACGACGTCGCCGGCGGCGTAGATATGCGGCACGTCGGTCTGGAAAGTTTCCGGGTTCACGCTGAGGCGGCCGCGCGAATCGGCCGTCAGGCCGGCAGCCGGCAGGTTGAGGCTGTCGGTCGCGCCGACGCGTCCGGCGGCATAGAGCACCATGTCGCAGGTGACGCGGCGGCCGTTGTCCAGCGTGATCTCGCACTTGCCGTTGTCGAGCTTTTCCACCTTGTCGGCCTTCTGGCCGAGGATGAGCTTCATGTTGCGGTCGCGCAGATCGTGGATGAACTCTTCGACGATTTCCCTGTCGATGAAATCGAGGATCGTCGGCTTCGGGTCGATGACGGTGACCTGCGTGTCGAGCGCGGAGAAGATCGTGGCATATTCGATGCCGATGACGCCCGCGCCGATGACGGCCATGGAGCGCGGCAATTCCTTGATGTCGAGCAATTCGTCACTGTCGAGAACGCTGACGCCGTCGAAGGGGATGCTCTCGGGACGGTACGGCTTCGTGCCGACGGCCAGCATGATGCTCTTGGCCTGAACGTGGATGGTCTCGCCGTCGTCCTTGGCGATCTCCATCGTATCCGCCGTCACGAACTTCGCCTTGCCGCGGATGTGCTGCACGCGGTTGCGGGCGAACTGGTGCTCCAGAACCTCCACCTCATGATCAAGCGTGATCAGCAGGCGGCGGCGCAGGTCGTCCGCGCTGATCTCCTGCTTGACGCGGTAGGCGCGACCGTAGAAGCCGCGCTCGCGCCAGCCGGAGAGGTTCAGCGCCGTCTCGCGCAGCGTCTTGGAGGGAATCGTGCCGGTGTGCACCGAAACGCCGCCGACACGTTTTCCCTGTTCGATGACAAGGACCTTGCGTCCGAGCTTGGCTGCCTGGATGGCGCCGCGGCGGCCTGCGGGGCCGCTGCCCACGACGACGAGATCATATTCCTGCATGTGAGATGGCCCCAGCCTTTTGCGGGAAGAATCATATTGCGATGCAGCAATTGTCTTCGCCGTGCAAGTTTTCGTCAATCGAATGTGGCAGCAAACCGTTTCAATCGGATGAAGGAACGCTCACCCGATTTCGTTGTTTTGTAACGCGATTCGGCGCTTCCCCGCAGGGTGCGCCCCTTGATTTCAGATCAGCCTCAGACCCTTCAGGCTGGCATGCCCGTCCTTGCCGATGATGATGTGGTCATGCACCGTGATACCAAGCGGCCGGGCGGTCTCCACGATCGTCTTCGTCATATCGATGTCCGCCCGCGACGGCGTCGGGTCGCCGGACGGGTGGTTGTGGACGAGGATGATCGCCGTGGACGACAGTTCCAGCGCGCGGCGCACCACCTCGCGGGGATAGACCGGCGTGTGGTCCACCGTGCCGTGGCCCTGCACCTCGTCGGCGATCAGCGTGTTGCGCTTGTCGAGGAAGAGGATGCGGAACTGCTCGCGCGGCTCGTGCGCCATGGCGGCGTGGCAATATTGGATGACCGAAGACCAGGAGGCGAGCACGGTCTTGTTGCGGATCTCGCTCTTCAGCGTGCGCTGGGCGACGGCGGAGACGAGTTTCAGATCCAGCGCCACCGCCTCGCCGATGCCCTTCACTTCCTGCAGCAGCGCCGGTGTGGCGCCGAAGACGCCGGCAAGCGTGCCGAACCGCTCGAGCAGGGCTTTTGCCACCGGTTTGGTGTCGCGCCGGGGGATGAGGCGAAAGAGGAGGAGTTCGAGGATCTCGTAATCGGCCAGCGCGCCGTCGCCGCTGTCGCGGAAGCGCAGGCGAAGCCGCTCGCGATGGCCGTGGTAGTGCTTGTCTTCGGCGGGGGGAATCGCCTTCGCGGGCGTCGTGCGGGCGGGGCGCTCGAAGAAGTGGCCCCGCTCGTCGAGGGTGTCGAAAAGATCGTCGGCGGTCGTCGGATCGTTGCCCGTCTCTGCGGGGGAGGTCTTGTCCGTTCGGCCGCGCGATCCTGTCATGGCGGCCTTAGGCGGAAAGGCCGGGGCGGTCGAGGCCGCCGGGCGAAAGCGTGAAGATCTCGCAGCCGTCGGCCGTGACGCCCACCGTGTGTTCGTACTGGGCGGAGAGCGAGCGGTCGCGTGTCACCGCCGTCCAGCCGTCGGACAGCACCTTCACATGCGGCCGGCCGAGATTGATCATCGGCTCGATGGTGAAGATCATGCCTTCCCGCATTTCCGGCCCCTCGTTGGCGCGGCCGTAATGCAGGATGTTCGGTGCATCGTGGAAGAGGCGGCCGACGCCGTGGCCGCAGAAATCGCGCACCACCGAGCAGCGCTCGGCCTCCGCATGGGCCTGGATCGCCTCGCCGATGGCGCCGGTGCGCGCCCCGGGCCTGACGGCGGCGATGCCGCGCATCAGGCATTCATGCGTCACTTCAAGCAGGCGCTCGGCGGCGCGCTTGATCTCGCCGACCGGATACATGCGGCTCGAATCGCCATGCCAGCCATCGAGGATGAAGGTGACGTCGATATTGACGACGTCGCCCTCGCGCAGCGGCTTGTCGTTCGGAATGCCGTGACAGACGACGTGGTTGATCGAGGTGCAGCTCGACTTGGTGTAGCCGCGGTAGTTCAGCGTCGCGGGCAGGGCGCCGTGGTCCATGCCGAATTCGAACACGAAGCGGTCGATGGCGTCGGTCGCGACGCCGGGCTTGACCAGCGGATAGAGTGCATCGAGGCAGCGCGCTGTCAGCTGGCAGGCCTTGCGCATGCCGGCAAAGGCTTCTGCATCGTAGAGGCGGATCACGCCCGTGTTCTTCAGCGGCGCGGAGGACGCGTCGATATAGGTCACCATGGTCGAACTTTCGCTAGTCTTTCCGCATGTTCATAAAACAGCCATACCGGGTTCGTCCATGGTGATCGATGCCACAGGCCGGATTTGCTGGGATGTAACGGCGCATTTGACCGCATAGGCCTCGACGCCGCGAGAAATCGCCCGGCGGAACCCGGCCGCATAGGCGGGGTCGAGATCGGCGCAGATGCGGAACCGCGAACAATCCTCCCGCTGGATGAGATAAAGCATGACCGCGCGGCAGCCGGCCTCGGCCATGTCGCCGAGTTCTTCGAGATGTTTTGCACCGCGTTCGGTCACCGTGTCGGGGAATTCGGCAAGGCCGGCGGTGCGACGGAAATGCACGTTTTTCACCTCGACATAGGCAAGCGGCCGGTCCGGCCCGGAGAGCAGGATGTCGATGCGTGAGTTGCGGCCGTATTTCTTCTCCCGTTCAAGAACGGGATAGCTGCCGAGATCGGAAACGAGACCGGCGTGGATCGCTTCCTCCGCCAGCCGGTTCGGCAGGCCTGTATTGATGCCGACGACGGTGTCGTCGGCCTCCACCAGTTCCAGCCGGTGGCGGTGCTTGCGCGTCGGACTGTCGCTCTCCGACATCCAGATGCGCGAACCGGGCGCCGTCAGGCCGCGCATCGAGCCGGTGTTGGGGCAGGAGCCTGTTATCGCCGATCCATCGTCGAGGATGGCGTCGAACAGGAAGCGCTTGTAGCGCTGCACGAGAGTGCCGGAAACGAGCGGCGGATCGAATTTCATGGCGGTTCGGCGATCAGGCGCGCACGCGCACATAGGAGCCGGGGGCTTCCTCGATCGAGTTCATGGTGCCGCCGGTCTTGCGTGCCGGCACCATGCGATCGTCCTCCGCCTTGATCCAGTCGTGCCAGTGCGGCCACCAGGAGCCCGGCGCCTCCTTCGCCTTTTCCACCCAGTCCTCGAACTCGCCCTTTACCGGCCCGCCTGTCCAGTACTGGTATTTCATCTTGTCCGGCGGGTTGACGACGCCGGCGATGTGGCCGGAGCCGGCCATCACATAGGTCACCTTGCCGCCGAAGAACTTGCTGCCGACGAAGACGGATTTCGCCGGCGCGATATGGTCCTCCTTGGTGGCGAGGTTGTAGATCGGGATCTTGACGTCCTTCAGCGACAGCTTTTTGCCGGCGAGCTGCATCTCGCCCTTGCTGAGGGTGTTGTTGAGATAACAATTCCTCAGATAAAACGAATGGTTGGCGGCGGGCATTCGCGTGGAATCTGAATTCCAGTATAGCAGGTCGAAGGGCATCGGATCCTGGCCCTTCAGGTAGTTGTTGACGAAGTACGGCCAGATCAGCTCGGAGGCACGCAGCATGTTGAAGGCGGTCGCCATCTTCGAGCCGTCGAGATAGCCGGTCGCCTTCATACCGCGCTCGATGAGGTCGATCTGCTCCTCGTCGGCGAAGACCTTCAGGTCGCCGGCATGGGTGAAGTCGACCTGCGTGGTGAAGAGCGTCGCCGTGCGGATGCGTTTGTCGCCTTCCTGGCCGTGCAGGGCGAGCGTCGCCGCGAGCAGCGTGCCGCCGACGCAATAGCCGATGGCGTTTACCTCGTCCTCGCCGGTCGCCTGCTTGATCGTGTCGAGCGCGAAGCCGACGCCCTCACGGGCGTAGGATTCCCAGTCCTTGGCCGCATGCCGTTCATCCGGGTTCACCCAGGAGATGACGAAGACCGTGTGACCCTGGTCCACGGCCCACTTGATGAAGGATTTTGCCGGGTTGAGGTCGAGGATGTAGAACTTGTTGATCCAGGGCGGGCAGATGAGAAGCGGGCGCTTCAGCACCCTGTCCGTCGTTGCGTCGTACTGGATGACCTGACAGACGTCGCTCTGCGCTAGCACCTTGCCCGGCGTCAGCGCCATGTTCTGGCCGATCGCGAACTTGCTCGTGTCGGTCTGGCGCAGCTTCAGGTCGCCGCGGCCGGCGGCGATGTCCTCGGCCAGCATCTTCATGCCGCGCACAAGGTTCGCGCCGTTCGAGGCGACCGTCTCGCGGTAGAGTTGCGGATTGGTGGTGACGAAGTTCGTCGGCGAGATCGCGCTGGCGATCTGTCTCACATAGAAGCCCGCCTTGTGGCGCGTGTGCTCGTCGAGGCCTTCGGCATCGGCGACGAGCTTCTCCGCCCAGTCGGAGGTCACGAAATAGGCCTGGCGCAGAAAATCGAAAAACGGGTTCTTCACCCAGTCCTCATCGGCAAAGCGTTTGTCCTTGCCGTGCGGATCGGGTGCCGCATCCTGTTCTTCGCCGGAAAGGCGCCCCAGCGTGCGCGACCAGATGTTGAAATAGCTGCCGAGCAGCAGCGTCTGCGCCTCCAGCGTGCGGCGCGGGTCCGTCAGCCAGTATTCGGAGACTTTGGAGAGGGTTTTCACCATGTCGACCATCGGCTCGGAAACCGTGTCGACCTTCTCGCCGCTTTCGCGCGGTGCGAGCCAGGCGGAGGCGGCCTTGCCGAGCTGTTCGACGGTGCGCGCGAAGTTGACCGTCAGCGCCTCGGGATCCTTGACGATGTAGGGCTCGATCGTCGCGGGGTCGAAGGGCTGGAAACCGGGCTTGTTTCCGGCCGCATCGCGTTCATTCGCCTTGCGTTCATCGGCCATGGTTCCCTCCCGATTTTATTGTTACTTTTGTATTTTTACATTCTCTACGAAACAGATTACAAGGGCCTGACAGCCGCATACGGCATTATCGGGAACCGGTCGTTTCGACAGGAGCATACAGCCACATGGCGTTCGAAATCAGGCGTTTGCGCGCCGCTCTCCTCATGGCTGCCGCCACGGTGGCGCTCGCTTCCTGTGCCTCGAGCGAGACCGGATCGACCGCGACGGTAAATGCCGGCGCGAACCGGGCCGATGTCTACCCCGATATCACGGCGATCGTCAGCGCCGAGACGCAGCAGATGAGCGACGAGGAAGCCGCCAGCTACAGCGCACGCCTGACGGCACTCTCCAGCCGTCGCCGTTCGGGCGCGATTTCGGAAGCCGAATACCGCCGCAAGCTTGCCGAGTTGCAGGCGCTGCGCGACGGTCACGGCAAGGCGACGCTTTCCGAAATCGAGAAGACGAATTAGCGCTTGCGTTTCTTGCCGTTTGGCAGCAAAGCGGATGACGGCCAGTTGGTCGTCGGCCGGGCGGAGTGCCTTCATTTCGAACGCTTTCGTCCGTATCCGATTTCTTGATTCGCACGGAGTTTTACGCCGTCCGGCAAAGCCGCCGGAGGGGCTCCGTGCCTAACGGGGTTAAAGATGGAAGAGTTTCACAAGGTCCGGCGTCTGCCGCCGTATGTTTTCGAACAGGTTAACCGTTTGAAAGCAAGCGCGCGAGCGGGTGGCGCCGATATCATCGACCTTGGCATGGGAAACCCCGACCTGCCGACGCCCAAGGCGATCGTCGACAAGCTCTGCGAAGTGGTTCAGGACCCGCGCACCCATCGCTATTCTTCGTCCAAGGGCATTCCCGGCCTGCGCCGCGCCCAGGCCGCCTATTACGCCCGTCGCTTCGGCGTGAAGCTGAATCCGGAAACGCAGGTCGTCGCGACCCTCGGCTCCAAGGAAGGCTTTGCCAACATGGCGCAGGCGATCACCGCGCCCGGCGACGTCATCCTCTGCCCGAATCCGACCTATCCGATCCATGCCTTCGGCTTCCTGATGGCCGGCGGCGTGATCCGGTCCATGTCGGTCGAGCCGGACGAAAGTTTCTTCCCGCCGCTCGAGCGCGCCGTGCGCCACTCGATCCCCAAGCCGCTCGCTCTCATCATCAACTATCCGTCGAACCCGACGGCGCATGTCGCCACGCTCGATTTCTACAAGGACGTCATCGCATTCGCGAAGAAGCACGACATCATCGTGCTCTCCGACCTTGCCTATTCGGAAATCTACTTCGACGACAACGCGCCGCCGCCGTCCGTTCTGGAAGTGCCCGGCGCGATCGACGTGACGGTGGAGTTCACCTCCATGTCGAAGACCTTCTCCATGCCCGGCTGGCGCATGGGCTTTGCCGTCGGCAACGAGCGGCTGATCGCTGCGCTGACCCGCGTCAAGTCCTACCTAGACTACGGTGCCTTCACGCCGATCCAGGTCGCTGCGACCCATGCGCTGAACGGCGACGGCGCCGACATCGCGGAAGTGCGCAACGTCTACAAGCGCCGCCGCGACGTGATGGTCGATACCTTCGGCAAGGCCGGCTTCGACGTGCCGCCGCCGGCGGCCACCATGTTCGCCTGGGCGAAGATCCCGGAAAAGTTCCGCCACCTCGGCTCGCTGGAATTCTCCAAGCTGCTCGTCGAGAAGGCGGATGTCGCGGTCGCGCCGGGCATCGGCTTCGGCGAGCAGGGCGACGATTACGTCCGCCTCGCGCTGGTCGAGAACGAGCACCGCATCCGCCAGGCGGCGCGCAACATCAAGAAGTTCCTCTCCACGGCGGACGAGACGATGCACAACGTCATCTCGCTGAACGCCCATCGCTGAAAAATCCGCCCTCCGCGCATCTGCGGAGGGCCTTCTTCCAAAACGTTAGGACATGACCATGGCTGATGCCCTGAAGATCGGCATTGCGGGCTTGGGGACCGTTGGTGCCTCGCTCGCGAAGATTCTCGTCGAACGCAGGGACATGCTCACGACAACGTGCGGCCGGCCGATCGAGATCGTCGCCGTGACCGCCCGCTCGAAGGGCCGCGACCGCGGCGTCGATCTTTCGGCAGCCGAATGGTTCGACGATCCGGTCGCGCTCGCCCGCGAGGCCAGGATCGACGTCTTCGTGGAACTGATGGGCGGCTCCGGCGACCCGGCCCGTGCCGCCGTCAAGGCGGCACTTTCGCGCGGCGTGCATGTCGTGACGGCCAACAAGGCGCTGCTCGCCGCCCATGGTGTGGAGCTCGCCGGCATCGCGGAAAAGAACGGTGCCATCCTCAACTACGAGGCGGCTGTCGCCGGCGGCATCCCTGTTATCAAGGCGCTGCGTGAATCCCTGACGGGCAACACGATCTCGCGCGTCTACGGCATCATGAACGGCACCTGCAACTACATCCTGACCAAGATGGAGAAGGAAGGCCTTTCCTTCGAGGCGTGCCTCAAGGAAGCCCAGCGTCTCGGCTATGCCGAAGCCGATCCCGCCTTCGACATCGAGGGCAACGACACGGCGCACAAGCTGTCGATCCTCACGACGCTCGCCTTCGGCACGAAGATTGCGGCCGACGACATCTATCTCGAAGGCATCACCAACATCTCCATCGACGACATCCGTGCCGCCGCCGACCTCGGCTACCGCATCAAGCTGCTCGGCGTCGCACAGAAGACGGATACGGGCGTCGAACAGCGCGTGCACCCGACCATGGTGCCGCTCGACAGCGTCATCGCGCAGGTGGACGGCGTAACGAATGCCGTTGCGATTGAATCGGACATTCTCGGCGAACTGCTGATGGTCGGCCCAGGCGCCGGTGGCAACGCGACGGCCTCGGCCGTGCTCGGCGACATCGCCGACATCGCCAAGAGCCGCCCGGGTGCGCAGACCGTGCCGGCGCTCGGCCGCCCGGCCGCCTCTCTCTCCCCCTACAAGCGTGCGCAGATCCGCAAGCACCACGGCGGCTATTTCATCCGCCTTTCGGTGGAAGACCGCACCGGCGTCTTTGCCAGCATCGCCAAGCACATGGCGGAGAACGGCATCTCGCTGGAATCCATCGTGCAGCGCGCCCAGGCGAGCGCCGAGACCACTGACCCGAAGACGATCATCCTCGTCACCCATGCGACGATGGAGGATTCCGTCCGCAAGGCGGTCGCCTCCATCAAGGGCGAGGGGTACCTTGTCGGCGAACCGCAGGTGATCCGCATCGAGCGGCCGAAGACGACCTGATCTTTTCGTTTCTTCGGCGTGGCGTGGTATCAAGGGATCGATGAACCTCGCCACACCCACCTTCGTCGTCCTCGGCCCTGGGTCGAGGATCTATGCGTCACCCGCGACGGTGGTTCCTCGGGGCAAGCCCGAGGA
The DNA here is from genome assembly GCF_004284735.1 of Shinella sp. JR1-6. NCBI lineage: Bacteria > Pseudomonadati > Pseudomonadota > Alphaproteobacteria > Hyphomicrobiales > Rhizobiaceae > Shinella > Shinella sp. JR1-6. The sequence goes on along the minus strand of NZ_SHMI01000005.1, from coordinate 393,702 downwards.
TGAAGGACGAGAGGCGTTCGAGGGAGAGGTCTTCGCGACTTTGTCTGCAGTGTAGAGCATTTCCAGCAAAAGTGCGAAGCGGTTTTGCGTCTGGAAATGCGGCAAAACAAGGAGATAGAGCGTTTTCGTGATTCGGGGAAAAGCGGAAAAGCTCTCGTTGCCGGAGCCGCCATGAGCATGCTGGAAAACGCCGATCCCGTCAGCCGGGCCTTCCTGAATGTCGAACGCTCGGTGACCGGCCAGCGCTGGGTGGCGCGGCTTGACCAGGCGGGCGAGAACCGGGCGTTGGCGATGAGCCAGAGCCACGGCCTGCCGGATCTCATCGCGCGCGTTCTGGCGGGGCGGGGCGTGCCCTTTGAAGGCGCCCTGGAATTCCTCGACCCGACGCTGCGCCGCCTGATGCCCGAACCCTACAGCCTGATGGACTGCGAGGCGGCCACCGAACGGCTGGCGCGCGCCATCGAAAAGCGTCAGCGCGTCGCGATCTTCGGCGACTACGACGTCGACGGCGCGTCATCCTCGGCGCTCCTCTATCGTTTCCTCGCGCATTTCGGCGTGCAGGCGGAAATCTACATTCCCGACCGCATCTTCGAAGGTTACGGCCCCAACCCCAATGCCATCGCCCAGCTTATCGAGCGTGGTGCAGAGCTTATCGTCACGGTCGACTGCGGCTCGACCAGCCACGAGTCGCTGGCTGTCGCGAAGGAGCGCGGCATCGACGTGGTCGTCATCGACCACCACCAGGTGGGCGAGGCGCTGCCGCCGGCCCATGCACTGGTCAATCCGAACCGCGAGGACGATTTGTCGGGGCAGGGGCATCTGTCGGCCGCCGGCGTGGTCTTTCTCGTCCTGGTCGCCCTGCAGCGCGTCCTTCGGGAAAGGGGCGACGGGCGGGCGAAAACCTTCGATCTGCTCGCCATGCTCGATCTCGTGGCGCTCTCCACCGTCTGTGACGTGGTACCCTTGAAGGGGCTCAACCGCGCCTATGTGGTCAAGGGCCTCGTCGCGGCACGTCATCTCGGCAATGCCGGCCTGACGGCGCTCCTGAAGCAGGCGGGCATCGGCGGGCCAGTGACGCCGTACCATCTCGGCTTCCTCGTCGGCCCGCGCATCAATGCCGGCGGGCGTATCGGCGATGCAGCGCTCGGCAGCCGCCTCCTGACGATCGACGAACCGGGCGAGGCAGAGCGAATCGCCAAGCAGCTCGACGACCTCAACCGCGAGCGTCAGGCCATGGAGGCCGCCATGCTGGCCGAGGCGGAGGCCGAGGCACAGGCGGAATACGGCACCGGTGAAGGCGCCTCCGTCATCCTGACGGCCCGCGAGGGCTGGCATCCGGGCGTCGTCGGTCTGCTCGCCTCGCGCCTCAAGGATCGCTTCCGCCGACCCGCCTTCGCCATCGCCTTCGATCCCTCGGGTAAAGGCACCGGCTCCGGCCGCTCGATCAGCGGCTTCGATCTCGGCCGCATGGTGCGCGCCGCCGTCGACGAGGGCCTTCTCGTCAAGGGGGGCGGCCATGCCATGGCGGCGGGGCTGACGGTGGAGCGGTCGAATCTCGGCCGCCTGCGCGGCTTCTTCGAGGAGCGCGCCGAGCGCACCGTGCGCGATCTGGTGGCCGTGGAAACGCTGAAGATCGACGGTGCATTGAGCGCAAGCGGTGCGACGCTGGCGCTTGCCGACCAGCTGGAGCAGGCCGGCCCGTTCGGTTCGGGGCATCCGCAGCCGATCTTCGCGCTGCCTGCGCACCGCGTACGCGACATCAGGCCCGTCGGCGTCAATCACCTGCGTCTCGAACTCGAAGGCCCCGATGGTGGCCGCCTCGGCGCCATGGCCTTCCGCGCGGCGGAAGCCGATCTCGGTCTTTTCCTGATGAAGCAGCGCGGCCAGGCGGTGCATCTTGCCGGCACGCTTTCCGCCGACAGCTGGCAGGGCAGCCGGCGCATGCAGTTTCGTGTTCTCGATGCCGCAAAGGCATTCTGAAACAACGTTATTCCGGAAAATGAAGGAGAGGGTGGCACGCCCTAGGGGAGTCGAACCCCTCTTTTCAGAATGAAAATCTGACGTCCTAACCGATAGACGAAGGGCGCGTGCGGTGGGCGTTATCTAGTCGGGACCGCTGATTTGCGCAAGCCCTAAATGCAGGAATTTTCAGTTTTTTCCGTTTGATGTTTCCGCTTTTCTGCAGGCCGCGAAAACGCCAAAGGCCTCCACCCTGCCGCAAACCGGGAACATTCCTCTTCAATCGTTCGCCGGGAATGGCGACCCCTGCAGGACTCGAACCTGCGACATTCTGCTTAGAAGGCAGATGCTCTATCCAGCTGAGCTAAGGGGCCGGGGCTGGCAGGGCCAGCGAAACCTCAATGGGTCCAGGGCTGCATGCGGTTGAAGCGGAAATTGTCCGGGTAGGCGACGCGCTTGCGGGTCGATTCCTTCGGCTCGATCACGCGGTAGTCGATGCCCTTGCGTTCCGCATAGGCGACCGCCTCTTCGCTGGTTTCGAAGGTGAGCTTGACCTGCTGGTACATGTCGCCGGAGCTGGTATAGCCCATGATCGGGTCGATCGTCCGCGGCTTCTCGGCATCGAATTCCAGAACCCAGAGATTGGTCTTGGCCTTGCCGGATTGCATGGCGGTCTTGGCGGGACGATAGATCTTCGCGGTCATCGAAGCGGCTCCAGAATTCTCGCATAAAGGCGCACCGTTCCGCCGGCGCGCGTTCGAGAATGCATAACCCGGATTCCGTAAAGGGGGAATGACCGAACGCGCATTTGGCATCGAAACGCCCGCCGGACTGGTCGGAGTGGAGAGATTCGAACTCCCGACCCTCTGGTCCCAAACCAGATGCGCTACCAGACTGCGCTACACTCCGTCCGTCCCGGCGATGGGGAGATACACGCATCCGCCCCCCGCCGCAACAGCAAATGGGCGTTTTCAAGCGCTTGTCGCAGGAAATGGTAGGCTTACTTCGCCTTGCGCAGCGAATCCATCAATTCGCTCTCGACGCGGTTGCCCGCGCGGATGCCGAGGCGCTTGGCCGTGCCGCCGTTGAGCTCCAGCACATAGTCGATCGGCCCCTGCGAATCGATGATCGATTCGGAGTGCGGCTCGGCGTTTTCCTTGATGGCGCGCACCTTGCCGTCCTTGGCGATGAACAGCATGTCGAGCGGCAGGTACGTGTTCTTCATCCACATGAAGACCTGCCGCGTCTCACCGAACGCGAAGAGCATGCCGCGGTCCTGCGCCATCTCGCGGCGGTGCATCAGCCCCTGTTCGCGCTGGCGCGGCGTAATGGCGAGCTCCACCGTGAAGGCATGGCTCTTGCCGTCCTTCGTGACGATCGTCAGCGGCTGTGTGTCGAATGTTTCCGCTGCGAAGGCCGAAAGGGAAAAACAGAAGAAAAGCGCCAGGACGGCGCTAGCAAGGCGCGCGAAACCGGCCGCCCGCGCGAAAAGGCCCATCAGTGGGGCCTGTTGCCGGGAACCGGCATGTCCGGGTGGATTTCCGCTGCCATCAGGCCCTTCTCGCCGTCGCCGAAGCGGACCAGCACGACCTGACCGGGACGCAGTTCCGCCAGGCCGAAGCGGCGCAGCGTCTCCATGTGGATGAAGATGTCTTCCGTGCCTTCGCCGCGCGTCAGGAAGCCGAAGCCCTTCGTGCGGTTGAACCACTTGACCAGAACGCGCTCCAGTCCGCTCGACGGCGTGACCTGCACATGGGTCTTCACCGGCGGCATCTGCGAGGGATGCACGGCCGTGGTCTGGTCCATGGAAAGGATGCGGAAGGCCTGGTAGCCGCGGTCGCGTTTCTGGATCAGCGCGACGACGCGCGTGCCCTCCAGAACCGTCTGGTAGCCGTCCCGGCGAAGGCAGGTGACGTGCAGCAGCACATCCTGCATGCCGTTGTCGGGTACGATGAAGCCGAAACCCTTGGCGACGTCGAACCACTTGATGACCCCGGTGATCTCGACGAGATCGACGGCGTCGTTGCCCTGGTCATCACGATCAGTGATTTCCTTTGAAGACACCCTATCCGCCATGACCTGCCAGCCCCTCGTTTACGCGTCACATGAGTTACGGTTAACTGATTCTTGATAACCAGAATAACATTGTCCCGATGCGAATGCGCAAGCCCCTTTGAAAGTTTTGCCGGTCCCATTGGTAGGCTGCAAGGCTTGCCTGAGGCTGACAAAACCCTACTCTTCCGGACGATTCCACATTCAGAGGATATTCCAATGCGTTATCTCCACACGATGGTCCGCGTCAAAGACGTCGACCAGTCCCTGCATTTCTATTCGACGCTGTTCGGCCTCACGGAAGTCCGCCGCTACGAGAACGAAAAGGGCCGATTCACGCTGATCTTCCTCGCCGCGCCCGACGATGTCGAAGCTGCGCGGGCGAATGCCGCCCCTTGCCTTGAGCTCACCTACAACTGGGACACCGAGGATTATGCCGGCGGGCGCAATTTCGGCCATCTCGCCTACGAGGTCGACGACATCTACGCGTTCTGCCAGCGGCTGATGGACAATGGCGTCACCATCAACCGCCCGCCGCGCGACGGCCACATGGCCTTCGTGCGTTCGCCGGACGGCATTTCCATCGAAATCCTGCAGAAGGGCGAGCGTCTGCCGGCGGCCGAACCCTGGGTTTCCATGGGCAACACCGGCGCCTGGTAGGCAAATGCCGGACGCAAGCTCCAGGCAAAGCTTGCATCCTATAGATCCGTGCAACGATCATCGTTCCGCCGTATTTGACCGGAAATCTCTTGCCCATCCGGTCGATCGCCAGCGAGAGGGTGCTTTGGCCGATTTGGGCCGGATAGCCTCCCGTTCTGCGTTTCACGGCTTCACGCGCTTCGGCCTTTACACCACCGGCCGAAACGCTAACATCGCGGCAACCGCAGCCTGGCCCTATGGCTTTTCTCGATTGCGGTTGCGACTGTTTGAAAAAATGGCCCTATCGGCGGCAAGACCGAGGGTGTGAACGTCGAAAGCGGGGGAAAGCCTTTGCAGGACATGCAGGGAAAGTGGCCAGGCCTGAAGGCGCTGCGGTATGGATTGCTGCTGGCCGTGTCGGTCGCCACGCTCTCGGGCTGCGTTTCCGCAGTCTCCACGGATATGCGCGCGGATAACAAGGCTGCGCAGGAAAGCGAAGACACGGTCGCCGAAGGCAGCACGGACGAGACCACCACGCCCGTGGTGAGCGCGGGTGCTGCGAATGCAGATTCTTCCGCCGCCGTCGATATCGCGGCCGCCGCCGCGGCGGACCAGCAGGTCGCGGGCGAAGCAACCGGTGACCGGGCCGGCCTCGTGATGCAGCCGACGACGCTGAATGCCGGCAAAGCCAGCATATACGGCAACGGCAGCCAGGCCGTCGCGACCGGCAATGCCTATGCGACGCAGACCGCCGGCGCCAATGCCTCCGTCAACAGCCTCTATGCCAATACCGGTGCCGCGCAGACGACAGACCAGTCCGGCCGTCTGCCGGTCGAGGACATGCCGCCGGTCGGGGCAACCGGCCAGCAGCCCCTCGCCACGCTCGGCGACGAGCAGGCGGAAATCACGCTGCCGGAAAACGGGCCGATCCCCAAGACCGCGCGAACGGCTCTTGCGGCGGAAGCCGCAACCGGCAATGCGGCCGAACTTGCGCTTGCGGCGCCGGCGGACGATGGCGCAGCGGCCGTGCTGCCCGGCACCACGGATCAGATGAGCGCGACCGGCATCAAGAAGGACGAGCCGAGAAAGACCGTGACGCTCGCCTCGCTCTTCGCGGGCAAGCGCGAGGCCAAGCAGCAGTTCGATGGCGACCGTTTTGCCGAGCAACCGCGCCGCGTGCTCAACCGGGAAAGCGCAAACACCACCCGCAAGGCCTCGCTCGGCACGCTGCCGGGCGTCTCGATGGCGAGCGCCATGTTCTCGACGGATCACTCCGAGGCCGACGAGGTCGAGGATGACGGCCCACAGTTCAAGGAAGTCGCCTCGCTTGCCGGCCTTGCCCGCCTTGCGCCGAACGGCCTGTGGCTGCAGACGGACAAGGTGCGCACCGGCTGTTTCAAGCCGGAGCTGCTGCAGGTGCTGAAGACGATCGAGACCCACTATGACAAGCCGATCATCGTCACCTCGGGCCTGCGCGACCTGAAGGTCAACCGGACGAAGCAGTCGCTGCACACGCGCTGCGAGGCGGCCGACATCCAGATTTCCGGCGTCAGCAAATGGGAGCTGGCGGAGTATCTGCGCACCATGCCGGGCCGCGGCGGCGTCGGCACCTATTGCCATACCGAATCCGTGCATATCGACGTCGGTCCTGAACGCGACTGGAACTGGCGCTGCCGCCGACGCAAGTAGGCGGTGTCTCTAACCCTCTGTGATCGATACCTTTTCGCGTGAAGAGCCGCCCTCGGGGCGGCTCTTCATTTTTTTGTCACAACAGCTTTTTCCGGCTTGCAGAAGGCAGGATGCCCTTCTATAAGACGCCCACCGCACGCGCCCTTCGTCTATCGGTTAGGACGTCAGATTTTCATTCTGAAAAGAGGGGTTCGACTCCCCTAGGGCGTGCCACTCTCTCCTGTATTTATTGTAAAAAACAAGCGATGCCGTGCTTTGGTGTGTCGTTTCCGCACGCCTTGCGGAACGAAGCATGGCTCAGAACGTTCAACTGTCACGGCTGCCATCTTACGCGGTCGGGCGAGAGGCCCCGTCGAGCTTGGCCCAGCGCTCCGGGGTCTCGAACCGCTTGGGTCGAGCCGCCCGCCCGGCCCAGCTTGCCGGACGAGCGGCTGCGTGTTGCCGACGGGGCAACGAAGCCGAGCCAACGGGCGACGCCGGGAGGGTCAACGGCGGTAACCTCAGGTCCTCAGCAGAAGAGATATGGGAAGGCCGATGCAGAATTGCCAGTGGTCAAATCTGGCTGGGCGGCAAGGCGTGGCTCGGGCGTCCGGCAGACGGAGCGCCCTCGAAATGCGCTGGCTCCTATCCTTCACTCCCGCCTGTGAAAAACTTCGCGTCTACGCGATTTTTCGTCTTGCGAATCCATTCGGTCCCGACTAGATAACGCCCACCGCACGCGCCCTTCGTCTATCGGTTAGGACGTCAGATTTTCATTCTGAAAAGAGGGGTTCGACTCCCCTAGGGCGTGCCATTCTCTCCTTCCATTTCGTGTTTGAAATCCTGCAGGATTCACGGCTTGCAGTGCGCCGTGCCGCTTTGCCGTACAACAAGCTTGTCGCCCGGTCGCGGCTGTCCCGCCGCTTGTCAGCCGGGAGAACGTCGACGATCTTGCGCTCACCGAAATAAGCAGGAAAATCAATGGCGTCGACAGTCCGCAACCTTGGCTTCTCGGCCATTGTCGCCTTAGCCGTCGGGGGTGGCGAAACGCGGCGGATGTTGGCCGGCGACATCCATGTGTCAGATCGACGTCAGCCGCACCCGCTGCTCCAGCTTGGCGGCGTCCTCCTTCCGCTCGCTGTAGCGATCGGTCAGGTAGGAAGAGGCGTCACGGGTCAGAAGCGTGAATTTCACCAGCTCCTCGCAGACGTCGACGACGCGGTCGTAGTAGGATGAAGGCTTCATTCGCCCCTCCGCATCGAATTCCTGATAGGCCTTGGCAACCGACGACTGGTTCGGAATGGTGATCATCCGCATCCAGCGGCCAAGGATACGAAGCTGGTTCACGGCATTGAAGGACTGGCTGCCGCCGGAAACCTGCATGACGGCAAGCGTCTTGCCCTGGGTCGGGCGGATCGAGCCGACGGACAGCGGTATCCAGTCGATTTGTGCCTTCATGATCCCGGTCATCGCGCCGTGGCGCTCCGGACTGATCCAGACCTGCCCCTCGGACCATGCCGACAGTTCACGCAGCTCCCGGACCTTCGGGTGAGCGGCCGGTGCCTCGTCCGGCAACGGCAGGCCTCTCGGATCAAACAACCGGACGTCACAACCATGATGCTCCAGCAAGCGCTGCGCTTCAAAGGCGAGGAGCCGGCTGTAGGATATGTCGCGCAGAGAGCCGTAGAGGATCAGGATGCGGGGGCGGTGCGTTGAAAACGGCGGCCGGAGAGCAGCCGGATCGGGCTTGCGCAGATGGTCCGGCGAGGCCGCTGGCAATGGCTCAGACAAGGCGCTGCCCCTTTTCATCGAGAACCTGTTCGCCGTCTTCCTTCGCGAAGGAGCCCCGGTGCGTGTCGGGAAGGATATCGAGAACGGTTTCGGACGGGCGGGCAAGGCGCGTCCCCATGGGTGAAACGACAAAGGGGCGGTTGATCAGGATGGGGTCTCGCAGCATGGCATCGAGCAGCTCGTCGTCCGTGAGCGCCGGATTGTCGAGCCCGAGCTCCGCATAGCGCGGTTCCTTCTCGCGGACAGCAGCTCGGACGGTGAGACCGGCGCCGGCGATCATCCCGGCAAGCTGCGCGCGTGTCGGAGGCGTCTTCAGGTACTCGACCACCCTGGGTTCGATCCCGGCATTGCGGATCATGGCCAAGGTGTTCCGGGAGGTGCCGCATGCGGGATTGTGATAGATGATAACGTCCATGGTCATGCGCTTTCCGTTGATATGTTTCGGGAGACGGCGGGTGAGGCCTCGTACCAGCCCTTCGACCTGTTCACGATCCAGACGACCGACAGCATCACCGGGACTTCGATGAGGACGCCGACGACGGTGGCCAGCGCGGCCCCGGATTGAAATCCGAACAGGCTGATGGCGGCGGCGACCGCCAGTTCGAAGAAATTGCTGGCGCCGATCAGGGCGGACGGCCCGGCGACACAGTGTTGCTCGCCGGATAGGCGATTCAGCACATAGGCAAGGCCGGAATTCAGGTAGACCTGAATGAGGATCGGCACGGCGAGCAGGCCGATGACCGCGGGTTGCGCGATGATCTGCTCCCCCTGGAAGCCGAACAGCAGGACGAGGATCGCCAGCAGCGAGACGAGAGAGACCGGTTGCAGCGTCTCCAGCAGGCCGCTCAACCGCGAAGAGCTGCCATCCGCGGTCAGCCTGTTCCTCACAAGCTGAGCGATGACGACCGGCGTGACGATGTACAGGACGACGGAGATCGCAAGCGTGTCCCAGGGCACGGAGATCGCCGACAGGCCCAACAGCAGGCCGACGATGGGCGCGAAGGCCACGATCATGATCGCGTCGTTGAGGGCGACCTGCGACAGGGTGAACAACGGCTCGCCGCGGGTGAGGTTGCTCCAGACGAAGACCATTGCGGTGCAAGGGGCAGCAGCGAGGATGATCAGGCCGGCGATGTAGGAATCGACCTGGTCCGCAGGCAGATACGGTCGAAACAGCCAGCCGATGAAGAGCCATGCCAGGATCGCCATCGAGAATGGTTTGATCGCCCAGTTGACGAGCAGCGTCACCCCGATGCCACGCCAGAACGTCCCGACCTTTGTCACGGATCGAAAATCGATCCTGATCAGCATCGGAATGATCATCAGCCAGATGAGGACCGCGACGGGAATGTTGACCTTCGCGATTTCGATGGAGGCGATGGCCTGAAACACGTCTGGCGCCCCATGCCCGAGAGCAACACCGACGATGATGCAGAGAAGGACCCAGACGGTCAGATATCGTTCAAAGGTGGACATCTAAGTTTTCCCTTGCAGGAGCAGCTGCCGTGCCATCCATTTTGCCGATTTCACGCGACACCAGCTCAAGCGCCGATTTATCGGTAAAGGTGAAGGGTGAGAACGGCAGTGTGGGGTTGCCCGCGTGCGGAAAGGGCACGCTGGAGATTCTGTCGGCCATGGCTGAATCCGTCGCCTAGATCTCAGACCCAGGTTTTGCGGAAAGGCGCTTGAGCGCCGGATACCTTTCGGAGATCGGGTTCGTGGTCATGTGGGTCGCTCTTGCGGTTTGCAGCACGGCGTAAGTTCCGCGATCAACGGGGCGCAAAGCGCAGCGGAGCCGCCGCAGCAGTCTTTGAGAAGGAAGAGCATCAGTTCGCGAAGGCCATCCAGATTGGCTCTGTATATGATCGAGCGGCTTTGTCGCTCGCTTTTGACGAGGCCCGCTCTCGACAGGGTGGCAAGATGCGCGGACATCGTGTTCTGGGGAACGTCGAGCAATCGAGCGAGCTCGCCCGCCGGTACCCCTGCAGGTTCGTGCCGAACGAGAAGCCTGAAGGTTTCAAGGCGTGTTGCCTGGGCGAGCGCTGCAAGGGTGTTTACGGCTGAAGAGATTTCCATATATCCAGAATAACGGATGTATCGCCTTTGTCAATGCAGGCCGGATTGACCTTCCGCTGCCGGCGCCTGTTCGCGGTCCATGCAAAAAAGGGCAGCCAAACGGCCGCCCCTTGTTTTGCCTGTTGTGCGTTCGTTACGAGTAAGGCGAGACGCACTGCTGGCGCGGGCCGTTGTAGGGCTGGAACGTGTTGTCATAGGCGCGGTATGACCGATAGCGGTTGGCGCACCAGCTCTGGTGCGATCCGCCACCCGCCTGCGGCTGATTGGCGATGGCACCGCCGATTGCAGCACCGAGGCCGAAAGCGGCGAGGGGATACCACCAGCCGTCCGAATGGCGGCGATAGCCCGGGCGATAGTCCCGATAGCCGCGATGGCCGTGCCAGCGCCTGTCTGCGCGCCGCTCATACCGGTCCCGGCGATCGCGGCGCTCGTAGCGATATTGCACCTTCTCCACGGCAGAGGCTTCCGGCACGGGCACCCTTGCGAAGGTCACGGCCTGGGCGGGGATGACGGAGGTTAGCGCGAGCGCGAGGGAAAGTGCCCCTGCGGCAAGACCAGTCTTGAAGTTCAACATGGCAAAAACCTTTCCTGCTTCTTCGGTAGAAGAACGCGGCAAGGGCGGTGTGGTTCCGAAAGCCTGACAAAAGCCATGATTCCGTAAGGAAAAACGTCAAAAAAAACGGGTTGGTCCGCCTTGTCGGCTCGCCAACCCGTTCCGGTAAAATGCGGATCAGGGTGTTCGGGGTACAGGGGTTCTCACCACAATCCGGCTGCATCTCCAGATCTCCTGTGTGAGCGATCATGCCCGAATGCGATTTTGCCGATTGACAGAATGCGCATCTTTTTTGACAATTTCCACATGAGCAAACAAGCGTCGCGGCAGGGGCCGCTCGACATCACGATCGTGCTTCTGCCCGAGTCGTCGATCATGTCGCTCGCCTCGGCGCTCGATCCGATGCGCGCGGCAAATCGTGTTGTGCCGGAGCCGGTCTTCCGCTGGACGATCCTGTCGCCTTTGGGCAAGCCGGTGCTTCTGACCTGCGGTGTGGAAATCCGCGTGGACGGCGCCTTTGCCGATGTCACGAGCGGCGATGCGCTGCTCGTCATCGCCGGTTTCAACCAGGAGCGCCATGCCGACCGGACCTTCGTGTCGCGGCTGAAGAAGGTGGCGCGGCGGTTCGACGTGGTGGCCGGCATCGAATCAGGCTGCTGGCTGCTGGCGCGCTCCGGCCTGCTCGATGGGCGCGATGCGACGGCGCATTGGGAGGAGCTGGAGGATTTTGCGGCGGCCTTTCCGGCGCTCAATGTCCGGGCCGACCGCTTCGTCACAGACGGGCCGCTCTGGACCTCCGGTGGCGCTTCGCCGACCTTCGACATGATGCTGCATCTGGTGCGCGAGCGGTTCGGTTCGGCAGTGGCGCTCGATGTGGCGAGCGTCTTCGTCTATGACGAGGTGCATGCCGCGACGGATGCGCAGCCGCTCGTCTCGCTCGGCCGGCTGGGAGAACATCAGCCGGACCTCGCCGCAGCGATCCGCCTCATGGAACGCACGATCGACAGGCCGCTGACCATTGCCGCGCTCGCAAGGCGTCTCGGTTTTTCCACGCGCAAGCTGGAGACGCTGTTTGCCACGGGCCTCGGCATCGGGCCGGGAAAATATTATTTGCGCCTGCGGCTGACGGCAGCACAGCGGCTGGTGCGCGACACGTCGCTTTCAATCCAGGATGTGGCGCTGCGCAGTGGCTTCGACAGCCTTTCCGCCTTTTCGCGCGCCTTCCGCAATCACTTCGGCGCCAGCCCGCTCAAGCTGCGGGCCGAGCAGCGGGCCAAATAGAGCGCGGCCGGTTCCGGGACAGCAGAACCGGCCGCAGGGCCATGGTCGGGGACGGGGATTGGGGGACTGACCGGGGCCCTTTCTCGCGCCCGGCGGGGTCGCCGGGCAGTCTCGTCATACGGCGCCTTGCGGCGGCCGGAGGTTACTTGACGCTACCGACGGCGTCGGCACGACCGTCCTGAAGCTTGACCCACTTGCCGGCATTGGCCGAGGACTGGCGCTTCAGGTAGCGGTATTCGGTCTGCGACCAGAGCAGGACCTTGTTGCGCATGTTGTCGAGCACGAAGTCGCCGCGGTCGGTGCGCACGGTCGGCACGGCATGGCCTTCGCCGTTCGGCTGCAGCACGACGGTGATGAGGAGGTTCGACGGCGAGATGCCGGCTTCCATCAGGCGCTTGCGCTTGATCAGCACGTAGTCCTCGCAGTCCGCCGCGCCGTTGGGATAGGTCCACTGTTCCTCGACGCCGTAGATTTCCATGTCTGTCAGCGGTGCGAACTCGGTGTTGGCCGAAAAATTGACGTTGAGGATCGTCTTCCAGTTTTCCTGCGTCAGCGTGAGCGGCCCGGCATCCTTGCCGTTCGAGCCGCACTCGTCGCTGTACTGCTTGCAGAATTCATAGTGCCCGATGGGCTGGTTGGTCGCGCCGGCCAGCGGAATGTTCGCGGGCAGCGCCATCGCGGCACCGGCGGCGGCGAGAGAGAAGAGGAATGCAAACGTCCCTGTCTTGATCGTTTTTGTCATTGTGTTCGTCCCCGTTTGATGAGGTCACAATGACAGCTATGTTTTGAGCTTACGCGAAAAGCCGAAGTATAACTTAGTTCAAATCAAGATCGCATAAGCATAAAATAAGAATAGAATTTGAGTTTGTTTTGATCTGTATTTGAGGTGTATTTGATTAAAATTTGAACGAATTTCCACCTGCTCCGGGGGCGCTGCTTGTGGCGTAATTAGCTGGTTTAAAAGGATATTTTTCGATTCCTCCCCGATTTGCCGGAGAGTTGTTTTCCGGCTGAGCGTGCCGGCGGAGGGGATGGGGAGCCAAATGCGGTGCCGAGCGGGTGCGCGGAAAGTCAGGGGAAACACTGCTAGCGTCAGAAAAACGCTTTCGACGGACAAAATTTTTTTGAATTTATTTTTGCGCAGATTGATCTGTTTCGTCCTGAAACAGCAAAGGGCCCCGCGGGGCCCTTGTGGAACAGGTCGGTGTCATGTCGTCCTGAAATGTTACAGGAAAGCGGTCAGGGCTTCCTTCGACTGGACGGAGGAGAACTCGATGGCGACGCCCTCCTGGAAGTGGCGCACGACGCGGCCCTTCATGTTGCCGAGCTGGATGGGGGTGCCCAGGGCCGGGCGCACGTCGATGTCGACGGCGGCGCCGGAGAGCGACAGGTCGATGATGCGGCAGGGGTAGCGCCGGCCGTCGTCGAGCGACAGTTCGGTGCGGGTGTTGCGCGGCGTCAGGCGGTTGTGGCGGCGGTCTTCCGGCAGGCCCAGTTCATGCTTGTTGGCGATCCAGGTCAGCTGTGCGGCGAGTTTTTCGCGCTTGCGGTCCGTGGCGGTAAGGAGAATGGCAAAGCCGTTGTCGTTGAGGGCGGCGACGCTGCCCTCGATGCGGCCGAGATGATCGACATAGGCGATGATGCGCTCGCCCATGCGCGGGCGGGCGGCACAGATGAAGTTGGCGTCGCCGGGCGACATGTCGAGCACCGTGCACTCGTATTCATCGTGATTGGGCAGCATCAGCCGGCCGGGCAGTGTCACCGAGACGCGCTGAAAGCTGCGCTGCTCGGGCTGCGGCTTGCGGGCGGCGGGCGATGCTTGCTGGAATGAGTACATGTGCGCGCGGGCCTGATGATCCTATCTCTTTCCAACTCTTAATCTTTCGGGGTTAACAGAAGGTTCGTTGCGCCGTGGAAAAGTCGTCACACGCGCATCCGTCAACAACTATGAAGCGCCCTCGATTGTAGTTGTGCCGCCAACCTCACGTATCGTCAGTCTGGCGGCCGCCTTCGAAGATGCGAAGATGCAGCACGCGGTTCACCGTCTGGCCAAGCCCCACCGGCCGCATGGCCATGATGGAGGTGGGCATGGGAACGGCGGGCCGGTTGCCCTCGAGGGTGCGCGCGCGGCTCGGGTCGATGACCGAAAGTGCGCCGAGTGTCGCATAGCGGAAGGCGCTCAGCGGCTGGCGCTGGCCGGGCAGGGGGGAGAAGGCGCCGATGATGCGATCGGCCACTTTGCCGTTGCTGGCGAGCGGCAGCAGCACGATCTCGGCCTCGGTGGTCTCCAGCCTGCCATCGACGAGTGCGACCTGCAGGACCGCGGGTGCCGCATGCGCCATCACATTCTCGGTGATCCGCGCGATGCGGGTGCGCTGGTCGGGCGCAAAGAGGGTGTCGAAGCCGGTCGCCTTCAGTTCCCGGCCGAACTGCGCACAGAGGCGCGTGCCCGCCAGGCGAAAACGCGGATCGTGCAGCCGGCTGTGTTCCAGGATGAAGACATCCGGGAGGATCGGCGCGATGTCGGCGGGCTCGATGGCGCTTCGCAGCGGAACGCGGCGATCGCCACGCTGGCGCGTCCAGTAATCGTAAAGGGCCGTGATGGCCTTCGTCTGCATGCTCATTTCCAATCGGTTCTGTTCCGTTCCGGCACGAAAGGCCGGGCATATGGTGGTCATGCCAGGGAAGGAGCGAGTTTCGTGCCAGCGCGCCGTTAAGGTTAACGATTGGTTTCGATTGCGCTTGCGGCCGGCATGGGAGAACATCCGGGCATCCCTCCACGAGGGAATGGTTTACTGCACATCGATTTCAGCCCCGGGGATTGGGGGCGCCGGCCGTCAGCGAAAGCTGCACGGCCTTTCTTTTCTCTGTATAAGCGCGATTCGTATTTTATAAGTTTGGTGGATCGGTCATGAGCAACGACGGCGTTGACGCGCGGGATGGCAGTGCGGATATCCGCAAGCGAGAGCCGGCCTTCAACCTGCCGGGCAGCCTCGTCGCGGTCCTGGCACTCCTGACCGCAATCCATGTGATCCGCACCTATCTTC
This sequence comes from Shinella sp. JR1-6, assembly GCF_004284735.1. Taxonomy (NCBI): domain Bacteria; kingdom Pseudomonadati; phylum Pseudomonadota; class Alphaproteobacteria; order Hyphomicrobiales; family Rhizobiaceae; genus Shinella; species Shinella sp. JR1-6. Next base: position 378,636 of record NZ_SHMI01000005.1, on the reverse strand, counting down.
TCTCGGCCTCTGCGGACGAGTACGTGCTCCTGCATTTCGCCTTCATTCCCGGGCGCTATGCCATTCCCTTCGCCGAGCAGGATCTCGGCTGGCTCTGGGGGCCCGTCACCTATTCGCTGCTGCATGGCAGCTGGGAACACCTGATCTTCAACGCCTTCTGGATGGTCGCCTTCGGGGCGCCGGTGGTGCGCCGCATCGGTGTCACGCGCTTCTTCCTGTTCTGGTGCCTTTCGGCCGTCGCGGCCGTTGCCTTTCATACGGCCCTGCACTGGGGCGCGATGATCCTCGTCGTCGGCGCCTCCGGCGTCGTGTCGGGCCTGATGGGGGCAGCGGCCCGCTTCGTCTTCTCGCCGAGCGGGCGCATCAGCCGGCAGTTCGCCCATCTCAACCGCCGCCTGACGATCGCAGAGGCGCTGTCCAACCGGTCCGTGCTGGTCTTTTCCGGCATCTGGTTCCTGACGAACTTCCTGATCGGATTCGGCCAGATCTTCGGCTCGGATGCCGGCGGGGCCATCGCCTGGGAAGCCCATATCGGCGGCTTCCTGTTCGGCTTCCTGTTCTTCCCGCTGTTCGATGTGGCAACGTCGGAAAGCCGCCGGGATTAACGATAGTCCATTAGCGGTCTTGCAATCGCCTCCTTCGTGGCGCACCATGGTTGTGTTCCGGTTCGCACATGCACACCGGAACGGGGCGACACCGTGCAGGAGGAAGCGGGTGTCGCCGGTACTGGCAGGGCATCCCTGCGCGGGTGTCCCGCCTCTCTGCGTTCATGATGCACACGGGAGGTACGCATGTATGTAAAGACGATACTGGACGAAAAAGGCCGCAACGTCGTCACCGGCGGCCCGCAGCTCACCGTCAGGCAAGCTGCCGTCTATCTGCATGAAAATCACATCGGCGCCATCGTCATCCTCGACCGAAACGACCGCATCGCCGGCATTGCGACCGAACGCGATATCGTTGCCGCCGTGGCCCGCAACGGGGCCGAATGCCTGGACAAACCCATTTCCTCCATCATGTGGGGTAACGTCCATCGTTGCGGCGAGAACCAGACCGTCGATGAACTCATGGAAATGATGAGCACGCTGCGCGCCCGCCATATCCCGGTGGAGAAGGACGGCAGGCTCGTCGGTATCATCTCGATCGGTGACGTGGTGAAATCCCATATCCGGGCGATCCAGCACGAGGCGGATGCCATCAAGGCCTATATCGCCGGCTGATTGCAGGTCTCCCGAACGGTTTCGGGCGGAGCGATGTGTCGCTCCGCCCGCTCCGGTGTTTTTACAAGCTAGCTTCTCTCAGCGCATCAGCACGACTTCCTGCATGCGCTTGATCTCGGTTATGCGGGCCTTTGCCTCCAGGTAACCGCGGTCGATCGCTTCGCCCGCGCGGTGGAACTCCGACAGGCCGATATCCGAAAGTTTGGGGTGCAGCGCGAGATCCGGCGGGTCGCCGGCAAGGCGCGCGCGTGAAATGCGGTCCTGGATAATGTTGAAGGACTGTACCATGACGCTCGTCAGGCCGAGGCGCGCAGCGCTGTCCTCCTGCTTGTGCTCGTCGATCTTCTGTTCGCTGGCGCTGTGCTTGATCACTGCCGAGCGGCCATAAAGATCGTAATTGAGGTTGACGGCAACGACCAGCGGCTCCTCGTGGGCGCGGCAGACCGACACCGGAACCGGATTGACCAGCGCCCCATCGACCAGCGTGCGGTTGTTGCACTTGATCGGCTCGAAGATGCCGGGCAAGGCATAGGAGGCACGGATGGCGGTGATCAGCGCGCCGCTGTTGATCCAGACCTCGTGGCCGCTGTTGACCTCGGTGGCGACGGCGACGAAGGGGCGGTCGAGGCTCTCGATCGAGAGATTCTCCAGATGCTCCTGCATGCGTCTGGTCAGCCGCATGCCGCCGAAGAGGCCGGAACCGCGAATGGTGAAATCGAGAAGGCTGGCGATGCGCCGCATGGTGAGCGAGCGGGCGAAGGCCTCCAGTTCGTCCAGCTTGCCGGCGAGATAACAGCCGCCGACGAGAGCGCCGATCGAGGTGCCGGCGATCATCGAGACCTCGATACCTTCCTCGTCCAGCGCCCGGAGCACGCCGATATGGGCCCAGCCGCGGGCAGCACCGCCGCCCAGCGCCAGCGCGATCTTGGATTTGCGCGGCGTGGCCGGCGCGGGAATATGGGACATGTCGTTCATGGAAGGGCCGCCGGGGTCGGATGCATCCGCCGTTACGAGACTACGATTGAAACTCCAGTTCAACATTCCGGACCTCCATTACCAAGAGGAATTCGCAGCGAGGCAATCCGTTCCGGTGCCTCGGCACCCTCGGCAACACAATAGATGACAGGATAGAAGCACTCTGTGACGCGGGGAACTTTGCCGAAGATAATCTCCCGGCGGGTTGTCCCGTGTGCGTCCGGTCGCAGCTGGAGGAGGGCCTTCGCCCGCAGGATCGGCACCCCGGTGAGGGTGGCCTTGGAAACCGGTCGTGACGCACGAGAGCGATGGGGTTCCATGTCCTGATCCAATGGCGGGGGTAGAGGCCGCCATGGGGGGCATTAGGCGTCGGCACCGGTTGCCAATTGATGAATCCGTGCCGAAACCGGACGGATTTCGCCGGGATGCTTAATTTTTCCCGTAGACCGACGCCGGATCGAATTGTGGCGTGCCGCCGGTGATCGTCAGCAGGGCACCGTCCGGGCCGCTTGAGACGGTGCGGTAGAAGCAGGAGCGGCGGCCTGTGTGGCAGGTCGCGTCATGGCCCGCAACCGAGACCTTCAGCCACACGGCGTCCTGGTCGCAATCCGTCCGCAGCTCCACGACGGTCTGCAGGTTCCCCGAGGTTTCGCCCTTCTTCCACAGGGCCTTGCGCGAACGGCTCCAATAGTGCGCGATGCCCGTCTCGATGGTCAGGGCCAGGGATTCGGCATTCATGTGGGCGACCATCAGCAGTTCGCCGTCCTTCGCATCCGTCACCACGGCCGTCACCAGGCCGTGCTCGTCGAAACGCGGCGTGAAGGCCGGGCCCGTTTCGAGCTCGGCCTTGTCCTTGGAGGGGCTTTGGAAGGTGATCGGCATGGCGGTCGGCTCCGTCGAAAGGGAGCCGGTCCTCGCCTAGCTCCGGATCATCGTCATGAACCGTACCTGCTCGGTCGGTTCGGTCTTGAAGGCACCGGTAAAGGTGGTGGTGAGCGTTGTCGAGCCCTGTTTCTGGATGCCGCGCATCGCCATGCACATATGCTCGGCCTCGATCATCACGGCGACGCCGCGCGGGTTCAGCGTCTCGTCGATCGACCTGGCGATCTGCGCCGTCATCGTCTCCTGCGTCTGCAGGCGACGACCGTAGATCTCGACCACGCGGGCGATCTTGGAGAGGCCCAGCACCCGGCCGTTCGGCAGGTAGGCGACATGCGCCTTGCCAATGATCGGCACCATGTGGTGCTCGCAATGCGAGAAGAACGGGATGTCCTTCACCAGCACCATGTCGTCATAGCCAGCGACCTCTTCGAAGGTGCGGCCGAGCACGTCTTCGGCGGCGAGGTCATAACCGGAGAACAGTTCGCGATAGGCTTTTGCGACACGCTTGGGCGTATCGAGCAGTCCTTCACGCTCCGGATCGTCGCCCGCCCAGCGAAGCAGGACGCGAACGGCATCCTCCGCCTCTTTTTGCGAAGGACGGCCCGACGGATCGTCGACACGCGGAAAATTGGTGACTATGGCGTCCATGGACCCATTGACCTTTCTGCAGGTTACCTGACGTGTTTATCGGACTCGCCACTGGCCATTCGCCTAACCCTGCAGGCTTGGGTTCCGTTGGCGGGCTCCGGGGCTTTCGGGTCTTCGCTTCTCAGTGCGTATGACCGTCCGGCACGGTTTCCCAAACAACAGGTGAACGATCTGCTTTTTGCTTCTTGCAATTCCGGACGGAAAACCGCTTCACGCTTTTCCTGGAATTGCCCGCTTCTTGCAAAACGCTCACCCCAATACGAGTTATCATATAGTATCGAGCGAGGCCTGCGAAAGAGGCTTGAGACGACACGCGGTGCTTTTTTACCGACGAGGCCGGAATAATCTCCTCGGATCATTGAAGATTCCGCAAAAAATGCGGAAAACGGGGCCATGATGGACGATATCTACAACAGCCGTATCCTCGAATTCGCCGGCAACATTCCACGCATCGGCACGCTTGCCGATGCCGATGGCGAGGCGGGCGCCCATTCCAAGTTGTGCGGCTCGCGCGTCAAGGTCTACCTGAAGCTCGAGGGCGACCGCGTCATGGATTTTGCCCATGAGGTAAAGGCCTGTGCGCTCGGCCAGGCCTCCTCCTCGATCATGGCGCGCCACGTCATCGGCGCGACGGCGGCGGAAATCCGGGATGCGCGCGAAAAGATGCTCGCCATGCTGAAGGCCGACGGCGAGGGGCCGGACGGTCGCTTCGAGGACATGCGGTTCCTGAAACCCGTCAAGGACTACAAGGCCCGCCATGCCTCCACCATGCTGACATTCGACGCCGTGGTGGACGCCATCGGCCAGATCGAGGCGAAGCGGCTGGAAAAGGCCGGGTGACAGGCGATGTGCGATGCGCCCGACTGCCGGCATGCCGGCGCGCGGCCCGTCCAGAGGGGCCGCAACTGGCAGGGGCCGTTCCGCCGGACGCCGGGCCGCCTCGTCGGCATGGGCTTCATCCGCCTCTACCAGCTGACGCTTTCCGGCTTCATCGGCAATGCCTGCCGCCACCTGCCGACCTGCTCGGAATACGGCTATGAGGCCGTCGCCCGCCATGGCCTGTGGCGGGGTGGCTTCCTGGCGCTGTTCCGCGTTGCCCGCTGCGGCCCCGGCGGCACCCATGGTTTCGATCCCGTACCGGAGGTGCTGGAGCCGCGTTTGCGCTGGTGGGCGCCGTGGCGGCTGTGGCGCATATCGGCCGGGAGAGGGTGACGCCATGTCGGTTCGGATGGAATACCGCCAGGCCTCGCGCGATTTCGACGCCGTTTTCGTCGATCCCCATGTGATCGACTGCCCGCCACACGCCGTACGGGAGCTCTGGCACGCATGACGGTTTATGTCGCTCTCCTGCATTCCATCGTGCTCGGCCCGGACCAGCGGCTTGTCATGGCCGATCTCAGGGCCATGGCGGAAGGCCTCGGTTTTCGCAACACGCGCACGCTGGTTGCTACCGGCAACCTGATCTTCGAGGGCGACGATGCGCCGCTTTCCGCCATCGGGGACCAGCTGGAAACGGCGTTCCATGCGCGCTTCGGAAAACATGTCGACATCATCCTGCGCAGTGCGGAGGCCTGGCGGCGCGTCGCGGCCGGCAATCCTTTTGCCGACGGCAACGGAGCGGATGTCGGCATCCGCGTCATGCGCAAGCCGCTGGGGCCGGAGATCTTGCCGAAACTCGAAGGCATCGCCACGCCCGGCATCCGCCTCGCCATCGTCGACGGCGATCTCTGGATCGACTTTTCGCAAAAGCCGAGCGAGACGAGGCTCCTGTCGCATCTGACGACGAAGAAGCTCGGCATCGGCACCCTGCGCAATGCCAACACGGTCAACGGCCTTGCGGCCATGCTCGCCTGACCTCACAGCCACCGGGGGACACGCTGCCGGTAGGCGCGATAGGCCGCGCCGAGATCCTGGGCCAGCACATCCTCCTCCACCCGCACCTGGAGCCGGACGGCGAGCACCAGCACGGCCGTCAGCGCGAGCTGGACCGCATCGGGCCGGGTGATGGCGAAGCCCGCAAGGAGCATCACCTGCCCGACGAAGACCGGATTGCGCGACAGGCGAAACGGCCCCGTATCGACGATGGCGCCGGAATGGCCCGCCGCTGAGCCGATGCGCCAGGACGTGCCCATATGGTGCTGGGCATGGACGGCGAAGACGCCGCCGCCGAGCGCCAGCAGCAGGCCGGCGAGGCGGGCCGGCAAGGACGGATCGACAAGCACCGGCGCCGGCGGCAGGCCTGCGGCCAGAAGCGCGGGATAGACAAGAGCGCCGGCAAAACTCAGGCGGAAGAGCAAGGCGGGCAGGCCCTGGCGCCCGCCGAGGCCGAACAGCCAGGCCGGCCGCTCCGCTGCCCGCGCCGAACGCGCCGTCAGGGCGAGGAAGGCGGCGAGATAGACGCCCATGAGGGTCGCGGAAAGAAGGGGCAGGGACGGCATGTCGGATCTCCGGGCTTGGCCTCGACCAGTCTGCAACCTCCAGTGACTGGAGAGTCAAGGCCGGCGCCCCGTGCCCAGTATGCGGCCAACTGGCGGTGCGGGGAAAACAGCCGTCGCCGCGCTCAGCGCCGGACGAGCCGCCTGAGGCCCTTCACCTCCGCCTCCGTCAGCGCACGCACGGCGCCCTTTTCCAGATCGCCGAGCGCCAGGTGGCCGATGGCGACGCGCACGAGGCGCAGGCACGCGATGCCCTGCGCTTCCAGCATGCGGCGGATCTGGCGGTTGCGGCCCTCGTCGAGCACGATTTCCAGCCAGGCGTTCCGTTCGCCCTCCCGGAGCCTGCGCACGGCCTTCGCGCGCAAAAACTCGCCGTCGTGGTGGACGCCGGCGATGAGCGCGTCGAGCATCGGCTGGTCGGCGAGGCGGTCGATCTGGACGTGATAGGTCTTGGCGACATGCGTCTTCGGGTCGAGCAGGGCGTTGGCGAAGTCCGTGTCGTTGGAGAAGAGCAGAAGGCCCTCGCTCGCCTTGTCGAGCCGGCCGACGGGGGAGAGATGCGCGGGATCGAGATGTTTCAGGCAGTCGAACACCGTCGGCCGCCCCTCGGGATCGCTGCGCGTGGTGACGAGGCCGCGCGGCTTGTTGAGCATGAGATAGACCGGCTTTTCCGCAAGGACCGCCGCCCCGTCCACCGTGATGCGCGCGTCGGCAAGGTCGATCCAGGTTTCGGGATCGGTGACGACATGGCCGGCGACGGCGACGCGGCCGGCTGAAATCAGCGCTTCCGCCTCCGTGCGCGAACAGAAGCCGAGCTTGGAAAGCGCGCGGGGCAGGGTGGCGCGCTTGCCGGCGGGCGGGGCGGCGGGTCGCGCGGGCGCGCGCGCCATCGGGGCGGCCGCTGCCTTGCGGGCGGGCGCCGGTTTCTGCCCTTTGCCTCTGTCTTTCGCCATGCTGCGTGCAAAACCCCTGATCGTCGCGGTTGACCGGCCTGCCCATGCCATTCTAAAGCCGGGTTCGTCCAGAGCCTTTCCGCTCGCCCGCGGCTGGCGGAAGGCCCTGTTCGTTTCCTGCGCAAGTCCAAAGACAAGACCGTTGCACGTTTTTGCCGGAATTGCGCCCGCCAACAGGATATCCGAAGCGAGGCCGCCGTTGACCCAGGACGACATCACATCCGAACTCGTCACGCTGCGCGACTACTGGCGCTACGCGATCTCCCGCTTCAACGCGGCCGAGCTCAGCTACGGCCACGGCACGACGACGGCCGGCGACGACGCGGCCTTCCTGCTGCTCGATACGCTCGACCTGCCGATCGACACGCTCGATCCCTTCCTCGACGCCCGCCTGCTGCCGGCCGAGCGGAAGCTGCTCGCGTCCCGCATCGCGGCGCGCGTTGCGACGCGCAAACCCTCGGCCTACCTCACCGGCCGCTCCTATATTCAGGGCGTGCGCTTTTTTGTCGACGAGCGGGTGATCGTGCCGCGCTCGCATATCGGCGAAATCCTGTTTTCCGAATATCTCGGCGAACACGGCTCGTCCTTCCTGCCCGATCCGATGCTGGTGGAAAGCGCCGTCGACATCTGCACGGGCTCGGGCTGCCTTGCGGTGCTCGCGGCAAAGTTCTTTCCGCAGGCAAGCGTCGATGCGGTGGACCTGTCGGCCGATGCACTGGAGGTCGCCAAGCTGAACCTTGCCGAACACGACGTCGAGGACCAGGTGACGCTTCTTGAGGGCGATCTCTTTGCCCCGCTTTCCGGCCGCACCTACGACCTCATCATCACCAATCCGCCCTATGTCGACCACGACGCGCTCGCCGGCTATCCGCCGGAATTCCGCGCCGAGCCCGTCATGGCGCATGACGGCGGGGAAGACGGCCTCGACCTCGTGCGCAAAATCCTCGCCGTGGCGGCCGATCACCTCAATCCCGGCGGCAGCATGATCTGCGAGATCGGCTCGGGCCGCGAGATCCTGGAAGAGGAATTCCCGCATCTCGATTTCGTCTGGCTGGAAACGGAGCAATCGCAGGACGCGGTGTTCTGGATTTCCGCCGAAGCGCTGGGCGTTTCCTGATCGAGCCTCACACGACGGCATTGCGCGGCGGCGGGCAGAGGGGATCCTCCGGCCAGTCGTCGTCCTCCTCCAGGGCGCGGTTTCGCTCTTCGCCGAGCCGGTCCAGCGCCTCCTGCGTATGGCCGGCGGCGAGCATTGCCTGTTCGTAGCGCTCGCAGAGCACTTCCCAGCCGGCAAGCAGGCTCGCCTGCGTGGCGTCGTCGCGCACGCAGGGCGGAAAGGTCTTGAAGAAGGTCGTGGCGATCTCGTCGGCGGGATAGCAGCCGGTGCAGCGCTTGGCCCGCCGGCATTTCGGCAGGCGGCACGTGCGGTGGTGGCCGGCTTCCGTCGCCGCTGCGCGAAGTTCCGGCTGGACGCGCCGGATGTGGCGGCGCTCCAGCGCGCTCATCGTGGTCGCTACGTCCTTCAGCTCGTCCATCGCTCCTGCCTTCTATGATGCGGCCGTTCCGGCCTTGCCTGCGGGCGTGCGAAAACGCCCCGCAGGCGCTCCATCGGGTTTGCTCATGTCCGGAGAACCGCGCGAAAGCGTTGCCTCAGGGATATGGGATGTGTGGCATCGCTTTCGCGCGGCCCAAGGCGTTCTTCGGAGACGGTCCGGTCTCCTTCAGGCGCAAAACGGCTTCGCTGCGCAGTGTGTTGGCGCTTTTCCGAAAACCGCGTTCCGCGCTTTTCGGGGACATGCGCCGCCATCCTGCTTGCATGGCGGACCCAAACCGACCCCGCAAGACCCGGGGAAGGGGGAAGCCTGTCACGACGGAAATTCGCACTCCCGCAGCGTTCTGCGCCTCTTCCGCCCCTGCCGTACGTTTCGGCCGAAAACGAAAGCGCCTCCTCCCGCCCGCATCGACACGTTACGCGATCCGTCCGGCGGCGGAAGGAGGTTTAGGATATTCGAGGTTTTGGGGGTGGGGAAATTATGTGTGAATCTTGATGTTAAGGCTCAGTGTTGTCCCTGTCTGTCGCGGGTTTTCGTTGACAGCCAAACTCTGCAATGCATTCTGTTCGCGACAACCAAGGGGTGAATCGTGGTAGACGTAAGGGATATATCTAAAGAAGAATTTGGCGGAATTCTCGGGCTACAAGAGAGCTATTTTTGCGATCTTAAAAGCAAGCGAATTGCACCCGCAAAATTGTCTCGGTCACTATCAGCATTCGCAAACGCAAGCGGCGGTGAAGTTTACGTTGGCATTGAAGAGCTCGAAGACGTCGATGGAAAAAAGCGCTCTTGGGATGGCTTTTCTGATCAGGAAGAGGCCAATGCCATATTTCAGGTAATTTCAGATTTAGATCCGCTAGGAAGTAATTTTTCTGGGCAATTCCTTCGATATCAAGGCGCGCCCGGTTTGGTTCTTTATTTGGCAATTTCAAAGACACAGAGCGTCGCTCATTCAACTGATGGTGGCGTTTACAGGCGAAGCAATGCGTCTAATGTTCCGCTGAAAGACGAAGCGCTTGAACGCCTAAAATACGATAAAGGTGTTAGATCTTACGAAAATGAGAAGATGTCAGTTGAGACTGACGAGGTTACAAACTCAAAGATTGTTATTGAGTTTCTTATTGACGCGGTTCCAACAGGAGAACCTGTGGACTGGCTCAAGAAACAATTTTTATTGATTGATGGCACTCCAACCGTCGCAAGCGTACTTCTTTTTTCCGACAACCCTCAAGCCTCGCTACCCAAGCGTTCGGCCATCAAGATATTGCGTTATAAAACGAAAGCAGAAGCTGAAAGGGACTATTTATCGTCCGATCCTGAAACTGTTGAGGGGTCACTATATAGTCTAATCTATGATGCAGTTGACCGGGTTAAGGAAATCATCGAAGGGATTGAGAAGATTGGCCCAGAAGGCATGGGAAAGGTGGAGTACCCGCAAGAGGCCTTACACGAAATTCTCACTAATGCTGTTCTTCATCGTGATTATAGTGTAGCTGCAGATGTTCAGGTTCGTATATTTGATAATAGAGTTGAGATAGAAAGTCCGGGAAAATTGCCTGGTCACGTCACAATTGGAAATATCGCAAAAACACAGTTCGCGAGAAATCCGAGAATTGTGAGAATTATTAATAAATTTAAAAATCCTCCAAATAAAGATGTTGGTGAAGGTATTAATACAGCGTTTGAGGCTATGGAGAAGCTGCGCTTGAAAAGGCCTGAATTCCAGGAAACCGACTCTTCTGTTCTTGTAATATTGCGCCATGAGAGCCTAGCATCTCCAGAGCAAATTGTTTTGGAGTATCTAAGGGAAAATAATGAAATAACAAATCAGATCGCAAGGGACTTGACTGGGATTAAGTCGGAGAATACTATGAAGAACGTGTTCTATCGCCTGAGGGATGGCGGCCAGCTGGAGCAAGTTCCCAAGATAAAAGGCAAAAAACATTCTTGGCGAAAGCCCACTGCCTAGCTGCGAAGAAATGGGGTGCCGGATTGCCACCCCTTCCAATCCCCCCCAAATCCCCGTATACCGCCCACCGCAACGCGCCGGCGTATCCGGCCACTTCCCTCGCATACCACCCGCATTCGTTGGCGGGACTGGATAGGAGATTTTTTGATGTCTGCACCCGTTTCCCTCACATTTCCTGATGGCTCCGTCCGCGACTATCCCGCGGGCTCGACCGGGCGTGATGTGGCCGAGGCGATTTCCAAGTCGTTGGCCAAGAAGGCGATTGCCATTGCGCTCGATGGCGAGCTGCGCGATCTCTCCGAGACCGTTGTCAACGGCCGGATCGAGATCGTCACCCGCGAGGACGACCGCGCGCTGGAGCTGATCCGCCACGACGCCGCCCATGTGATGGCGGAGGCCGTGCAGGAGCTTTGGCCGGGCACGCAGGTGACGATCGGGCCGGTCATCGACAACGGCTTCTATTACGATTTCGCCAAGGACGAGCCCTTTACGCCCGACGATCTGCCCAAGATCGAAAAGCGCATGAAGGAGATCATCCAGCGCAACAAGCCCTTCACCCGGGAAGTATGGTCGCGCGACAAGGCGAAGGAGGTTTTTGCTTCCAAGGGCGAAAAATACAAGGTCGAGCTGGTCGATGCGATCCCCGAGGGGCAGGACCTGAAAATCTACTACCAGGGCGACTGGTTCGACCTGTGTCGCGGGCCGCACATGGCCGCGACCGGCCAGATCGGCACGGCCTTCAAGCTGATGAAGGTCGCGGGCGCCTATTGGCGCGGCGACAGCAACAACCCGATGCTGACGCGCATCTACGGCACCGCCTGGCGCACGCAGGAGGAGCTCGACACCTATCTCAACATCCTTGCCGAGGCCGAGAAGCGCGACCATCGCCGGCTCGGCCGCGAAATGGACCTGTTCCATTTCCAGGAGGAAGGGCCGGGCGTCGTGTTCTGGCACGGCAAGGGCTGGCGCATGTTCCAGACGCTCGTCGCTTATATGCGCCGCCGTCTTGCCGGCACCTATGAAGAGGTGAACGCGCCGCAGGTGCTCGACAAGTCGCTCTGGGAAACCTCCGGCCACTGGGGCTGGTATCGCGACAACATGTTCAAGGTGACCGTTGCCGGCGACGAGACCGACGACGAGCGCGTCTTCGCGCTGAAGCCGATGAACTGCCCGGGGCATGTGCAGATCTTCAAGCATGGCTTGAAGTCCTACCGCGAACTGCCTGTGCGGCTTGCAGAATTCGGCAATGTGCATCGCTATGAGCCCTCGGGCGCGCTGCACGGGCTGATGCGCGTGCGCGGCTTCACGCAGGACGATGCGCACGTCTTCTGCACCGACGAGCAGATGGCGGCGGAGTGCCTGCGCATCAACGACCTCATCCTCTCGGTTTACAAGGATTTCGGGTTCGACGAGGTCGTGGTGAAGCTCTCGACCCGGCCGGAAAAGCGCGTCGGCTCCGATGCGCTGTGGGACCGGGCGGAAAGCGTCATGATGGACGTGTTGAAGACCATCGAGGCGCAGTCCGGCGGGCGCATCAAGACCGGCATCCTGCCGGGCGAGGGCGCGTTCTACGGGCCGAAGTTCGAATATACGCTGAAGGACGCCATCGGCCGCGAATGGCAATGCGGCACGACGCAGGTCGACTTCAACCTGCCGGAACGCTTTGGCGCCTTCTATATCGACCAGAACTCCGACAAGACGCAGCCGGTGATGATCCACCGCGCCATCTGCGGCTCGATGGAGCGCTTCCTCGGCATTCTCATCGAGAACTTTGCCGGGCACATGCCGCTGTGGATCGCGCCGATGCAGGTGGTGGTGGCGACCATCACCTCGGAGGCGGACGACTATGGCCGCGAGGTGGCCGAAAAGCTGCGGGATGCCGGCCTGGTCGTCGAGACCGACTTCCGCAACGAGAAGATCAACTACAAGGTCCGCGAGCATTCGGTGACCAAGGTGCCGGTCATCATCGTCTGCGGCAAGCGCGAGGCGGAGGAGCGCTCCGTCAACATCCGCCGCCTCGGTTCGCAGAACCAGACGGCGATGTCGCTCGACGAGGCGATCGCGATGCTGTCACTGGAGGCGACCCCGCCGGACGTCAAGCGCAAGCTCGGCAAGGCGTGAGCCTTCCCGGCGATTGTCGGAAAACTGCAATAATCCCGTGCTATCAGGTGCGGGATTATCTTTTTGGGGACTGCCGTGCGGTTCAAGGAACTGTCCTACGCCAACGAAAACGATCCGCGCCTCAAACGATGGTTCATCCGCTCCATGGAAGGTCTTGCCGGTCGTAACCGCTACGCCCGGCTCTACGACATCTGGCGCAGCTCCATCGTCGGGCAGAGCGCGCGGGTGTTCGGCGACATGCTCGACCTCATCAATGTCGGGCTGCGCGTCGAGGGCTCCTGGCCGCCGCCGGACCTGCCCGAGGGGCCGGTCGTCATCGTCGCCAACCATCCCTTCGGCATCGGCGACGGCATTGCCGTGCTGGCGCTTGCCGAACAGCTCGGCCGGCCGTTCAAGGTGATGATCCACAACGACCTCCTGAAAGTGCCGGAAATGCAGCCCTATGCGCTGCCGGTCTCCTTCGAGGAGACGAAGGAGGCGCTGGCACTCAACATGAAGACGCGTTCGGAGGCGGTGCGGCTCCTGAAGGAGGGCACGACGGTCATCGTGTTCCCGGCGGGGGGTGTTGCGACGGCAAAGAAGGTGTTCGGGCGGGCGGAGGACCTGCCGTGGAAGATGTTTCCGGCCAAGCTGATCCAGTCGGCCAAGGCGAATGTCATCCCCGTCTATTTCGAAGGGCAGAACGGGCGGCTCTTCCACCTCGTCAGCAAGGTGTCGCTGACGCTGCGCCTGTCGCTGCTGATCCGCGAGTTCCGCAAGCTGTCAGGCTCGACGATCGCCGCGCGCATCGGCGGCGTCATTGCCTGGGCGGAGCTGGATGCGGGCGACCGGAAGAACATTACCGCGCGGCTCTATGAGGCCGTGTTCGCGATGGCGCCGCGGCAGAAGCCGTTCTTGCGGCGCGCTGGTTAGTCCACGACGTCTTCCGCCGCCGCCTTCTGCTCGTTGGCGTTCTCGTCGAGCAGCACTTCCACATCCGTGTTGACGCCGGCTTTCACCGCGAAATCGCGCTGGTAGATGCGGTTCTTGTTGCGGGCGACGGCGATGTAGCTGCCTTCGGCAAGGACGAGCGTCGGGAACGCGCCGACGCTTTCGCTGACCGTGTCGCCCGAGGAGGTCAGGATCGACCAGGCCGTATCGGCGATCGCCTCGCCGCCGGGCTCGGAGACGAGTTTCAGCGTAAGCTTTGCGGCGCGGTGCTGGATGGTGGCGCGCGTCAGCTTGCCGGCCTCGACCTGGATGTCGGCGCGGATGACGGCGTTGACCGTGCCGTAGTCGGAAACGACGTGATAGGTGCCGGCATTGAGGCGCACGACGGAATTCGGCTTCACCTCGGCAACGACGAGGTTGCGCTCGCCGTCCTCGCGCACCTCGGCGGCGAAGATCGAGAAGCTGAGCTCTTTCGGGGGAATGCGCACGTCCGAACCGGAAACGGCGTTCAGCATGATGCCGCCGGCATCGAGCACCATGACCTGCTTGTCGACATCGCCCGTATCGGGAACGACCAGCTTCTTGGTGGCTCCGGCGCGGCCGAAGGCGACGTTGACGAAATATTCGCCCGGCACCAGCTGGAAGGCGGCCGAGCCGCCCTCGGAGGTGGCGAGCAGCGGCAGTTTGCCGTCGGCGCCGGGGATCGGCGAGAAGACGCGCCAGGTCAGCCCGTGCTGCATGGGGCTGCCGTCCCGGGTCAGAAGCGCCTCGCAGGTTACGTCCCGAAGGTTCGCCGGCGTCGCCTCGCCCGTCACGATCGGGTTGAACGAGGTGAGCTTGCCGCCCTTCATGGGCGTGGTGACCTGCGAAAAGCTGTCCAGCGCCTCCTGCGCGCGGGCCGGGGCGAGCGACAGGACAAGGCCGGCCACGGCAAGGCTCGCGACAAGGGCGGGAGGGAGGGGCATGCGCATGGGGACGGTTGACTTCCTGACTGTAAGGCTCCACTTGGAGACCCGGCTAATGGCATTTTCAAGGCCGCGTCGCGCGCCAAGGTATTGGAACTCCCTCCCGATGAAAACCGAAATCAAGCTGATCGATTATCTTTCGACCCGCCGGTCTATCCCCGCCTTCCAGATGAGCGAGCCGGGCCCCTCGAAGGGGGAGCTGGAGGCGATGCTGACGCTCGCCTCGCGCGTGCCGGATCACGGAAAGCTCGCCCCCTGGCGCTTCATCGTCTATCGCGGCGCGGAGCGCTGGCGCATAAGCGAGGCGCTTGCCAGGATCGCGATGGAGGACAAGCCGGACCTTTCCGAGGAGATGGTCAAGGTGGAGAACACACGGCTCAGCCGCGCGCCGGTGGTGGTCGCCGTCGTCAGCCGCGCCGCGCCGCATTTCAAGATCCCGGAATGGGAGCAGGTGATGTCGGCCGGCGCCGTCTGCCTCAACCTCGTCATGGCGGCGAATGCCTACGGCTTTGCCTCCAACTGGCTGACCGAGTGGTACGCCTTCGACGAACGCGCCTATCCGATCCTCGGCCTCGGCGAGGGCGAGAAGGTCGCCGGCTTCATCCATATCGGCACGCCCACCGTGCCGCCGACCGAGCGGCCGCGGCCGGAGCTCGACGAGATCGTCACATGGGTCGGCGATGACGCCTGACGCGCTGTTCTACGAGACGGCGGAAAACGCCCACGGCCTGAAGCACGATCCGTTCAAGGCGATCGTCGCGCCGCGCCCGATCGGCTGGATCGGCACCAAGGCGGCGGACGGGCGGCGCAACCTGGCGCCCTATTCGTTCTTCAACGCGGTGAGCGACAGGCCGAAGCTGCTGATGTTCTCCTCGAGCGGCCACAAGGACAGCGTGCGCAACATCGAGGAAACCGGCGTCTTCACCTGCTCGCTGGCCGGCCGGCATCTCGCCGAAGCGATGAATGCCAGCTCTGCGGCCGTGCCGCGAGGCGTCGACGAATTCGCGCTCGCCGGCCTTACGCCCGTCACCGGCCGCCTTGTCGATGCGCCCTATGTCGGCGAGGCCCATGCAGCGCTGGAATGCCGGATGACGCAGTCCTTCCGCCCTGTCGATACCGATGGGCGGGAGACGGACAACTGGGTGGTGTTCGGCCAAGTGGTCGGCATCCATATCAGCCCGGAAATCCTGCGCGACGGCATGATCGACATGGCCGCCGCGCGCCCGCTCGCCCGCATGGGCTATATGGATTATAGCGACGGCGGAGCGGATGTCTTTGCCATGATGCGGCCCAAGGTGGGGTGAGGCCTGAGCCTCAGCGGTTGCGGCCGTAAATCGTCCCGATCGGCGCAACTTGCGCCGTATCGACCGCGAAACCACCGAAGAAGCCCTCGTCTCGTGAGTGTTCGCAGGCCCGTTCCAGTGCTGCTCCCGTCAGATCCGGAAACGAATCAAAGGCAGGAACGCCGGCGACAGCGGCGGTGAGGAGGGTTGCGGCGCGGGCTGCGGCGAAGGGGGCGATCCATTCGTCTGATGCGGTGAAGGCGCGGGCTGCGCCGAGGGTGCGCTTCAGCGCGCGCTGGTCCCAAACCAGGGCGGCAAGCCGTATGGTTTTGCCCGCAACGCCCTCGCACGAGACGGGGGCGGGCAGAATGCCGTCGGTGATCGCCAGGACGGGGGTGGTGCCGTCCCCCCGGCCTTCCTCGGCTTCTGCGACGGACAGGAGGGCGGCGAGGCGCTGGAGGTCGGCGCCGGTTCGCCAGCCGGCGAGGGCGATGGCGGCAGCGCCGCTACCGATGATGTAGCGGAGGGTTGCGAGATCGATCGTCGTATCGACGATGACGATGTTGCCTTTTGTCTGTGAGTCGCCGGCGCGCACCAGTACGCCGCACCCTTTGGGAGGGGGGAAGGGCGTTTCGGTCGCTTCGAAAAGAGCATGGGGCAGCGGTACCATGTCTTTTCATAGGGCTTTGCGCCTGGGAATGGCAATGACGAACCGGTTAACGGGTATGGTGAACCAATCTTAAACACTTTGGCGCTAGCGTGCTTCCAGTAGCGTTTTGCAGGCGTTTGGGGCGTCCATTGATCGTTCATGCTTTTCTCCGTTGGGTCGAGACCGCACGGGCAGCCGACCGGGCCAAGGCGGCCAGCGTGTTGGCGCGGGCTTACGCACGGGCGCGCATTTCGGCGGATGACCGCCACGGCGCGGAGATGGCGATGATCTTCCTGCTTGACGATCCAGCGCCGAAGGTACGGCTGGCCCTCGCGGAAGCGCTTGCCGACTGCGAGGAGGCGCCGCGCGCCGTCATCCTGCCGCTGGCGGAAGACCAGCCGGAAATCGCCGCCCATATCATCCTGCGTTCGTCGGTTCTGACGGATGGCGACCTTGTCGATCTCGCTGCCAAGGGCAGCGCGACGACGCGTATGCTGATCGCCCATCGCGCTTTCGTCTCGCGCGCCGTTTCGGCGGCGCTGGCGGAAATCGGCGATGGGGCCGACGTGCTGGCGCTGCTGGAGAACGAGGGCGCCGTGCTCTCCCGGCGCAGCCTGACGCGCATCGTGGACCGCCTCGGCGACGATGCGGAAATCCGTGCCTTGCTGCTCGACCGCGACGACCTGCCGAGCGATGCGCGCCATGCGCTGGTGGAGAAGATCGGCACGGCGCTGGCCGGTTTCGGGCTCATCCAGGCGGCGGTCGGCACGAGCCGTGTCGAGCGCATCACGCGCGAGGCCTGCGATGTCGCGACGATCGGCATGGCCGGCGAGGTCCCGGCTGCCGAGATGCCAGCACTTGTCGAGCACCTGCGCCTGACCGGCCGGCTGACGCCGGTCTTCCTGATGCACGCGCTCTGCACGGGGCGAGTCGAGTTCTTTGCTGCCGCCATCACCGATCTCTCCGGCCAGGCGGAGCGGCGCGTCCGCTCCATCCTTTCCGACGGCCGCGAGGCGGCAGTGCGTGCCCTCTACGAGACCGCCGGCCTCGGCCGGGACGTCAGCGCACTCTTTGCAGAGGCGACGATGCTCTGGCGGCGCGAGGCGAAGGGCGAGGACGACGGGCCGTCGGTTTCCGAACGCCTGCTCTCCCGAGCCCGCGCGGCGGACGATGCCGCCTGCCAGTCCATGCTGGAACTCGTCGAGCGGCTGGCCATCGCCGAGCAGCGCCAGACGGCGCGCAGCTACGCCCTCATCGCCGCACGCGAAGCGGCTTAGGCCAGGGCGGTATTCGAAAAATCCCCGGCGTATTTCCGCAGTTCCCTGAACTGGGAAGTGTTGTAACTGATTGTTTTTACACAGTTAAAGACGAAAATTTTCCTGACATTTTTGCTGGAATCGCTCTAATCGGCGAAGCGCTTGACCACCCAGGAGTAACCATCCTCGGCATAACGCACCGGGGTGGTGACGGCGGTCTTCAGGGCGGCCTTGTCGGGAATGGCCTGCTTCACGAAGTTCAGGGCGCGGGTGGCAAGGCCCTGCTTGGCCTCGGCGGTCTGGGCGGGCAAGGGAACCTCGGCCGTGGTCGCGGCCGGCATCTCGTCGGGGGACGGTTCGGCGGCATCGGCGGTGATCCGGTCGCCGGAACTTTCGCAAACCGCCACGATGACCGGATAGTTCTTGTCCTGGTGGCGGTTGATAAAGGTTTCGGCCTGCGCATCGCACAGC
The DNA here is from genome assembly GCF_004284735.1 of Shinella sp. JR1-6. Taxonomy (NCBI): domain Bacteria; kingdom Pseudomonadati; phylum Pseudomonadota; class Alphaproteobacteria; order Hyphomicrobiales; family Rhizobiaceae; genus Shinella; species Shinella sp. JR1-6. The sequence goes on along the minus strand of NZ_SHMI01000005.1, from coordinate 360,326 downwards.
GCCACGGTCTGCCAGCTCTTGCCGACCGTGTCGATATAGTGGCACTGGGTCGCGCTGTCGTCGCAGCCCATGATCGTCATGACGATGAGCGCAGCTTTCATGGCCGTCCTTTCCGGGTTTGTTCCTGACGGTTAGAGGAACGCATTGCCGCGAAAATATGGCGCCGCAACCTCAGATGTCGAGATTGTCGGCGAAGACGGCCCGTTCCTGGATGAAGCGGAAGCGGGCTTCCGGCTTGGTGCCCATCAGGTCGTCCACGGCGGTGCGGGTGCCCTCGAAATCGACGTCGTCGATCGCCACTTTCAAAAGCGTGCGCTTCGACGGATCCATCGTGGTTTCCTTGAGCTGCGCCGGCAGCATCTCGCCGAGGCCCTTGAAGCGGCCGATCTCCACCTTGCCGCGGCCGTTGAACACGGTGCGCATCAGTTCCTCGCGATGCGGGTCGTCACGGGCATAGAGCGTCTTGCCGCCTTGGCTGAGGCGGTAAAGCGGCGGCACGGCGAGATAGAGATGGCCGCCACGGATGAGGTCGGGCATTTCCTGATAGAAGAAGGTGATGAGCAGCGAGGCGATGTGCGCACCGTCGACGTCGGCGTCGGTCATCACGATGACGCGCTCATAGCGCAGGTCGTCCTCGCGGTATTTCGAACGCGTGCCGCAGCCGAGCGCCTGCACCAGGTCGGAGATCTGCTGGTTGGCGCCGAGTTTTTCACGGCCGGCGCTGGCGACGTTGAGGATCTTGCCGCGGAGCGGGAGGATCGCCTGGTTGGCACGGTTGCGCGCCTGCTTGGCCGAGCCGCCGGCCGAATCGCCTTCGACGATGAAGAGTTCGGCGCCTTCGGCGGAATTCTGCGAGCAGTCGGCCAGCTTTCCCGGCAGGCGCAGCTTGCGCACGGCGGTCTTGCGGCTGACTTCCTTTTCCTTGCGGCGGCGCAGGCGCTCTTCGGCACGCTCGATCACCCAGTCGAGCAGCTTTGCGGCTTCGCCCGGATTGTCGGCGAGATAGTGGTCGAAGGGGTCGCGCAGCGCGTTCTCTACGATGCGCTGGGCTTCAACGCTGGCAAGCTTGTCCTTCGTCTGGCCGACGAATTCCGGCTCGCGGATGAAGACGGAGAGCATGCCGACGGCCGAGATCATCACGTCGTCGGTGGTGATGGCGGCGGCACGCTTGTTCTGCGTCAGCTCGGCATAATTCTTCAGGCCCTTGGTGAGCGCGATGCGCAGGCCCGCCTCGTGCGTGCCGCCGTCGGCCGTCGGAATCGTGTTGCAGTAGGAGTGGATCAGCGAATCGCCGCCGTACCAGGTGACGGCCCATTCCAGCGAGCCGTGGCCGCCCGATTTCTCGCTCTTGCCCGCAAAGATCTCGCGGGTGACGGTGTAGTCCTTGCCGAGCGTCGCCTGGAGATAGTCCTTGAGGCCTCCGGGGAAGTGGAAGACCGCCTTTTCCGGGGTTTCCGAACCCTCGGGCAGCAGCGACGGGTCGCAGCTCCAGCGGATCTCGACGCCGCCGAAGAGATAGGCCTTGGACCGGGCCATGCGGAAGACGCGGGCCGGATCGAAATGGGCGTGCGCGCCAAAAATTTCCGGGTCCGGATGGAAGCGCACCTTGGTGCCGCGGCGGTTGTGCACGTCGCCGAGCTCCTCCAGGCCGCCGACCGGCTTGCCGCGCGAAAAGCGCTGGCGGTAGAGCTTCTTGTTGCGGGCGACCTCGACCTCGAGATGGTCGGAGAGGGCGTTGACGACCGAGACGCCGACGCCGTGCAGGCCACCCGAGGTCTCGTAGGCCTTGCCGTCGAACTTGCCGCCGGCATGCAGGACCGTGAGGATGACCTCCAGCGTCGACTTGCCCGGCATCTGGGGATGGTTCTCGACCGGGATGCCGCGGCCGTTGTCGGTGACGGACAGGTAGCCTTCGGCATCGAGATTGACCTCGATGAAATTGGCGTGGCCGGCGACGGCCTCGTCCATCGAGTTGTCGATGACTTCGGCGAAGAGGTGGTGCAGCGCCTTCTCGTCCGTGCCGCCGATATACATGCCGGGGCGCATGCGGACCGGTTCGAGACCTTCCAGCACGCGGATCGCCGAGGCGTCGTAGCCGCCGGTGCCTTCGCTCGGCGGGGCAGGGCGCGCCTCGCGGGCAGGGGCGGCCGCCACAGCGGGCTTTTCGACCGGCGGCGTGGCGGGCTGGGAGGGCATGTTGGCGAAGAGGTCGTTGCTGTCGTCTTGCATGGGCCGTTCAGATTTTGTTCCGTTTGCCAGTTTCCCCGCCGGTCCGTGACGGACCGGGGTCTGGCGCAAAAAATGTCGTTTAGCGAATCACTTGCGACTCTGCCAGATTCCGTGGGCTTTCGCGATGCCGGGACGGCGTGCCGCCCCGTCCGCCTTCGGCCGCATTCGTGCGATGCCGGATGGTCTGACCGGCCTCAAGGATGCGCCAAGCCGCGCCAACCGCTGGCGGAGGATTGCGTTGCGGGCGGGCGGATGGCAAGTATCGCAGCCTCCAGGGAGCCACAGTTCATGCGTCAGTCCACAGTTCATTGCCTTTCCCGGCTGTTTTGGGCCGCGGCCCTTGCCTGCTCGATGGCCGGCGAGGCGGCGGCGCTGAGCCTGAAGCCCTGGAAAGACGACCTGTTCGGCTACGGCACCGTTGTGGAGACGAGCGACGACGGGGCGCTCACGGTCGTCGACTACCAGGAACTGCGCGACATCAACGGTCGTGACCAGGTGCCGGAGCGCCGGGTGAAGGCGGCCTATGTCTCGACCGCGGTGAAGAAGGGGCAGAAGAATGTGACGATCGACACGCCGGCCGGGCCGATCGACGTCGCGATGACCGGCAAGGGGGAGGGCGCGGCCTTCACGGTCATCTTCATCCACGGCCGCGGCGGCGACCGGCGGCTCGGCAACAACGACTGGAATTTCGGCGGCAATTTCAACCGGCTGAAGAACCTCGCCCTGCAGAATGGCGGGGTCTATTACGCCCCGAGCGTTCCCTCCTTCGACGACAAGGGCGCCGCGCGCATCTCCGGCCTCATCCTGACGGCCAAGGCGCTTTCGCCGGATGCCCCGGTCATCCTCGCCTGCGCCTCGATGGGCAGCTTCATCTGCGCCCGCGTGGCGCGCGATCCGGCGGCGGTGAAAAGCCTTGCCGGCATGGTGCTGATGGGCGGGGCGGCGGACGGCGACTACGGCAAGACGCCGGCCTTCAAGGCGAAGCTGCCGGTGTTCTTCACCCATGGCGACAGCGACAGCGTCTATGCCGCAAACGACCAGATCGCGGTGTTCCGCCGGCTGCGCAAGGCCGGTGTGCCGGCGCGCTTCGTGCTGTTCCAGACCGGTGGCCACGGCACGCCCGTGCGCATGACCGACTGGCGCGAGACGCTCAACTGGTTGTTTGCGCAATAGGCGCCGATTTGCTACGCCGCAAACCACACGAATTTCAAGGACAGGGAGGTCTCATGACACCGGATGTAACCCCGCTCGTTGCCGGGAACTGGAAGATGAACGGCACGCGCGCATCGCTCGACCAGATCAAGGCGATGGCCGAAGGCGTGAAGGGGCCGCTTTCCGACAAGGTCGAGACGCTGATCTGCCCGCCGGCGACGCTGCTCTATGTCGCGACGGCGCTCTGCGACGACAGTCCGCTGATGATCGGCGCGCAGGACTGCCACGAAAAGGCCTCCGGCGCCCATACCGGCGACGTCTCGGCGGAAATGATCGCCGACTGCTTCGGCACCCATGTCATCGTCGGCCATTCCGAGCGCCGCACCGACCACAAGGAAAGCGACGCTTTGGTGCGTGCCAAGGCGGAGATCGCCTATGCGAACGACCTCGTCGCGATCATCTGCATCGGCGAGACCGGCGACGAGCGCAAGGCGGGCAAGACACTCGACGTGCTGAAGACGCAGCTTGCAGCCTCCGTGCCGGATGGCGCAACGGCAGAAAACACCGTGATCGCCTATGAGCCCGTCTGGGCGATCGGCACCGGCCTGACGCCGACGGCCGGTGACGTCGAGGAAGCGCACGCCTTCATGCGCGCGGAGCTGGCCGGCCGTTTTGCCGGCGAGGGCACCAAGATGCGCATCCTCTATGGCGGCTCGGTGAAGCCGGGCAATGCACAGGAACTGATGGGCGTCGCCAATGTCGACGGCGCGCTGATCGGCGGGGCGAGCTTGAAATCCGACGATTTCCTCGCCATCTACCGCGCATATGAAGCGCTGACCGCCTGATCCCTTCCGTCGGCCCGAAAAGGGCAGACGGATCGACACCTAGGGCTTGGAATGGTGCGCGGCTTGGTATATTGAGCCGCAAACCTGACATTTGGGCCATCTGGCCGGGATACCGAAAACATGCAGACCATCTTGCTCGTCATCTATCTCATGGTCGTCGTCGCGCTGATCGGCGTCGTGCTGATTCAGCGGTCTGAAGGCGGCGGCCTCGGCATCGGTGGCGGCTCCGGCTTCATGTCGGCGCGCGGCACGGCCAATGCCCTGACGCGCACCACGGCGATCCTTGCCACGCTGTTCTTCGTCCTGGCGCTCGGCATGGGCATCCTCGCCCGCTACGAGACGCAGCCGACGGACATTCTCGACCGTATCCCCGGCACCACGGGCACGGGCGGCGTTCTCGACGCGCTCGGCGGCGCATCGCAGGGCGAGGGCACCCAGAACAACAACACGACCAACCAGACGCCCGCGACGACCGGCACCGATGCCGTTCCGACCGAAGGCGGCGCAGCAACCGGCACCGGCAACACGTCCACGACGGGCACCGGCACGGGCGCTGCAACGGGCACGGAGCAGAACTCCGGCGTCCCGAGCGGCCAGTAAGCCGCAAGGACTGAAAACAAACCGGCCGGTTGGCGAAATCCAACCGGCCTTCTTCTTGTGTAAAACGCCGATTGCGCCTTCCGAAATCACGCCCAAGGTGATTTTTCGGTGGCGGAATCGATTTTGAAAAGGTATCCGGTGACTCCCATGGCGCGATATGTATTCATCACAGGCGGCGTGGTTTCCTCCCTCGGAAAAGGCATTGCCGCCGCTGCACTCGGAGCTCTCCTGCAGGCCCGCGGTTACCGCGTTCGCCTGCGCAAGCTCGACCCCTATCTCAACGTTGACCCGGGCACGATGAGCCCGACCCAGCACGGCGAGGTGTTCGTCACCGACGACGGCGCGGAAACCGACCTCGACCTCGGCCACTACGAGCGCTTTACCGGTCGCTCGGCCACCAAGACCGACAACATCACCACCGGTCGCATCTACAAGAACATCATCGACAAGGAACGCCGCGGCGATTATCTCGGCGCGACCGTGCAGGTCATTCCGCACGTGACCAACGAGATCAAGAATTTCGTTACCGAAGGCAATGACGACTACGACTTCGTGATCTGCGAGATCGGCGGCACGGTGGGCGACATCGAGGCCATGCCTTTCATGGAGGCGATCCGCCAGCTCGGCAACGACCTGCCGCGCGGCACGGCCGTCTATGTCCACCTGACGCTGATGCCCTATATTCCGGCAGCCGGCGAGCTCAAGACCAAGCCGACGCAGCACTCCGTCAAGGAATTGCAGGCGATGGGCATCCATCCGGATATCCTTCTGGTGCGCGCCGACCGCGAAATTCCGGAAGCCGAGCGCAAGAAGCTCTCGCTGTTCTGCAACGTTCGTGCGACTGCCGTCATCCAGGCGCTCGACGTCGCGTCGATTTACGACGTGCCGCTTGCCTACCACAAGGAAGGCCTGGACGACGAAGTGCTTGCCGCCTTCGGCATCGAGCCGGCGCCCAAGCCGCGGCTCGAAGCCTGGCAGAACGTCTCCGATCGCATCAAGACGCCCGAGGGCGAGGTGACGATCGCCATCGTCGGCAAGTATACCGGCCTCAAGGACGCCTACAAGTCGCTGATCGAGGCGCTGTATCACGGCGGCATCGCCAACCACGTCAAGGTGAAGCTCGAATGGATCGAGTCGGAGGTCTTCGAGAAGGAGGATCCGGCGCCGTATCTCGAGAAGGTGCACGGCATCCTCGTTCCCGGCGGTTTCGGCGAGCGCGGATCGGAAGGCAAGATCAATGCGGCGCGTTTTGCCCGCGAGCGCAAGGTGCCCTATTTCGGCATCTGCTTCGGCATGCAGATGGCGGTCGTGGAAGCGGCACGCAATCTCGCCGGTCTCGAAAAGGCCTCGTCCACGGAATTCGGCAAGACGGCTGAACCCGTCGTCGGCCTGATGACGGAATGGGTGAAGGGCAACGAGCTGGAGAAGCGGTCGGCTTCCGGCGATCTCGGCGGCACGATGCGCCTCGGCGCCTATCGCGCGGCGCTGAAGGGCGGCACGAAGATCGCCGATATCTACGGTTCGACGGAGATTTCCGAGCGCCACCGCCACCGCTACGAGGTGAATGTCGACTACAAGGACCGGCTCGAAGGCTGCGGCCTTGTCTTCTCCGGCATGTCGCCGGATGGCGTGCTGCCGGAGACGGTGGAGTATCCGGACCATCCGTGGTTCATCGGTGTGCAGTACCATCCGGAGCTGAAGAGCCGGCCGCTCGATCCGCACCCGCTCTTCGCGAGCTTCGTGGAGGCGGCCTTGGAGCAGAGCCGCCTCGTCTAGGCAGCATGCAAGCCTCTCCTTCCCGGTCCGCTCAAGTCCGAGGGTGACGACGGGAGAGGCAGGCTTCCAACACTATGAAAAAAGCCCGGCATTTCTGCCGGGCTTTTTGTCATTCGGCCGCCTGGACGAGGGCGTCGATCCCGTCGTCGGGATCCTCGCCGGCGAGGATCCGCTGGCCGATCCCGACGGTGATTGCCGCACTGATGCTGGCGGCGACGGAGACCCAGAAGCCGTTCTGGGCACCGAAATTGTCCACCGCCCAGCCGGCGACGAACGCGCCCAGCGCCATGCCGATGCCGATGCCGGTCGTGACCCAGGTGATGCCCTCCGTCAGCATGGCGGCCGGCACGCGACGCTCGATGAGGCCGAAGGCGGTGATGAAGGTGGGCGAGATGGCGACACCGCTGACGAAGACAGCCAAGGCGAGCAGCGGCACCGTATCGGCGAAGGGCAGCGGCAAGGCTGTGAGCGCCAGCACGGCGACGGCGATCATCAGCTGCTTCTGCAGCGCCATCTTCGGGTTCAGGGCACCGAGCACGAGGCCGACGACGAAGGAGCCGATGGCATAGACGCCGATGACAAGGCTGGCGGCATTCGGCTGGCCGAGTTCCTTGGTGATGGCGACGGCGCTGACCTCGGCGGTCGCGAAGGTCGAGCCGACGAAGACGAGGGCGAGCGTGATGACCTGGACGGCGCGCAGGCGGATCGCCGATTTTTGCGGGGGGCTGCCGGCGACATGGCGTATGGCGGGCTCGGTGGCGCGCTGCAGGACGAAGGCGAGCGTGCCGACGGCGAGAAAGGCGGTGCTGATCAGCATGCCGGCCTCGGGGAAGAGGGCGACGGCAAGGCCGACGGAGAGCGACGCGCCGGCGATGTAGACCAGCTCGTCGGCCGCCGATTCGAAGGCGAAGGCGGTGTTGAGCTCGGGCCTGTCGCGAAAGATCTCGGTCCAGCGGGCGCGCAGCATGGCCGGCATGCTGGGCATGGTGGCGGCCAGGAAGGCGGAGGCAAAGAGCGTCCAGACCGGCCAGCCCTGGTGCGTGGCGGCTATCAGCACGAGAAAGGCGAGGACGGAGACGATGGTCGCGGGCGTCAGCACCGCGGCCTGGCCGAAGCGGTCGACGAGGCGGGAGACCTGCGGCGCGATGAGCGCGTTGGTGAGCGCGAAGGTGGCGGAGACGGCGCCGGCAAGCCAGTATTCGCCATGGGTCTGCGAGAGCATGGCGACGATGCCGATCGGCGCCATGGCGATGGGAAGGCGGGCGAGGAAGCCGGCGGCGGAGAACGTCTTGGTTCCCGGCACGCTGAAAATTTCTTTGTAGGGGTTGGACATGGCCTGCTCCTGGGAATGGGCGGTTCCGATATTTACATACGCGGCGTATGTTGAAGAGATAGTTGCATACGACGCGTATGTCAAATAAAATACGCGGCGTATGTGAATGAGGAGACGCCATGCGCAAGCCGCGTGAGGAAATGATCGCCGAAACAAGGGCAAAGCTGATCGCCGCCGGCCGCCAGGCGTTCGGCACGGTGGGCTACGCCGCTGCGTCGATGGACGACTTCACCGCGGGGGCGGGTCTGACACGCGGCGCACTCTACCACCATTTCGGTGACAAGAAGGGACTTCTGCAGGCGGTGGTCCAGCAGGTCGATGCGGAAATGTCGGTCCGGCTCAACCGGATCTCGGCCGAGGCGCCGAACCGCTGGCAGGGCTTCGTCGAGGAATGCGTCGCCTATATCGAGATGGCGCTGGAGCCGGAAATCCAGCGCATCATGTTCCGCGACGGACCGGCGGTGCTCGGCGACATCTCGCAATGGCCGACCAACAACGGCTGCATCGCCGCCCTCAGCCGCAGCATCGAGCGACTGAAGGCCGACGGGGTGATGGCGGACATAGACACGGAGGCCGCCGCCCGGCTGATCAACGGGGCGAGCAGCCATGCCGCGCTGTGGATCGCCAAGTCGGACGATCCGGAAGAAACCTCGAAGCGTGCGGTCAAGGGGTTCCGGACGCTGCTCGAGGGGCTGCGGATCAAGGGCTGAGGGTCGCTCACGGCCCCGCTGGCGCTTCCTTCAGCTCGCAGGCCGTCGTGCCGATTGTCATCGTGTTGCCGCGCCAGTCGATGGCGCCGCTGATCCAGGCGCGCACCCAGATGGCCGGCATCATGACGTCGCGCACCATCATCGCCGGCACGGACCAGCGCGACAGCCGCCAGCCCTTGGAAAGCGCAAGGGCAGCCTCCGGCAAATAGAGACCGACGAGCACGAGCGACATGGCGGGCAGCAGCGGCGCGCCGCCGACGAGCACCGCGGCAAGCGCGAGAAGCAGCGGCGGGACGGCGCCGAGCAGGATTTCCGGGCTGAAGAAGGCGGGGAAGGTGACCCGGCGCAGGCGCGACCAGCGGCACTGGCGCGACCAGACCTCGTGTCCGCTGCGCCGCCCCAGCGGCTGCTCGAAGGGCGAGGAGACGAGGTGCACCTTGAGGCCAAGCCGGCTGACGAGCTTGGTCGAGGCGGCGTCCTCGGCGATCTCGGCGTTCAGCGCCTGGATGCCGCCATTGGCATCGAGCATCGGCTTGTACCACAGCATGCTCTTGCCCTGCGCAAAGCCGAGGCCGAGCGCCTCGCCGGCATATTGCCAGCGCGCCTGCTGGGTGTTGAGGAACATGCATTCCACCTCGGCCCAGAACCCTTCCGGCCGCGAGCCGAGCGGCGTCGAGCAGACGAGGCCCGAATCGCTGCGCCAGCCGCCCATCAGGTGCTGGATGTAGTCGGGCGGCATCAGGACGTTCGAATCGGCGAGCACCACCCAGTCGTGCCGCGCCGCCTGCCAGCCCTTGACGCAGTTGTTGAGTTTTGGATTGGCGCTGACGCGATCGTCGCCGACGAGGACGCGCGCGGCGACATGCGGATGGGCCGCGGCGGCGGCCTCTATCAGCGGCACGACGGGATCGCTGCCATGGGCGACGCAGAACAGCAGCTCGTAGTCCGGCCAGGTGAGGCGGAAGGCGCGGTCCAGCGTCTCCGTGGAGAAGTTCTCGATCCCACGCACGGGAACGACGATGGAGACGGGCGGTTTTTCGTCGATCCCGGGCGGCAGTGCGCCTGTCGGTTTCAGCCGTTTGCCGGCGATGAGGATGCTGAAGAGGTTGGTGGCGACGAGGGCGCCCGAGGCAAGGGCCAGGGCCTGAGCCGTATCCATTCACGCGTACTCCGCTGGGCGCCGGATCAGGATGCGGCCGCCGGGGTGCATTCACGCGCGAAGAGACACCATCGTCACATGACAGGGGAATGACGGGCGGTGCGATGGCTCCAGCGGCGCCGTGCCCGCCGCTCCACAGACCGCCCCGGCCTGGGCCGGACCGTATGCGGCATTGTCATTCTTCCCTTCTCCCCCGTGGGGAGAAGGGAGATGTGGCAACGGCTTCCTTCCCTGTGCGATAACCTTCTTGCCCGGGACGAGGACGGCGGTTGCCGGGGGTTACGACAGGAAATCGGCGGTCGTGGTGACCTTGCCGTAGCCGAACTCCAGCGCCGACATGATGGTGGCATGCACCTGGGGAGCCGGGACGACCGAATCACCGAAGGCCTTGTCGCGCGTGGCGCAGGCGTCGTGCACGACGGTGAGGTTGTAGCCGAGATCGGCGGCGGCGCGCGCCGTCGCGTCGATGCAGACGTCGCTCATCGCGCCGACGACCACCACATCCTCGATGCCGCCGTCCCGCAGGGTCTGGTGCAGCGCCGTCTCCCGGAAGGAGTTCGGATAGTTCTTGACGATGACCGTGTCGTCCTGCCGCGGCGCGACGGCCGGGATCGGCTGGATGCCGTCCGTGCCCGGGGCGAAGAGCGGCGAGGCGGCGTCCTTCGCGATGTGGTGGACATGGATGATCCGGTCACCCTTGCCGCGCCCCGCCTCGACGACGCGCGCGGCATTGGCGGCGGCGGCATCGATGCCCGTCAGCGCGAAGCTGCCGGAGGAAAGATAGTCCTTCTGGAGGTCGACGATGATGATGGCGCGTTTGCTCATGGCGGTTCCTTTTTGCAGGCGATGGATGAGGTGGACATTCTGCCCCCGGCCTGCCATCTCTCGCCATTGGCGGGACCGACATAATCCGGGGTGAAAGTGACATGGTGCGTGACGCCGAGATCGGACTGGTTCTCTATCCCGGCGTGCAGATGGCCGCCGTGCTCGGCATGACCGACCTCTTCCAGTCGGCGATGGAGCTCGGCCGCAAGAAGGGGCGGGCAGGGCCTGTGCTCACCGTCAGCCATTGGCGGCTGGAAGACGGCAAACCGGTGCGGGTGGACGCGCAGGCAGGGAGCGGCGACGGGTCGCGCCCCTGTGTCCTCGTGCTTCCCCCGGCGCTCGGCGATCCGATCCGGCGCGAGGAGGCGGCGCCCTTTGCCGCCTGGCTGCGCGAATGCCATGCGGGCGGCATCCAGCTCGCCTCGATCTGCGCGGGCGCCTTCCTTCTGGGCGAGACGGGGCTTCTCGCCGGCCGGACGATCACCACCAACTGGGTGATCGCCGAGACGTTCGAACGGCGGTTTCCCGACGTCACCGTCGATACCGACCGGCTGCTTGCCGACGACGGCGACATCGTCACGGCCGGCGGCGTGATGGCCTGGGTCGATCTCGGGCTGAAACTCATCGACCGGTTCCTCGGGCCGACGGTCATGCTCGAGATCGCCCGGCAGTTCGTCATCGATCCGCCGGGCCGCGAGCAGCGCTACTACAGCACCTTCTCGCCGCGCCTGCTGCATGGTGATGCGGCGATCCTGAAGGTGCAGCATTTCCTGCAGGCAAGCGAGGCGCGCGAGATCGGTCTCGACCTGCTCGCCGCGCAGGCCGGGCTGGAGGAGCGCACCTTCCTGCGGCGCTTCCGAAGAGCGACAGGGCTGACGACGACGGACTATTGCCAGCGCCTGAGAGTGGCGAAGGCGCAGGAGCACCTGCAATTCACCACGCGCTCCGTCGACCGCGTGGCGCTCGACGTCGGCTACAACGATCCCGGCGCCTTCCGGAAAGTCTTCGCCCGCATCGTCGGGCTGACGCCGGGCGAGTACCGCAAGCGGTTCCGCTCCTGACCTATCGGGGACGGGCACGGTTGCGCACGACGGTGACGGTGCAGGGGGCGTGGGCGGCGACTTCGCCGGAGACGCTGCCGAGCATGGAGCGCATGGCCGATTCGGCGCGCGCGCCCATCACGATGTGATCGACGTGGTTTTCGCGGGCATAATCGAGGATGGCGTCGGCCGGCGAGACGGCCTCCAGCACGTGGAAGGTGATGCCGCCGCCGGGGACGGCAAGGCCCGTCGACCAGGTGCGCAATGCGACGAGACGCATCACATGCTTGTTGCGGCCCTCCTCGTCGAGGGACGTGTCGATGGCGATTCGGTTGATCTTCAGGACGTTGATGCAGGCGATGCGGGCGTCCGGCGTGTTTTCGATGATGCGCGCGACGGTCCTGTGCATGGCGTCGGCAAGATCAGGCGTGCCGGTGGCAAGGTCGATCGCCACCGCGACGATCGGCGCATTGGCGAGCTGCGCCTCGGCGGTCTGTGGCCTGACGGTCTCTATGGGCACCGGATTGAAGCGGCGGCGCAACACCATCCCGAACGGGTCGCGCGTCATCTTTTCCGCCCGGGCCGTCAGCTTGACGGCGGACAGGTCCTGCAGGTCGAGCGCGAGCTGGGCGGCGCTCGGATAGCGCCAGGCGGGGTTGACCTCCAGGCAACGCAGGATGACCTCCTGCAAGGCCGGCGGGATGGCGGCATTGCGGGCGCGCGGCGGCAGCGGGTCGCGCCAGAGGCGGCGCTTCAGGCCTTTCAGGCGCTGCGGATCGCCGAAGGGACGCTCGCCGGTCGCAAAGAAGTAGAGAAGGACGCCGAGCGCGAAGAGGTCGCTGCGAAAATCGCTGCGTGTGCCGAGTACCTGTTCGGGCGCCATATAGGGCGCGGTGCCGTAGGGCAGGCGGAACTGCTCGTCCATCAGGTCGGGCAGGTGGATGTGGCGGGCAAGGCCGTAGTCGATCAGCACGGCCTCGCCGGTTTCGCGGAACATGACGTTGGAAGGTTTCAGGTCGAGATGCACGACGTGCTGGCGGTGCAGCGAATCGAGTGCGACGGCGATCTTCGCGCCAAGCGCGGCAACCTCCTCCGGCGGCAGCGGCAGGCGCTCCAGCAGCGGATAGAGCGAGGCGCCGGGCAGGCGCTCCATGACGATGTAGGGCAGTGTCGAAAAATCGCCATTGGCGACGAAGCGTGGCACATGCGGGCCGGAGAGGCGCGGCAGGATCATCTGCTCCATCTCGAAGCCGACAATGGCCGCCGGGTCGTCGCCTTCGCCGATGACCGGCACCTTCATGAGGATCGGGAAGTCGATATCGGGCCGCGACACCTGCCAGATGCGCGCCATGCCGCCATTGTGCGCGATGTCCTCGATCAGGAAACCGTCGATGACATCGCCGGGTTTCAGCCGCGCCTTGACCATCAGCGCCCCCGCAAGAGCCGGTCGGCGAGCGAGGCCGGCAACCCGGCCGCCCGGATCTTCTCCGCCGCCCGTTCCACGTCATAGGCGGCGCGCTGGAAGCGAATCTCGGCGCTTTGCGTGTCGTAGAGCGCGTAGGCGGCCGCGGCATCGCCGTCGCGCGGCTGGCCGACGGAACCCATCACCGCGAGCCAGCGGCGTTGCATCAGCAACGGCACGGGCGTGGCGGCGACGGGGCGAAAATGCGTGACCTTGCCACCCGGCGCCGTGGAATAGAGCGCCGGCTTGTGCACATGGCCGCAGAAGCTGACACGCGCGGCACAGGCGGAAAGGTGCTGGCCGGCATCGCTGGCGTCGAGCACATAGTTCCAGTCGGACGGCGCGCTGGCATCGGCATGTACGAAGAGACAGTCGCCCTCGCGCGCCTCGAAGGGCAGGGCGGCGAGGAAGGCGCGGGTCTCGCTACCGAGCTGGCGGCGCGTCCATTCGAGGGCGAGGGTGGCGGTCGGATTCATCGAGACGGCGGGATTGCCGACGGCCTCGTCATGGTTGCCGCGCAGCACGATGGCGCCGCTTGCGGCAAGCATCATCGCCTGTTCCGCGCACCATTCCGGATCCGCGCCGTAGCCGACGATATCGCCGAGCAGCACGAGCCGGTCGGCCCCCGCGCCCTCGACGGCGGCGAGCACGGCTTCGAAGGCTTCGCGGTTGGCGTGGATATCGGAGAGGATGGCAAGCAGCATGGCAGTCCGGTTTCATCGATGTCCGGCGAGCATAACCCGCCTTTCCGTCTCCAGCCATTCAACGGAAGGGGAATATCGGCCGGCCGGACTGGCGCTTCGTCAAGTCCGGCGGCCTGGGAAGGCGAAGAGGTCGGCATCCGCATCGGCATGGCCGGCGATCGCGGACGAGACGATCTCGGCGGCGATCTGGCTGAACGTGATGCCATTGCCGCCAAAGCCCATGACGGCGAAGACATTTTTCAAGCCCGGCACGCGGCCGATCAGCGGCAGGCCGGTGCGGGTGGTGCCAAAGGGGGCCGCCCAGACGTGGTCGGGCTCCGGCAGGGCGAGGCCGAGCAGGCTTTCCGCCTTGCGGTGGATGGTTTTTGCCTTCCGTCGGAGCTTCTTTGTTGAAGCATAGGCCTCGGCGCTGCCCTCGTCCTCGCCGCCGACGATCAGCCGTCCGTCGCGCGTGCGGCGGAGGTAGAGATAGGGATTGGCGCCCTCCCAGACGATGCAGGTCTTCAGCCAGTCCGGCAGTGTGGTGCCCGGCGGCGTGGCGAGCGCCCAGGTGGAGACGATGGCGTGGTTCTCGTCGGCGACGGCCTTCAGAAATTCGTAGCCGGAGCAGAAGACGGCATGGCGGGCAGAGACGATCCACCCCTCGGCCGTCGCCAGAAAGGCTGCGTCCGCCGTGCTGCGCAGATCGGTGATTTCGAGCGGGCTGACGAGTTCGACGCCGCGCGTCATCGCTGCACGCAGGATGCCGGCGGCCAGCTGCGCCGGGTTCGCCGCAGCGGAGACGTTGCTGAGGATGGCGCCGGTGCGCGCAATCGAAAAGCGTTCGGCAAGGGTGGCGGCGTCGAGATAGTCGGCCGCAATGCCGGCGGCGCGGCGCGCCTCGGCCTCCTCCTGCAGGGCCCGGCGGCCATAAGCCTTGCCGGCGAGGAACAGGGTCTGCTTGCGCGCGAAGCCGCAGGAGAGGCCGAGATCGGCGACGATTTCAGACAGGCTTTCGACAGAACGGGCGGAGCGCTGCCAGGCGCGCCGGGCCTTCGGTGCGCCGATCATGTCCGAGAGCCTGGAGAGCGGGAGGTCGATCTCGTGCTGGATCATCGCGGTGCTGGCGAGCGTGCTGCCCTGCACGGGGGGACGCCGGTCGACGACGAGGATGGCGCGCCGGCCATCCGCCAGTGCATAGGCCATCAGCGCCCCGGAAATCCCGGCGCCGACGATGACGACGTCGTAGTTGGCGCGTGACGGCCTTTGCCGCGTGCGCAGCGCAAGGCGCGGCGAACCGGCCCAGAGAGGGCGGGCTTCATGCAGGTCGCGCTGGCGGGTGATGTCGCGGGATCTCGGAATGGGCGGGCTCCTGTGCCGAGGGGCGCATCCGCAATGGCCGGACGGCGGAAAAGTTCCCGCAAGGCGCGGCGGGCCGTGCTGGCGCTTGCATTGCGCGCCGAAAGCGGGCAAAGCACGGGGCGCCTGAAACACGCCGGATTTTTCGCCATGACCGTGAGTTCGAGAACGCCCCGCCCGATCGACCATCTGGTGCTGCCGGTGTCCGACCTCGGGGTGGCCCGCGAGCGCCTGACCGCGCTCGGCTTCACCGTCGCCAGGGACGCCCGCCACCCTTTCGGCACGGAAAACTGTTGCGTCTTCCTTGCCGACGGCGCCTATCTGGAGCCGCTCGGCATCGCTAACCGCGAGGAATGCGAGGAAGCGGCGCGTGGTGGCAACGTCTTCGTCGCGCGCGACCAGGCCTTCCGCTTCCGCCGCGGCCTTGAGGGCTTTTCCGGCATTGCCATGGCGAGCGGCGATGCCTGGGAGGACGACCAGCGCTACACCCAGGCCGGCCTTTCCGGCGGCGAGGTGCTGGAATTTTCCCGCGACATGCTGCTGCCCGACGGGACCAGCACCACCGGCAGCTTCCGCCTTGCCTTCGCCGCCGACCTGCGCAGCCCCGATTTCTTCTTCTTCGCCTCGCAGCGCATCCTGCCGCTGCCGGCCGACCGCAAGGCGCTGGAGGCCCACGAGAACGGCGTCACCGCCCTGTCCGAGGTCGTCCTGTCGGAGCAGAATCCGACGGATTTTCAGTATCTGGTGCAGGAGGCGGCCGACGAGCGCGAGGTCGAGGCCCTGTCGTTCGGCATGTCCGTCGATACGCCGCGCGGGCGCATCACCGTGCTCAACGATGCCGGCCTTGCGGGATTTTACGGGATCGCGCCGGTTGCCGGCACGGATCGCGGCCTGAAAGGGCGCGCGGTCGTCTTCAAGGTTGAAAATACAGCGGAATGCGAGCGTCTCCTGACGGAGCGCGGCATCGCCTTCCAGAAACGGGACAACCGTCTCCTCGTGCCGCCGGCACCGGGGCAGGGCGTCCTCTTTGTCTTCGGAGAATGAGATGAACACCAATTCCACCGTCGTCGTCGGCGAAGGCGCCAAGAAGGTCACCTTCGCCCAGGACAAGCGCTTCTCGCTGATCGCCGGCCCCTGCCAGATGGAGAGCCGCGACCACGCCTACATGATGGCCGAGGCGCTGGTAAAGATGACCGACAAGCTCGGCATCGGCCTCGTCTACAAGTCCTCCTTCGACAAGGCGAACCGCACCTCGCTCTCCGGCAAGCGCGGCATCGGCCTTGAAAAGGCGCTGGAAATCTTCGCCGACCTCAAGAAGGATTTCGGCTTCCCGGTCGTCACCGACATCCACACGGAAGAGCAGTGCGCCATCGTTGCCGAAACGGTCGATATCCTGCAGATCCCGGCCTTCCTGTCGCGCCAGACGGACCTGCTCGTCGCCGCCGCCAAGACCGGCCGTACGATCAACGTCAAGAAGGGCCAGTTCCTGGCGCCCTGGGACATGAAGAACGTGCTGGCGAAGTTCACCGAGAGCGGCAACCCCAACGTCATGCTGTGCGAGCGCGGCGCCTCCTTCGGCTACAACACGCTCGTCTCCGACATGCGCTCGCTGCCGATCATGGCCTCGCTCGGCGCGCCGGTCGTCTTCGACGCCACGCACTCGGTGCAGCAGCCGGGCGGGCAGGGCGGCTCGACGGGCGGCGATCGCCGGTTCGTCGAGACCCTGGCGCGCGCGGCCATCGCCGTCGGTATTGCCGGCCTCTTCGTCGAGACCCATGAGGACCCGGACAACGCCCCCTCCGACGGCCCGAACATGGTGCATCTGAAGGACATGCCGCGCCTTCTGGAAAAGCTCGTCGCCTTCGACGACATCGCCAAGGCCTAACGTTTCAAACGGATGACATGGAGACATGGCATCCGTTTTCCCGACGGCGCCCGACACCATTGTAATTTCTGCATCGTCGATTAAAAGTGGATTTTAATCGATTTATAAACCCCGGAACAGGACGATATCCATGACTGCAATCATCGACATCATCGGCCGCGAGATTCTCGACAGCCGCGGCAATCCCACCGTTGAAGTGGACGTGCATCTCGAAGATGGCAGCTTCGGCCGTGCGGCCGTTCCGTCGGGCGCCTCCACGGGCGCGCATGAAGCCGTCGAGCTGCGCGACGGTGGCAAGCGTTACCTCGGCAAGGGCGTCGAAAACGCCGTCGCCGCCGTCAACGGCGAGATTTTCGAAGCGATCGGCGGCCTCGATGCCGAAGACCAGATCGAGATCGACCAGACGATGATCGAACTGGACGGCACGCCGAACAAGGCGCGCCTCGGCGCCAACGCCATCCTCGGCGTCTCGCTCGCCGTCGCCAAGGCCGCCGCGGAAGCCGCCAACCTGCCGCTCTACCGCTATGTCGGCGGCCCGAACGCTCGCATCCTGCCGGTGCCGATGATGAACATCATCAACGGCGGCGCCCATGCCGACAACCCGATCGACTTCCAGGAATTCATGATCGTTCCGGTCGGTGCCGACAACATCCGCGACGCCGTGCGCATGGGCTCGGAAGTGTTCCACACGCTGAAGAAGCAGCTTGCCGCCGACGGCCACAACACCAATGTCGGTGACGAAGGCGGCTTCGCGCCGGGCCTCGCCTCCGCCCCCGCCGCCCTCGACTTCATCATGAAGTCGATCGAGAAGGCTGGCTACCGCCCGGGCGAGGACATGTTCATCGCGCTCGACTGCGCCTCGACGGAGTTCTTCAAGGACGGCAAGTACGTGCTGGAAGGCGAAGGCCGCACGCTGGAGCCGGGCGCCATGGCCGACTACCTCGCCGAGCTTGCCGGCAAATACCCGATCTTCTCGATCGAGGACGGCATGGCGGAAGACGACTGGGACGGCTGGAAGGCGCTGACCGACAAGATCGGCAAAAAGGTGCAGCTCGTCGGCGACGACCTGTTCGTGACCAACTCGGCGCGCCTTCGCGACGGCATCAAGATGGGCGTCGGCAACTCGATCCTCGTCAAGGTCAACCAGATCGGCTCGCTCTCCGAAACGCTCGACGCCGTCGAGACCGCGCACAAGGCAAGCTACACCGCCGTCATGTCGCACCGCTCGGGCGAGACCGAGGATTCGACGATCGCCGACCTCGCCGTCGCGACCAACTGCGGCCAGATCAAGACCGGCTCGCTTGCCCGCTCCGACCGCACCGCCAAGTACAACCAGCTGATCCGCATCGAGGAGCAGCTCGGCGCCCAGGCGAAATACGCCGGCCGCGGCATCCTGCGGGGCTGATCAGCCACGACGCATCTTTCGGCGGCAGTGCGAGAAGACGCGCTGCCGCCGTTTTCGTTTCTATGAGGGGCGGGGCTGCCCGCCCCTCTCCGACGGCAAGCAATCGCATCTGGAATTCGACATTGCCGCATGCCCTTTTCCATGAGGGAAGAAGGAGAATGCGGCGCCGGTTTCATTCCAGACGCGGGGGCCTTGTCGTTGGGGGAGGTGTCCGGCTGACCGGAAGGAGCAGGGCAGGCCGTGCGGCTGCCCCGCAGGGCGGCTTAGTCCGCCAGCGCCACGGCGATTTCCGCCGCGAGGCGCGCATTGTTCTCGACGAGCGCAATATTGGTCTTGAGGCTGCGGCCGTCCGTCAGGCGGAACAGGCTGTCGAGCAGATAGGGCGTCACGGCCTTGCCGGCGATCTCGTCGCGTTCGGCATTGTCGAGCGCGCGGGCGATGTAGATCTCCATCTCCTCGCGGGCGATCTCGTCGGCCTCCGGCACCGGATTGGCGATCAGCATGCCGCCGTCGACGCCGAGCTGGTCGCGCACCTTCTGGAAATTGGCGATGGCGGCCGGGCTGTTCAGCGTCAGCGGGCTTTTGAGCCCCGAATCGCGTGACCAGAAGGCCGGGAAGGTGGGGCTGTCGTAGGTGACGACGGGCACGCCGCGCGTCTCCAGCACTTCAAGGGTCTTCGGAATGTCGAGGATCGCCTTGGCGCCCGCGCAGACCACGATGACGCCGGTGCGCGACAGTTCGTCGAGGTCGGCGGAGATGTCGAAGGTCTCCTCCGCCTTGCGGTGCACGCCGCCGATGCCGCCGGTCGCAAAGACCTTGATGCCGGCGCGGGCGGCGCCGATCATCGTCGCCGCGACGGTCGTCGCGCCGGTGCGGCGCTCGGCGATCGCGAAGGCGAGGTCGGCGCGCGACAGCTTCATCGCGCCCTCGGTCTGTGCCAGCGTTTCCAGCGTCGCATCGTCGAGGCCGATATGCAGGATGCCGTCGATGACGGCGATCGTCGCCGGCACGGCGCCTTCTTCGCGGATGATGCGCTCGACGCTGCGGGCCATGTTCAGGTTGCCCGGATAGGGCATGCCGTGGGTGATGATCGTCGATTCGAGCGCGACGATCGGCGCGCCGCGGCTCTTGGCGGCGGCGACTTCGTCCGAATACTGCATCGGCAGGAGGGTGGAAACGGGTCTGGTCATGCGAGGTCCTTGCAGGAATTTCGGCAAAAAAGTCTCATGCCATTCCTTCGGCCTCCGGCACAAGGGAAAGTGCGGCCTGAAGCGCCGCCTGCGACATTTCTTCGGCGACGGCGAGCGGCGAGCGCACGGTGATCGCCGCGGCGGCAACCCCGTGGCGCAGCGCCTCGCCGATCTCGTGGCCGCTGATCCAGGCGTCGAGGAAGCCGGAGGCGAGCGAATCGCCCGCGCCGGTGACGTCGCCGAGCGCGGGGGCTTCCGGCGGCGCAACGCATGCGGCGCGCTTTGCATCGAAGGCGATGACGCCGCGGCCGCCGCGCGTCACGACACCGGCGGAAAGGCCGGCTGCGCGCAGCGCCTTCGGCCAGTCGGCCGGATTGTCCGGTGCTGCGCCCGTCAGTGCGCGCGCCTCCGCCTCGTTCATGAACAGGAAGGCGAGGGCGGGAAGGCTAGCGGCGAACCGCGGGACCTTGGCCGGTGAAATGGCGATTCCGGCGATCGGCACACCTGCGGCGCACGCCGCCGTCGTCATGGCCGCCAGCGTTTCGGCCGGCAGGTTGGCATCGGTGAGGATCAGCCCCGCCGCAGCGACCGCATCGCGCATCGCCCGCTGCTGCAGGCGGCGCGGCGAGAAGAGGCGGTAGAGTTCCATGTCCGCCAGGGCGATGACGAGGTTGCCGTCCCGCTCGATGATCGCCGTATAACTCGGCGTCGCCCGGTCGAGGAAGGTGAAGGGCGTGTCCTCGACCCCCGCCGCCTCCGCTGCCGCCGCGACGATGTCGCCGTCCGCATCGCCGCCGCGCGGCGAGACGAGCCGCACCGTCCGGCCGAGCCGGGCGAGGTTGCGCGCCGCATTGAACGCGCCGCCACCCGCTTCCACGAACCAGGCGCCGGGATTGCTCGCCCCCGGCGCCGTCTCGCCGGCAATGCGCCCGCGCCTGTCCACATGGGCGCCGCCCATCACCAGTATCGTCTTTCCCGTCATCGTCTTCCTTCATTCCCGCGGCACGATTCGCCTGCAACCGTGCAGACCCTGCGCGGGTACATCCTTGTTCCGCCACGGCTTTCAACAGCCCTAAACGAAAAGAGAACAAACGCTCGATTCACGAAATCATTCAAATGGATGAATGGATCTTGCAAAAAGAGAACAAAATGTGTACATAGCTTTCATCGACGGCTTCGTTGCCTGTCTTGCTTCAATAACCTAAAGGTGGACGAAATGGCACAGAACACTTTGCGGCTCGTAGAGGATAAAGCAGTGGATAAAAGCAAGGCACTCGAAGCGGCACTCTCCCAGATCGAGCGCTCCTTCGGCAAGGGCTCCATCATGAAGCTCGGTGGCAAGGACAGCGTCATCGAGATCGAGACGGTGTCGACGGGCTCGCTCAGCCTCGACGTCGCACTCGGGATCGGCGGCCTGCCCAAGGGCCGTATCATCGAGATCTACGGCCCGGAAAGCTCGGGCAAGACGACGCTTGCGCTGCAGACCATCGCCGAATCCCAGAAGAAGGGCGGCATCTGCGCCTTCGTCGACGCCGAACACGCGCTCGACCCGGTCTATGCCCGCAAGCTCGGCGTCGACCTTGAAAACCTTCTCATCTCGCAGCCCGACACCGGCGAGCAGGCGCTCGAGATCACCGACACGCTGGTGCGCTCCGGCGCCGTCGACGTGCTGGTCGTCGATTCGGTCGCCGCGCTCACGCCGCGCGCCGAAATCGAGGGCGAGATGGGCGAGAGCCTGCCGGGTCTCCAGGCGCGCCTGATGAGCCAGGCGCTGCGTAAGCTCACCGCCTCGATCTCCAAGTCGAACACGATGGTGATCTTCATCAACCAGATCCGTATGAAGATCGGTGTCGTCTACGGTTCGCCGGAAGTGACGACGGGCGGCAACGCGCTGAAGTTCTATGCCTCCGTCCGCCTCGACATCCGCCGCATCGGCGCCGTCAAGGAGCGCGACGAGGTGATCGGCAACCAGACGCGCGTCAAGGTCGTCAAGAACAAGATGGCACCGCCCTTCAAGCAGGTCGAGTTCGACATCATGTATGGCGAGGGCGTTTCCAAGACCGGCGAGCTCATCGACCTCGGCGTCAAGGCGGGCATCGTGGAAAAGTCCGGCGCCTGGTTCTCCTACAACAGCCAGCGTCTCGGCCAGGGCCGCGAGAACGCCAAGACGTTCCTGCGCGACAATCCGGATCTCGCCCGCGAGATCGAGACGGCGCTGCGCCAGAATGCCGGCCTGATCGCCGACCGCTTCCTGGAGAACGGCGGACCGGATCCGAACGACGCGGACGACGCGGCCGGCATGTAATCGCCGCGCAACGGTTTCGCAAAAACATCGAAGACCGGCCTCTTCTTCGCGAAAGGCCGGTTTTTTGGTGTCTGGACAGGGGCCGAGGCGGGCGATAAAAGCCTTCAGTTCTCGCGCGCGCCAAGGTTTTCGACCTTCCGCCTCCTCTAAGCGGCAGGCGCGGGCGGTTTCGACGGAATTCGCGGATGGGCGACCTTGACGGGTCTTCCGGGCGGGCACTCCGGCCGGCGAGGCGGTTTCGCCATCGTTGCAGTGAATTGGGTGGGTGATGCGCCGGTTTTCCGGCGCAAAAGGGCAGAGATGAAGGACGCGATATGAGCGGCGTGAATGAGATCCGGTCGACTTTCCTCGACTATTTCCGAAAGAACGGCCACGAGATCGTGTCGTCCAGCCCGCTCGTGCCGCGCAACGACCCGACGCTGATGTTCACCAATGCCGGCATGGTGCAGTTCAAGAACGTCTTCACCGGCCTGGAATCACGTCCCTATTCCACCGCGACGACAGCCCAGAAGGTCGTGCGTGCCGGCGGCAAGCACAACGACCTCGACAATGTCGGCTATACCGCGCGGCACCTGACCTTCTTCGAGATGCTCGGCAACTTCTCGTTCGGCGACTATTTCAAGGAGCGCGCCATCGAGCTTGCCTGGACGCTGGTGACGAAGGGGTTCGATCTGCCGAAGAACCGGCTGCTCGTGACCGTCTATTCCGAGGACGAGGAAGCGGCCATCCTCTGGAAGAAGATCGCCGGCCTTTCCGACGACCGGATCATCCGTATCCCGACCTCGGACAACTTCTGGCAGATGGGCGACACCGGTCCCTGCGGCCCCTGTTCGGAAATCTTCATCGACCAGGGCGAGCATGTCTGGGGCGGTCCGCCCGGCTCGCCGGAGGAGGATGGCGACCGGTTCCTCGAATTCTGGAACCTCGTCTTCATGCAGTTCGACCAGACGGCGCCCGGCGAGCGCAGTCTGCTGCCGCGCCCGTCGATCGACACCGGCATGGGCCTCGAGCGCATGGCCTGCATCCTGCAGGGTGTGCAGAGCGTTTTCGAAACTGATCTTTTCCGCACGCTGATCTCGGCTGTCGAGGAGGCCGTCGGCACGAAGGCCGAGGGCGAAGCGGCAGCGAGCTGCCGGGTCATCGCCGATCACCTGCGCTCCTCCGCCTTCCTGATCGCCGACGGCGTCCTGCCGTCGAACGAAGGCCGTGGCTACGTCCTGCGCCGCATCATGCGCCGCGCCATGCGCCACATGCAGCTGCTCGGCGCCCGCGAACCTTTGATGTGGTCGCTGCTCCCTGCGCTCGTCGGCGAGATGGGCCGCGCCTATCCCGAACTCGTGCGGGCCGAGGCGCTGATCTCCGAGACGCTGAAGCTTGAGGAAACCCGTTTCCGCAAGACGCTGGAGCGCGGCCTGTCGCTGCTCTCGGATGCCACCGTGACGCTCAAGACAGGCGACATGCTGGATGGCGAGACCGCGTTCAAGCTGTACGATACCTATGGCTTCCCGCTCGACCTAACCCAGGACGCGCTGCGCGCCCGGGACATCCATGTCGACCTTTCCGGCTTCAACGATGCGATGCAGCGCCAGAAGGCGGAAGCGCGCGCGAACTGGTCCGGCTCCGGCGACAAGGCGACGGAAGCCGTCTGGTTCGAGCTGAAGGAAAAGCACGGCGCGAGCGAATTCCTCGGATATGACACGGAGACGGCCGAGGGCGTCGTCCAGGCGATCGTCCGGGACGGCAAGACGATCGACGGCGCCACTGCCGGCGACAGTGTCCAGATCGTCGTCAACCAGACGCCGTTCTACGGCGAATCGGGCGGCCAGATGGGCGATACGGGCGTGATCGTCAGCGACCATGCGCGCCTTGCGGTGACCGATACGCAGAAGAAGGGCGAGGGCGTCTTCGTCCACAGTGCCGTCGTCGAGAGCGGCAAGCTTGCCGTCGGCGACGCTGTCGCCCTGACGGTGGATCATGCCCGCCGTTCGCGGCTGCGCGCCAACCACTCCGCCACCCACCTGCTGCACGAGGCGCTGCGCGAGGTGCTCGGCACCCACGTCGCCCAGAAGGGCTCGCTGGTCGCGCCCGAGCGCCTGCGCTTCGACGTCTCCCATCCCAAGCCCATGTCGGCGGAGGAGCTGCGCGTCATCGAGGACATGGCGAACGAGATCATCGTGCAGAACGCCCCGGTCACCACCCGCCTGATGACGGTGGACGACGCGATCGCGGAAGGCGCCATGGCGCTCTTCGGCGAAAAATACGGCGACGAGGTGCGTGTGGTTTCCATGGGCACCGGCCTGCACGGCGCCAAGGCGAACCGGCCCTATTCCGTCGAGCTTTGCGGCGGCACGCACGTGTCGGCGACCGGCGAGATCGGCCTCGTGCGCATCCTTTCGGAAAGCGCGGTCGGCTCGGGCGTGCGCCGTCTCGAGGCGCTGACGGGCGAGGCGGCCCGGGCCTACCTTGCCGAACAGGACGAGCGCGTCAAATCGCTCGCCACCACGCTGAAGGCGCAGCCGGGCGAGGTGCTTTCCCGCGTCGAGGCGCTGGTCGAGGAGCGCCGCAAGCTGGAACGCGAACTGACCGAGGCGAAGAAGAAACTGGCGCTGTCGGGCGGCACTGCCGGCGGCGACGACGGCGTGCGCGAGGTCGCGGGCGTGAAATATCTCGGCAAGGTCGTCACAGGCGTCGAGCCGAAGGACCTGAAGAGCCTTGCCGACGACGGCAAGAAGAGCCTCGGCTCCGGCATCGTCACCTTCGTCGGCGTTTCGGCCGACGGCAAGGCGAGCGCCGTTGTCGCCGTCACCGAAGACCTTACCGGCCGGTTCAGCGCTGTCGACCTCGTGCGCCGCGCCTCCGAGGCGCTTGGCGGCAAGGGTGGCGGCGGGCGTGCGGACATGGCGCAGGCCGGTGGCCCGGATGGTGCCAAGGCGGGCGACGCGATCGAGGCGGTCGCCGGCGGGATCGCCGGCTGATCGGCCGGGCCGGAATGCAAATGGATCATGGCGGCGGGCTTCGGCCCGCCGCTTTTGTTTGCGAAGTCTTCAAGGTTTATCCCTAGCATCCTGCGCGTGCGGAGTGGGTGTTTTGATTGAAGACGTCATCAGTATTTCAACCTTGATGATCTGTACGTTCCTGTCGACCACCATCGTCGGGATTTTCATGCTGCAGCTCTGGCTGACGGACCGGCGGCACAGGGCAGCCGGCTACTGGTGCCTGTCCATGTGGGTCGGCTCGCTTTGCACGCTGCTCTTCGCGCTTCGTGCCGTGGGCCCGCCGCTCCTCACCGTCGGCCTCGGCAACCTGCTCGCCGCCTTCGGCTACGCCTTCATGTGGGCCGGTTTTCGCGTCTTCGACCGCCGCCGCGCGCATCTTGCGGTCATCCTTTCCGGTCCGCTCTTCTGGGCTCTTGCCTATCTCTTCGTGCCGCAGGTGACGGCGGACGTGAACAACCGCATCATCGTCACCTCGGTCATCATCGCGGCCTATTCGCTGTGGATCGGCGCCGATATCTGGCGCGGGCGCCGCGCCGAGCCGCTGCCGACCCGCACGCTTGCCGCCGCCTTCTTCGTCAGCCACGGCGTCATCTACGGTCTGCGCATCCCCATGGCGATCATGCTGCCCGCGGCCTTCGGCCATGGCACCGCCTATTCCGCCTGGTTTGCACTCTTCTCGCTGGAACTCTTCGCCCACACGATCCTGGCCGCCGTCGCCATGCTGGTGCTGATCAAGGAGCGCGGCGAGGCGCTCTACCGCCAGGCCTCGCGCACCGATGCGCTGACCGGCATCGCCAATCGCGGCTCCTTCCTGGACGACATGCAGAAGCGGCTTGCCGACCGGCCGCAGGGCACGCTGATGATTTTCGACCTTGATCGGTTCAAGGCGATCAACGACACCTACGGCCATGTCGCGGGCGATCTCGTGCTGAAGCGGTTTTCCGCGCTGGTCGCCGCGCGTCTCGAAACGGGCATGCTGTTCTGCCGCTTCGGCGGCGAGGAGTTCGCGCTCTTTGCGCCCGGGCGCGACATGGCCTGTGCCGAGCCCTTCGCCGAGGGGCTGCGGCACACGGTGGCCGCGTTGCCGATCCCCACGGAAGAGCATGAGATCGCCGTGTCGGTCAGCATCGGCCTTGCCGATGTCGCGACCTTCGGGGCGGATTTCGACCGCCTGCATTCGGCGGCCGACGGCGCGCTCTATGCGGCCAAGGAGGCGGGCCGCAACCAGGTGAAGCGTGCGGCGCCCTCGCTGGGCCTTCCCGGTCTCGCCGAGCGCATGAAGACGCCTGTCACGGCGGATGTTGCCCGCACCGGCTGAGGCCTTTCAGAGATCCTCTTTACGCGCCCGCCCGAATGGCTTCAGCGCGATGGTGGGAAGGTCGCGATCTCCTCCAGCGCGCTTTCCACCGTCGCGGTGAAGGTGACGCGCGGGGCGTGCAGCTCGTGGGCTTCCAGCAGGCGGCGCATGTCGGGCTTCAGCCCGGTGATGAAGACGCGCACGCCGGCCCGCTCTGCCTTGCGCACCAGGCCTTCGATGACGCTGGCGGCGGTCGAATCGAGCAGCGGCACGTCGGCGCAGTCGAGCACGAAGTTGCGCCGCTGGTCGGCGATGCGGTCGAGCACCGAGCCGACGCTGGCGGCTGCGCCGAAGAAGAAGACGCCGCTGATGCGGTAGATCACGGTGTCCGGATCGTTGGCGACGACCGGCCGCTCGGGCAGGCCGCTATCCTCGCCGGCATTCTCGATGGCGCGCACGACGCGCGGCACGGCCTCCTCACGGATGGCGACGGCCTTGCCCATGCGATCGATGAACAGCACCGCGCCGATGAGGAAGCCGACGACGATGCCCTCCGTCAGGTCGCGGAAGACGACGAGCAGGAAGGTGACGACGAGCACTGCCGCATCGCCGCGCGAAGAGCGGAAGAGGGCGGCGATGGCCGGGCGCTCCACCATGTTGAACGCGACGACCGCGAGCACGCCTGCAAGCGCGGCGAGCGGGATGTAGCTGGCGAGCGGCGCGGCCACGAGCATGAAGAGCAGCAGGAAGAGTGCATGCAGCATGCCCGAGACCGGGCTGGTGGCGCCGGAGCGCACGTTGGTTGCGGTGCGGGCGATGGTACCCGTCACGCAGATGCCGCCGAACAGCGCCGAACCGACATTGGCGAATCCCTGGGCGACCAGTTCCATGCTGGAGCGGTGCCTGCGCCCCGTCATGCCATCGGCGACGACGGCCGAGAGCAGCGATTCGATGGCGCCGAGCAGGGCGAAGGCGACGGCATCCGGCAGCACGGCGATGACGAGCTCCGGCGAGAAGGACGGTAGCGCCGGCAAGGGCAGGCCACGCGGAATGCCGTTGAACCGGCTGCCGATCGTATCTGCCGGCAGCGAGAGGAGCGCGGTGGCGAACGAGGCGACGGTGACGGCGATGAGGAGGTTCGGCCAGCTCGGGCGGAAGCGGCGCAGGAGGAGGATGACGGCGACGGTAAGCCCGGCGACGCCGAAGGCGGCCGGGTTGAAGCTCGGCCGGGCGATCCATAGTGCTTCGAGCTTGTCGAGGATCGGCCCCGGCTCGCGCCCGTCGAGCTTCAGGCCGAACAGCTCGCCGATCTGGCTGGCGAAGATGATGACGGCGATGCCGGCCGTGAAGCCGACCGTCACGGGATAGGGGATGAACTTGATGTATTTGCCGAGCCTGAGATAGCCGGCAAGTGCAAGCAGGATGCCGGAAAGCAGGGTGGCAAGCAGCAGGCCCTCGACGCCGTGGCGGGCGACCGTCGCCGAGACCAGCACGATGAAGGCGCCGGCCGGCCCACCCACCTGAAACCGGCTGCCGCCGAGGGCGGAAACCAGGAAACCGCCGACGATGGCGGTGTAGAGACCGCGATCCGGCGTGACGCCCGAGGCGATGGCGATCGCCATGGACAGCGGCAGCGCGACGATCGCCACCGTGAGGCCGGACAGCGCATCGGCCTTGAAACGCGCGGGGCCGTAGCCCTCCGCGAAAACGCTGGCGAGCTTCGGCATCAGGGTATCGGTCATGGGTGCCTCGAAAGGCCGGAGGATGGAGAAAAGGGGCCGGCGCGGACATCTCACGCCGAGTCGCCCGTTTTTGCAATGACACAAGGCAAGGCTATGCGAAATTTGCAGAGCAAGAAGAAGCGCAGGATTTGTGAAATCGCGCCGTGCTTGATTGAATGCGTTCCGGCGAGAGGAAAACGGCATGAGTGAAAACGAGATCTGGACAGCCTATGAAAAGCGCCTGCTCAGGGTTTCCGCCTATATCTACGAGCATCTGGAAGAGGATCTCGACCTCGACCGGCTGTCGGAGATCGCCTGCCTTTCCGCCTATCACTGGCACCGCGTCTACCGCGCCGTACACAACGAGACGCTGGCGGGTACCGTCCGACGGTTGCGTCTGCACCGTGCGGCGGGCGATCTGGTGCGCAGCGACCGCTCCGTCCGGGACATCGCCGCGCGATGGGGGTACCCCAACCTCCAGTCCTTCAACCGTACCTTTGCGGCAGTCTACGGCCTGCCGCCGGCACGCTACCGCAAGGAGGGCTCCCATCGTGCCTATGAACCCGAAAACGACAAGGAGTCTTCCCGCATGTTCGACGTGACCATTCGCACCATGCCCGAGCAGACGCTGCTCGCGGTTCCCCATTCCGGCTCCTATATGGGCATCGGAAAGGCCTTCGAGGCGCTTTACGGCGCGCTCTTTTCCCGCAACATCTTCCGGCCGGACATGCGCATGACCGGCATCTTCCTTGATGATCCCGATCTTGTGCCGGAGGCGAAGCTGCGCTCCTTCGCCTGCGTGACGGCGGGCGCGGAGGTTCCCGCCGAGGCGCCGCTCGTGCGCCGCACGCTCGTAGAAGGCGACTACGCTGTGCTGCGCCACCAGGGGCCTTATGCGAATATGGGCGCTGCCTATCGCTGGCTCTACGCCACATGGCTTCCCGCCTCGGGGCGCTCGATCCGCGACGAGGTGATGTTCGAGACCTATCTCAACAATCCGCGCGAGGTTCCGCCGAACGAGCTCCTGACGGAAATCTGCCTGCCGCTCCAGCGGGCGGCGGCGGTGGCCTGAGGCCGGCAGCACGGCGCGGAGCGTTGCAGCAGGTGATTGTTCCGACCTGTCGCTTTCAGGCTCGGCCCGAGGATCCCCATACACCGGGTGCTGGGCGTTCGGGCCGAACCCGACCACCACGAAAGAAAAGAGAAGCGGCAAAGACAGCCAGCCCTAGCTCTTCTTCATCGCTTCGAGCTGCCGATGCATCTCCTCGTCATC
The DNA here is from genome assembly GCF_004284735.1 of Shinella sp. JR1-6. Classification (NCBI taxonomy): domain Bacteria; kingdom Pseudomonadati; phylum Pseudomonadota; class Alphaproteobacteria; order Hyphomicrobiales; family Rhizobiaceae; genus Shinella; species Shinella sp. JR1-6. Next base: position 331,081 of record NZ_SHMI01000005.1, on the reverse strand, counting down.
GATCGCCTTGGCCTTCAGATAGGCCGGGCGATCCTTCAGACGGTCCCAGTAGGCCTGATATTCCTGCCGTGTTTCCAGCGAGCCGAACTGCAGGCCCCAGCTGATATGCGAGCCGACATAGACGTCGGCGGCGGTGAAGGCGTCGCCGGCAATATAGGGCGCGCGGGTGACGGCGAAGGAGAGGGCGTCCAGCACCGATTGATAGCTGCCGCAGCCGATGCTGCGTTCGCGTTCCTTCGGCACGCTGAGTCCGAAGGCCTTGAGCGAGACCGCCATTTCAACCGGACCCGCCGCGAAGAACATCCAGCGATAATAGTCCCCGCGCAGGTTTGCCGGCGGGGCAAGGCCGGCTTCGGGAAAGGCGTCGGCCATGTAGGCGCAGATGGCGGCGGCTTCCGTCACCACGGTCTTGCCGTGGCGAATGGCGGGCACCTTGCCCATGGGATTGACCGCAAGGTATTCCGGCGCCTTCATCGAGCCTTCGAAGGTCAGCCATTCGGTGCGGTAGGGCGCGCCGACCTCCTCCAGCATCCAGCGGGCGATGCGCCCGCGCGACATCGGGTTGCTATAGAAAACAAGCTCCTCGGCCATGGTATCCTCCTCCTATGGCGAGGGGAGAATAGGGCGCGGGCCGGGCTGCGCAAGGGCATGCAAAAGAAAAGCCCGGCGCTGGGCCGGGCTTTGCGAAGTCTCGTTTCAGGCTCAGGCCGCCATGGCCTTCTTGAGGTTCTCGTCGATCTTGTCGAGGAAGCCGGTGGTGGAGAGCCACGGCTGGTCGGGGCCGATGAGGAGCGCGAGGTCCTTGGTCATGAAGCCCGATTCGACGGTTTCGACGCAGACGCGTTCCAGCGTTTCGGAGAACTTGGCCAGCTCCGCATTGCCGTCCAGCTTGGCACGGTGGGCAAGGCCACGCGTCCAGGCGAAGATCGAGGCGATCGAGTTGGTCGAGGTTTCCTCGCCCTTCTGGTGCTGGCGGTAGTGGCGCGTCACCGTGCCGTGGGCGGCTTCGGCTTCGACGGTCTTGCCGTCCGGCGTCATCAGAACCGACGTCATCAGGCCGAGCGAACCGAAACCCTGGGCGACGATGTCGGACTGCACGTCGCCGTCATAGTTCTTGCAGGCCCAGACATAGCCGCCGGACCACTTGAGCGCCGAGGCGACCATGTCGTCGATCAGGCGGTGCTCGTACCAGATCTTGGCTTCCTTGAACTTGTCGGCGAATTCGGCGTCGAAGACCTGCTGGAAGATGTCCTTGAAGCGGCCGTCATAGACCTTGAGAATGGTGTTCTTGGTCGAGAGATAGACCGGCACCTTGCGCTGCAGGCCGTAGTTGAACGACGCGCGGGCGAATTCGGTGATCGAATCGTCGAGGTTGTACATGCCCATTGCGACGCCGGCGGACGGGGCGTCGAACACGTCGTATTCGATTTCCTTGCCGTCCTCGCCGACGAACTTCATCGTCAGCTTGCCCTTGCCGGGGAACTTGAAGTCGGTGGCGCGGTACTGGTCGCCGAAGGCGTGGCGGCCGACGATGATCGGCTTGGTCCAGCCCGGAACGAGACGCGGCACGTTCTTGCAGATGATCGGCTCGCGGAAGATGACGCCGCCGAGGATGTTGCGGATCGTGCCGTTCGGCGACTTCCACATCTTCTTCAGCTTGAATTCTTCGACGCGGGCTTCATCCGGCGTGATGGTGGCGCACTTGACGCCGACGCCATGCTTCTTGATGGCGTTCGCCGCGTCGATCGTCACCTGGTCGTCGGTGGCGTCGCGGTTTTCCATGCCGAGGTCGTAATAGTGGAGGTCGATATCCAGGTAAGGATGGATCAGCTTTTCCTTGATGAACTGCCAGATGATGCGCGTCATCTCATCGCCGTCGAGTTCGACGACGGGGTTGGCGACCTTGATCTTTGCCATGGAGAGCCTCGTGTTTTGTCGGGGCCTAGCGCCCCGGATCGTGGACTTGAAAGGAACGCTTGGCCCTATAGCACTCGCGGCCGGGAAGGCAAAGACAACCAATTGCCGAGACGGTTTATTTTCGCCGGGGTTGAGAATAAGTTTCGCCAAAATTCCGTTTCAGGAAGGCTCTCGGGCGGCCGCTCCGGTCCGCCGTCATCCAATGGAGAATATGATGTCGCGTTTCGGTTTCGTGGCGCTCGCCCTTCTGCTTCCCGTTTCCGTCGAGGCTGCCGATTTCAAGGCGCCCGTCGCGGAGGTCATGGCGGCCGCCACGGCCAACTGGCAGGACATGGGCACGGATACCGATACGCCGCCGCCCTATACCGACTACTTCTCCGAGGATTTCCTGAAGCGTCTCTACAGCAAGGATTTCGTCGCGAAATACAAGGAGGCGGCGAAGTTCCCGGCCTATGACGACGGCGGCTCGCCGTTCGACTACGATCCGATCATCGGCGGACAGGACGGCTGCGCGCTGAAGGACGTGGCGACCGCCGAGGGGCAGCCGGCAAACGGCGCTGAAGACGTGACCGTGACCTTCGACAACAGCCATTGTTTCGGCGAGCGGGCCAGCGACTGGCAGCCGGAAAAGCTGGTCTTCAAGGTGATCGAGGAGGACGGAAGGGCGGTCATCGACGATATCGAGCGTCCCAGCTTCGAGGATGGCGCCTCCCTGAAGAAGGAAATGCTGGAGATCGCCGAGGCTGGCGCCAACGGTGGTAGCGGCAGCGCCGCCGAATCCCCGGAATAGGCGGCTGGCGCTTTTCATTTCCGGCGTATTGTGCCAGTGAGGCCCATCTTTCCAAAGCGCGCGCGCCGCGGTCCTTCGGATTCGCTTCCGGCGCCTTGGATTTTTGATTTTCGCATGTCGGTAGCGCAAAACCGCGGCACACTTTTGCGTGACATGCTTTAGGGACATATGGGCATGGCAGGCACGAACAGCGAACGCACGCTGATCGCCGAAGGACCGGCGATCATTCTCGTTCATCCGCAACTCGGCGAGAATATCGGCATGGTGGCGCGCGCCATGGCGAATTTCGGCCTTGCCGAGCTGCGCCTGGTCAACCCGCGCGACGGCTGGCCGAGCGAGAAGGCGATTTCCGCGGCCAGCAAGGCGGATCACGTCATCGAGGCGGCGAAGGTCTATCCATCCCTGGAAGCGGCCGTCGCCGATCTCGAATTCGTCTATGCGACGACGGCACGCGACCGCTATGGCTACAAGGAAGTTCGCTCGCCCGTGGTTGCCGCCGACGACCTGCGCACGCGCTTCCGCGCTGGCGAAAAGACCGGCATCCTCTTCGGCCGCGAGCGCACGGGTCTCACCAACGAGGAGATCGCGCTCGCCGACGAACTGGTGACCTTTCCGGTCAATCCCGCCTTCGCCTCGCTCAACCTCGCCCAGGCCGTGCTCCTCATGAGCTACGAATGGATGAAGAGCGGCCTTGCCTCCGTCGAGGATACGCCCTTCGACGCGCTGCCACAGCGCCCGGCCAAGAAGGAGGAGCTGCAGGGGCTTTTCGATCATGTGGAGGAGACGCTGGACGCGCGCGGCTACTTCCGGCCTGCCGAAAAAAAGCCAAAACTGGTGGAGAACCTGCGCGCCATCCTGACGCGCCCTTCCTTCACCGGCACGGAGATCCAGGTCATGCGCGGCATCATCTCCTGCCTCGATCGTTTCACCCGCGAATCGCCGCGCGGCGCGAGCAATCCGAACCGCACCCGCAATCGTCGGCCGAAGGTGCCCCGTGACGACGAATAGGCCCTTTCCCGAAAAGTCGGCGGCCGGTTCCTTACTCGGCAAGGCTCCGGAACAGACGGCAAAGCCCATCCTGATGTTCGACAGCGGCATCGGTGGCCTGACCGTTCTGCGTGAGGCGCGCGTGCTGATGCCCGAGCGGCATTTCACCTATGTGGCCGACGATGCCGGTTTTCCCTACGGCGGCTGGGAAGAGCCGACGCTGAAGACGCATGTCATCGATCTCTTCGAAGGACTGCTTGCCGAGCACGATCCGGAAATCAGCGTCATCGCCTGCAACACGGCCTTCACGCTGGTGGGAGCGGACCTGCGCGCCGCATTCCCGCACATGCCCTTCGTCGGCACCGTGCCTGCCATCAAACCCGCCGCCGAGCGCACCCGTTCCGGCCTCGTCTCGGTGCTCGCGACGCCCGGCACGGTGAAGCGCGCCTACACGCGCGACCTCATCCAGTCCTTCGCCAGCCAGTGCGACGTGCGCCTCGTCGGCTCGGAAAACCTCGCCCGCATGGCGGAAGCCTATATCCGCGGCGAGACCTTTTCCGACGATGCCGTGCGCGCCGAGATCGCGCCCTGTTTCGTCGACGAGGACGGCCGCAAGACGGATATCGTCGTGCTCGCCTGCACGCACTACCCGTTCATGGCCAATCTCTTCCGCAAGCTCGCCCCCTGGCCGGTCGACTGGCTCGACCCGGCCGAGGCCATCGCCCGCCAGGCGCGCCGTCTCGTGCCGCCACTGGAAACCCTCGCCCCCGGCGAGGACATTGCCGTCTTCACCTCGGGCAAACCGGATTTTTCGACACGCCGGTTGATGCAGGGGTTCGGGCTCCGGGTCGTCTGACGCGGCTTTGCCTGTGGATTCTTTCAAGAAGCCGGGCGTGACGGCTGCGTGTTTCGTGTTAGGGCATGCCTGATATCCGGTGGCGGCCGGCGAATCAGGGATTTTTAGACGAGGAACGGGATGAAGGTCGGCATCGACATGGGGACGGTGCAGGGCGGCGCACCGGCCAGGCTCGATATCGAGGAGCTGCTGGCGACGCGTCTCCTGGTGCAGGGAAATTCGGGCTCGGGAAAGTCGCATCTCCTGCGGCGCCTGCTCGAACAATCCGCGCAATGGGTTCAGCAGGTCATCATCGATCCAGAGGGCGATTTTGTCACGCTGTCCGACCGGTTCGGCCATGTCGTGGTCGATGGCCAGCGCACGGAGGCCGAGCTTGTCGGCATCGCCAACCGTATACGCCAGCATCGGGTCTCCTGCGTGCTTTCGCTGGAAGGGCTGGAGGCCGACGAACAGATGCGTGCGGCTGGCATCTTCCTCAATGCGATGTTCGATGCGGACCGGGATTTCTGGTATCCGGTGCTCGTCGTCGTCGACGAGGCGCAGCTTTTCGCGCCCGCCGTCAGCGGTGAAGTCTCCGAAGAGGCGCGCAAACTCTCGCTCGGCGCGATGACCAATCTGATGTGCCGCGGCCGCAAGCGCGGCCTTGCCGGCGTCATCGCCACGCAGCGCCTCGCAAAACTTGCCAAGAACGTCGCGGCCGAGGCCTCCAACTTTCTGATGGGCCGCACCTTCCTCGATATCGACATGGCGCGTGCCGCCGACCTGCTCGGCCTCGACCGTCGGCAGGCGGAAATGTTCCGCGACCTGCCGCGCGGCTCCTTCGTCGCGCTCGGCCCGGCGCTGTCACGCCGTCCTTTGCCGGTGACGATCGGTACGGTGGAGACCTCCGCACGGTCGACCAGCCCCAAGCTGATGCCGCTGCCGGATGCCCTACCGGATGTCGAGGATTTGATCTTCACGCCCGATCCGGACGAGTTTTCCCGTCCGCTCGTCCGCCGTGCACCGCCTGCGCCGCGCCCGACGACGGACATTCTCGCCGAACTGTCCCGCGCGCGGCCGGAACCGGTGCAGGCGGAAACGAAGGCGCCGGCGCCGGAAATCTCCGCGGAGGAGCGCGAGGGCCTGCTCGACCAGGCGCTTGCCGAAATCCTCGGCAATCCCGAGGCGGCCTTCCGGGCCGATGCTGAACTTTTTCAGGATTTCCTTGTGCGTTGCCGCATCCGCCGCGTGCCGGGCGCGCCGCTTTCGCTGCCGGCCTTCCGCCGCAAGATGGCGGTCGCGCGCTCCGGGGTCGATGCCGAGACCGCGGCGACCGAAATCTGGGGCCGGGCGCTCGATCTTTCCCGCAGCGTCACCGAGGATCTGCAGGGTGTGTTCCTGCTGGTGGCGCAGGCTGCCGTGCGCGGGCTTGCCTGCCCCTCCGATGCGCGGATCGCGCGCGCCTACGGAACCCATTCCGCCCGTCGCGCGCGCCGCCTTCTCGGTTACTTCGAGGAGCAGGGGCTGGTGGTCGTGCACAGCGATCTTGCCGGCCACCGTATCGTCGCTTTCCCGGATCTTGGCTGCGAGACCCAGCCGGGCGACGCGAATGGGCCCGATCTGACGGACACCCATCCCGCCGCCGCGGAGTGAGGTTTACGCGTCTTCGGCGATCGCCTTGTCACCGCCCTTGCGGGTCGCCCAGAGCGAACCGAAGATGCCGGCTGCAAGGATGGTGACCGTCACGCCGAGCGAAACCATCGGCGGGATTTTCGCAAGGCCCAGCATGTCGGCGACGAAGATCTTCGAGCCGATGAAGATGAGCACCGTCGCCAGCGCATACTTCAGATAGGCGAAGCGGTGGATCAGGGCCGAAAGGGCGAAATACAGCGCGCGCAGGCCGAGGATCGCGAAGATGTTCGACGTGTAGACGATGAACGGATCCGTCGTGATGGCGAAGATGGCCGGGATCGAATCGACCGCGAAGACGAGGTCGGCGAATTCGACGAGCACCAGGGCGAGCAGCAGCGGCGTCACGTAGGTGCGCAGGCGCCCGGTCTTCGGATCGGGCTGGCGGACGAGGAAGCGGTCGCCGTGCAGCGCGTCGGTCACCGGCAGGCGGCGGCGCAGCAGTTTCAGGAGCGGGTTTGAAGCGACATCGTAGGCTTCGTCCGACGAGAACAGCATCTTGATGCCGGTGAAGACGAGGAAGGCGGCGAAGATGTAGAGCACCCAGCCGTAGTTCTCGATGACGGCGGCACCCGCGGCGATCATGATGCCGCGCAGGACGATCACGCCGAGGATACCCCAGAGCAGCACGCGGTGCTGATACTGCCGGGGGACGGCGAAATAGCCGAAGATCATCGCGATGACGAAGATGTTGTCCATCGCAAGGCTCTTTTCGACGACGAAACCCGTCAGGTATTCGACGCCGGCCTGCGCGCCGGACTGGAACCAGACGAAGCCGCCGAAGGCGAGGCCAAGACCGATATAGAAGGTGGAAAGAAGGAGGCTCTCCTTGATGCCGATTTCCTTGTTCTCCTTGTGGAGAACGCCGAGATCGAGCGCGAGCAGAGCGAGAACGATTGCGATGAACGACAGCCACATCCAGACGGCAGTGCCCTGGAAGTCAAGCCACAGAAAATCCATGACGGTTTCCCTTGCCGGATATGTTGGTGATACAGCCTCGACATCACGAGGTCCGGCAAGGCACAAGTCAGAGGGGCCCGGGGCTGTTACTGCCGGGGAAGATAGGCAAGGCGAATTCCTCCTGCAAGATGCGTTGACAAATTTTTGAAAACTGCCTAATGACCCCGTCAACGCCGGGCAGAAATGTCCGGTGTTTCATTTGACATGTCCCGTGGATTCTCCGGTCGCGATCGTGAGAAGCCTGTCGGAACCTCGGAAAAGGTTCAGAGGAGGGCGTGTTTCCTTCAGCCGGTCCGGCAACGGGCAGGCGATAACAAGACCAAGAGGAAATGCGATGAGCAAGCGCGCTGCATCCAAGTACAAAATCGACCGCCGCATGGGCGAAAACATCTGGGGCCGTCCGAAGTCCCCGGTCAACCGCCGCGAATACGGCCCGGGCCAGCACGGTCAGCGCCGCAAGTCCAAGCTTTCGGACTTCGGTGTTCAGCTCCGCGCCAAGCAGAAGCTGAAGGGCTACTACGGCGACATCCGCGAGAAGCAGTTCCGTGCGATCTTCGCCGAAGCTGAGCGCCGCAAGGGCGACACCCCGGAAAACCTGATCGGTCTGCTCGAATCGCGCCTCGACGCGATCGTCTACCGCGCCAAGTTCGTTCCGACGGTCTTTGCTGCCCGTCAGTTCGTCAACCACGGCCACGTGAAGGTCAACGGCGTCCGCGTCAACATCGGTTCCTACCGTTGCAAGCCGGGCGACGTCATCGAAGTCAAGGAAAAGTCCAAGCAGCTCGTCACGGTTCTCGAATCCGTTGGCCTGGCTGAACGCGACGTTCCGGACTACATCGAAGCCGACCACAACAAGATGACCGCGACCTTCGTTCGCATCCCGGTTCTCTCCGACGTGCCCTACGCCGTCGTCATGGAACCGCACCTGGTCGTCGAATTCTACTCGCGTTAATCGCTGAAGACACCTTGCGCAAATCGGAAAAGCCGCCAAGAGATTGGCGGCTTTTTCGTTTCGGGGGAACGGGATGACGGACTTGCAGGGTATCGTCGAGGAGATCCACGCGGCGCTGTCGCCACGGCGCGGCGAGGGCAGGGTGGCGGACTACATTCCGCAGCTTGCCCATGTGGATCCGGAAAAATTCGGCATCGCCGTGGTCACCACAGACGGTGCGGTGCACCTTGCCGGCGATGCGGAAGAAGCCTTCTCCATCCAGAGCATTTCCAAGGTCTTCACCCTTACGCTGGCCCTTGGCAAACACGGCGAGGCGATCTGGAAGCGTGTCGGGCGCGAGCCGTCCGGCTCGGCTTTCAATTCTATCGTCCAGCTCGAGCATGAGGGCGGCATCCCGCGCAATCCTTTCATCAATGCCGGGGCGATCGCCATCACCGACCTCGTGCTGGCCGGACATACACCGAAGGAAGCGATCGGCGAGGTCGTGCGGTTCCTGCGTTATCTCGCGGATGAGGACGATATCATCATCGACCAGGACGTCGCGCGCTCGGAGCAGGCGACGGGCTTCCGCAATTTCGCGCTCGCCAATTTCATGCGCTCCTTCGGCAAGCTCGACCATGCGGCCGAACTGGTGCTCGGTGTCTATTTCCATCAGTGCGCGCTGGCAATGAGCTGCCGGCAGCTCGCCAGGGCAGGGCTGTTCCTCGCCAACAGCGGCACCAATCCTTTGACCGGCCACCGGGTCGTCTCGCACCTTCGGGCGCGGCGTATCAACGCACTCATGCTGACCTGTGGCCACTACGACGGCTCGGGCGACTTCGCCTATCGCGTCGGCCTGCCGGGCAAGAGCGGTGTCGGCGGCGGAATCCTGGCCGTCGCGCCCGGAAAGGCGTCGGTCGCCGTCTGGTCGCCGGGGCTCAACGAGAACGGCAATTCGCTTCTCGGCTCGCTGGCGCTCGAAATGCTGGCGGCGCGCACGGGCTGGTCGGTGTTCGGGGCTTGATTGTGCGGCCGGTTCGGGGCATTGCAGGCCCATGACGGCATCTACGACCCTGGCCTTTGCTGACACCGACGACGACGCACCGGAGACCGGCCGCCATCCGCTCTTTGCGGATGCGCCCTCCAGTGTCTCCTTCAACAAGCTGCGCAAGCGCCTGCTCCGGCAGGTGCGGCAGGCGATGGATGATTTTTCCATGCTGAAGGGCCAGAAACGCTGGCTCGTCGGCCTATCCGGCGGCAAGGACAGTTATGGCCTGCTCGCCCTGCTGATGGACCTGCAATGGCGCGGCCTCCTGCCGGTCGAGCTGATCGCCTGCAATCTCGACCAGGGCCAGCCGAATTTTCCGAAGCATATCCTGCCGGACTATCTTGCCTCGATCGGCGTCAAACACCGGATCGAGTACCGCGACACCTATTCCATCGTGAAGGAGAAGGTGCCGTCGGGGGCGACCTATTGTTCGCTCTGCTCGCGCCTCAGGCGCGGCAATCTCTATCGCGTCGCCCGGGAGGAGGGCTGCGATGCGCTGGTGCTCGGTCACCATCGCGAGGATATTCTCGAAACCTTTTTCATGAATTTCTTCCACGGCGGGCGGCTCGCCGCCATGCCGCCGAAGCTTTTGAACGATGAAGGCGACCTCATGGTGCTGCGTCCGCTCGCCTATGCGGCGGAGGACGATCTCGCCAAGTTCGCCGCCGCCATGCAGTTCCCGATCATTCCCTGCGATCTCTGCGGCTCGCAGGACGGGCTCCAGCGCAATGCGATGAAGGCGATGCTGGCGGACATCGAAACGCGCATGCCGGGTCGCAAGGACGCCATGTTGCGTGCGCTCGGCCACACCAATCCGTCCCATCTTCTCGACCCGAAACTTTTCGATTTCTCCTCCCTCGAAACGGTAAGGCCCCATGACGACGATTGATATCAATGCCCTCGCTCTCGTGCTTGCACAGGCGGCCGAGGCGGAAATCCGCCCGCGCTTCCGTGCGCTTGCCAAGGGTGATATCCGCACCAAGGCGGATGCCAATGACCTGGTGACGGAAGCCGACGAGGCGGCCGAGCGCTTCATCAAGCGCGAGGTGACGGCGCAGTTTCCGGGCGTGCTGTTCGTCGGCGAGGAATCGGTCGCGGCCGACCCGGCCCTTCTGCCAAAGCTCAAGGATGCGGATGTCGCGATCGTCGTCGACCCGATCGACGGCACTTTCAATTTCGCCTCGGGCGTGCCGCTCTTCGGCGTCATGGCAGCGATCGTCTCCGGCGGCGAGACGGTCGGCGGCATCATCTATGACCCGATGGGCGACGATTTCGTCATGGCGGAAAAGGGCGGCGGCGCCTGGCAGACCGGCGATCACCGGCCGGCCGTGCGGCTGAAGACGCGCGGCGGTGCGCCGCTGGAAGCGATGACCGGCATGGCCTCGACGAGTTTTCTTGACCGGGAGCGCCGGGCGCGTATCCTGTCGAACCTCGCAAAGGTCGCCTTCGTTTCCAACTATCGTTGCGCCGCGCACGAGTACCGCACCTTTGCCGGCGGCCACCTGCACTACCTCATGTACAACAAGCTGATGCCCTGGGATCACCTTGCCGGCACGCTCATCGCCCAGGAGGCGGGTGCCTATGCCGCCCGCTTCGACGGCTCGGCCTACAAGCCGCACCATGTCGAGGGCGGCCTGCTGGTCGCGCCCGACAAGGACAGCTGGGAGATGTTGCGCCGCGAAGTCTTCGTCGACTGAGGTATATTTCATTCCAGCAAAAAGGCCCGGTTGCGTCCGCAGCCGGGCCTTTTCTTTATCTCCGTCCTTTCTCCCTTGTCATCCTTGGGGCGAGCCCGACGATGGCGGAAGGAAGCAGGGTGTTCCCTGTCAAACCGGCTTGTTATGCGGCTGGAACAGCTTTCCATGCTCGGCGATCAAGACGAAGATCAGGCCGATGATCGACAGCACGAAGAAGCCCATGACCAGCGGCAGGGCCGTGCCGTTGAAGGCCTGGCCGATGATGGCGCCCAAAATCGTGCCGCCGGCGGTGCCCATGAAGCCGAGTACCGAGGAGGCCGTGCCGGCGACATGGCCGAGGGGTTCCATGGCGAGCGAGTTGAAGTTGGAGCCGATCCAGCCGAACTGGAACATCGACAGTGCGAAGAGCACGATGAAGATGGCGAACGGCAGGTGCGGTGTCCAGACGAGCGTCAGGAGCAGCCACAGCGTGTTGACGCCGAGGAAGCCCACCAGCGCACCATGCGACAGGCGCCGCATGCCGAACTTGCCGACGAGCCGCGCATTGACGAAGGACGACAGCGCCATGAAGGCGGCGACGCCGGCAAAGGCGACCGGGAACCAGACGCCGAGCCCGTAGATGCCGACATAGATCTGTTGCGCCGAGTTGATGAAGCCGAACAGGGCGCCGAAGATGAAGGTGCTGGCGAGCGTGTAGCAGAGTGCGACGCGGTTCGTCAGAACGATGCGGAAACCGTCGAGGACCGAACGCACCGTGAAGGGACGCACATCTTCGGGATGCAGGGTTTCCGGCAGGCGGAAATACATCCATGCCCAGATGACGGCCGCCATGACCGCCATGAAGACGAAGATGAGGTGCCATTCGCCGAACAGCATGACGACCTGGCCGGTGCCCGGCGCCAGTACCGGAACGACCATGAACACCATCATGATCAGCGACATGACCTCCGCCATCGCGCGCCCGCCGAAAATGTCGCGGACGATCGAGATGGTGATGACGCGCATGGCGGCCGAACCGATGCCCTGGATGACGCGCAGCGCCAGAAGCGCGGCAAAGCTCGGTACGAGAATCGCGGCGAGCGACGAGACGATGTAGATGGCCAGACCGATGAACATGGGAATGCGCCGGCCGAACCGGTCGGAGATCGGCCCGTAGACCAGCTGCGCGAAGGCGAAGCCGATCAGGTAGGCGGAAATGACATATTGCCGATGGTTCTCATTCTCGACGCCGAGGCTGGCGCCGATCTCCTGCAGACCGGGCAGCATGATGTCGATGGCGAGCGCGTTGAGCGCCATGAGAAGCGCCATGAGCGCAATGAATTCTATCTTGCCCATGCCATTCAGGCGCTGGGAAGCTTCGGGGGAAAGTCCAGACATAATCACATTAATCCATGAAAGAGATAAGGCGCCGCTGGGGTGCGGCGCCTTTGAAAAGCTCGGGGTCTTCGGAAAGACCGTAAAGCGTCAGGCAGCGCCCTTGATCGAAATACCCTGTTCCTGAAGGTGAGACTGCAGCTCGCCCGACTGGAACATCTCGCGCACGATGTCGCAACCGCCGATGAACTCACCCTTCACATAGAGCTGCGGGATGGTCGGCCAGTTGGAATAGTCCTTGATGCCCTGGCGGATGTCGGCGTCGGCAAGCACGTTGATGCCCTTGTAGCCCACGCCCACGTAGTCGAGGATCTGCACGACCTGACCGGAGAACCCACACTGCGGGAATTCCGGTGTGCCCTTCAGGAACAGGACGACGTCGTTCGTCTTCACTTCGTTTTCGATGAAATCGTGGATGCCACTCATAGCCGTATTCCCTAGCAAATCGGCTTCAAGGGCCGATGCGATGAACCATTCGCCCTAGATAACAATCTCGTGTGACAAATGCCAGAAGGCCCTCAGGAAAAAATACCGGGTGTACTCTTCAAGTTGTCGCGATGCGCCGGTGGTAGGCAACGAGCCAATATGCAAGACCACCCGCCATGCCACCGGGGACAACCATGAGGCAGAAGTCGAAAGGCGGAGGTTGGCGGAGAAGAAGGTACAGAGCCACGAACCCGTCCAATCCACCCGCTATGATGAAGAAGGGCCATTGCCGCAAATGGAGGACGCGTGCGAGCACGATAGTCACGATGAACCCGGGAAGCCCAAAACCAAACGTCAATGCGCAGCCAAGGAAGACAAATCTGAAAGCTTTCAGATACCCGTCCGTTGGGGTACCAAATGCTACTAGGACGATTGCCGAGGCGATCAGGACGGCTGCAATATAACCGCCGGTGACGCGGAGAAAACTTGGCTGAGCGTCGGAGTCTGAAACGGTCGCCACCGGCACTTCGCAATCCGTTCTGACTTCGAAATGATCGTTCAATTCTTCCGTTCAGCGGCTGCGCTGGACGCTACGGCTTGCCGCCGTCCTGCGCCGGCTTACCTGCTTACGCGGTCGCCGGGCGGGCTTTTTTTCCGGCTTCAGCACTGCGTCGATGATATCGCCAAGAAGACCGCCGGAGGCGGCCTTCTTGCGCGTTGTCGTCTTGCGTTTCGTGCGCTTGGTGGTGGCCTTGCGCACGCCGGTCTTCTTCAGCACCTCCTTGAGGGCCGCATCGACCACGCCGGAGACGAGTTCATCGAGGAGACCGGCCATGGCGGATTACTCCGGAATGGAGGTCTGGAGGGCGAGGGCGTGCAGGATGCCGCCCATATTGCCCTTCAGCGCATCGTAGACCATCTGGTGCTGCTGCACGCGGGTCTTGCCGCGGAAGGCTTCCGCGACGACTTCGGCGGCGTAGTGATCGCCGTCGCCAGCAAGATCGCGGATGACCACCTTTGCTCCGGGAATGCCGGATTTGATCATGTCTTCGATATCGCCGGGTGACATAGGCATGTGCGCTTCCCCTTACTGTTATTCTGCGGCAGCAGCGGCGTTGCCGTTGCCATCCATGAAGTCAGGGAACCACGATTCATGGGTGTCGCGCAATTGCTCAATCGGCAGCGACAGGAGGCCGTCCACCACGAGTGCATCGCCACCGACCGTGCCGAGACGACGGAACGGTACGCCGGCACCTTCCGCATTGGCGCACAGGAAGCCCGCGAGATCGGCCGGGACGGCGAGCACGTAGCGTGCCTGGTCTTCGCCGAAGAGCAGCGCATGGGCCGGGCCGTTCGCCGCGGAAAGATCGACCGTTGCGCCCTTGCCGGAGGCCATCGCCATCTCTGCAAGCGCGACAGCGAGGCCGCCGGAGGAGATGTCGTGGCAGGCGGTGACCTGGCCGTTGCGGATGGCCGAGCGCACGAAATCGCCGTTGCGGCGCTCGGCGTGGAGATCGACTTCAGGTGCCGGGCCGTCGACGAGGCCGGCTACGTCGCGCAGATAGACGGACTGGCCGAGATGGCTGCCGTCGATACCGATCAGAACGAGCTGGTCGCCGTCCTTCGCGCCACCGATCTTGGCCATGACCGACCAGTCGGGCAGGAGGCCGACGCCGGCGATGGTCGGGGTCGGCAGGATCGCGACGCCGTTCGTCTCGTTGTAGAGCGAGACGTTGCCGGAGACGATCGGGAAGTCCAGCGCCCGGCAGGCTTCACCGATGCCCTGGATGGCCTTGACGAACTGGCCCATGATCTCGGGCTTTTCCGGATTGCCGAAGTTCAGGTTGTCGGTCGAGGCGAGTGGCTCGGCGCCGGTCGCCGTGATGTTGCGCCAGCATTCCGCGACGGCCTGCTTGCCACCCTCGAACGGGTCGGCCTCGACATAGCGCGGCGTGACGTCGGAGGAGAAGGCGAGGGCCTTGCTGGCATGGCCTTCCACGCGCACGACGCCGGCATCGCCGCCGGGGATCTGCAGCGAATTGCCCTGGATCAGCGTATCGTACTGCTCGTAGACCCAGCGGCGGCTCGACTGGTTCGGCGAACCGACGAGCTTCAATACCGCCTCGCCATAGTTGGCGGGTTCGGCGACAAGGTTCGCCGGCAGCGGCGCGGGCTTGCCCGGCTCGCGCCAGGGGCGGTCGTATTCCGGGGCCTGGTCGCCGAGATCCTTGATCGGCAGGTTGGCGACTTCCTCGCCCTGGTGCAGGATGCGGAAGCGCAGGTCGTCCGTCGTGTAGCCGACGATGGCGAAGTCGAGGCCCCACTTGACGAAGATCGCCTTGGCGACCTCCTCCTTGGCGGGTTCGAGAACCATGAGCATGCGCTCCTGGCTTTCCGACAGCATCATCTCGTAGGCGGTCATCTGCTCTTCGCGCACCGGCACGAGATCGAGGTTCAACTCGATGCCGAGGTCGCCCTTGGCGCCCATTTCGACGGCGGAGCAGGTGAGGCCGGCCGCACCCATGTCCTGGATGGCGATGACGGCGCCGGTCTGCATCAGTTCGAGGCAGGCCTCCAGCAGGCACTTTTCGGTGAAGGGGTCACCGACCTGCACGGTCGGGCGCTTCTCTTCGATCGACTCGTCGAACTCGGCCGAAGCCATGGTCGCGCCGCCGACGCCGTCACGGCCGGTTTTCGCGCCGAGATAGACGACCGGCAGGCCGACGCCCTTGGCTTCCGAAAGGAAGATCGCGTTGGACTTGGCAAGACCGGCGGCAAAAGCGTTGACGAGGATGTTGCCGTTGTAGCGCGGGTCGAACTCCACTTCGCCGCCGACGGTCGGCACGCCGAAGGAATTGCCGTAGCCGCCGACACCGGCGACGACGCCGGAAACGAGGTGGCGGGTCTTCGGATGATCCGGCGCGCCGAAGCGCAGCGCGTTCATCGCCGCGACCGGCCGCGCGCCCATGGTGAAGACGTCGCGCAAAATGCCGCCGACGCCCGTCGCCGCGCCCTGGTAGGGCTCGATATAGGACGGGTGGTTGTGGCTCTCCATCTTGAAGACGACGCAGTCGCCGTCGTCGATATCGACCACGCCGGCATTTTCGCCCGGACCCTGGATGACGCGTGGCCCCTTGGTCGGCAGCGTGCGCAGCCAGCGCTTGGAGGACTTGTACGAGCAGTGCTCGTTCCACATGGCCGAGAAGATGCCGAGTTCGGTGAAGGTCGGCTCGCGGCCGATCAGCGAGAGGATGCGGTCGTATTCATCCGGCTTCAGCCCGTGGGCGGCAATCAGCTCCGGGGTGATCGGGCGGGTGTTCGAAATGGTCATCGTCGCTCGTCTTGTCGTGGAGGGCAGGATTGCGGTCTCTTTAACCTATGCTGCCTTGCAGCGCGACAGGAAAATGACCCCGATCACAGCCGAAACGGCGCGTTTTCAGGCCGGACTGTCATAGCCCGTCGGGCCATGGGCGATGAGCCGGCGCAGCCGCTGGAGGCCGGCAACGACATCCGCGCGGCTGTCCGGCGAGGAGAGGCCGATGCGCACCCGGTAGAACGTCCTCTCCGAGCGGCCGGCCTTGAACTCGTCCTCGTCGTCGATGAGGATGTCCTCGGCGAATGCCGCCTGGCGGAACGTGCCCGACAGCCACGGGTCCGGCAGCTTCAGCCAGAGGAAGGGAACGCGCGGATGCGAATTGAAATCGAGCCCCGCGAAGATTTCTCGCGCATGCGCCTCTCGGGCCTCGACCTCCGCGGAAACCTTCGTGCGGATGGCATCCGCCATGCCTGAAAGCACCAGACGGGCGCCGAGTTCGGCAAGCAGGTAGGGCAGGCCGCCGCTGACCATCTT
Organism: Shinella sp. JR1-6; assembly: GCF_004284735.1. Classification (NCBI taxonomy): domain Bacteria; kingdom Pseudomonadati; phylum Pseudomonadota; class Alphaproteobacteria; order Hyphomicrobiales; family Rhizobiaceae; genus Shinella; species Shinella sp. JR1-6. The sequence goes on along the minus strand of NZ_SHMI01000005.1, from coordinate 314,577 downwards.
GTGGGCGATGCGCACGCGCTGGGCAAGGTGCGGCGGGCAGGCGATCCAGCCGCCGCGCACCCCGGCCGCAACGCTCTTCGACAGGCCGCCGACGAGGAAGGTCCGGTCGGGAGCAATTTCCGCCAGAAGCGGAATGCCGGCGTCGACCGTGCCGCCATAAAGATTGTCCTCGATGAGGAAGACATTGTGCCGACGGGCGATGGCGGCGATGGCGCGGCGGCGCTCCTCCGGCATGATGCTCAGCGTCGGGTTCTGGCCGGATGTCATGAGGAAGGCGAGTTTCGGGTGCTGCTGCACACAGACCCGCTCGAAATCCTCCGGGATCACGCCATGGGCATCCGATTCGACCAGCACCGTCTGGCGGCCGATGAGGGCGGTGCCGCGGCTCACCTGCGAATAGGTGACGTGCTCGAAGACGATGCGGTCTCCGGGGGCGGTGATGACCGAGACGGCGGCGATGACGGCGGCGTGGGCGCCGAGCGTCGGCACGATGCTTTCGATTGCCGGCTGCCAGTCGTCCCGCTTCAGCCAGCGCCTCCCGGCTTCCAGCCATTGCACCGGAAAATTGCGGGTGTAGCTGGAGATCTCGTTCGGCTGTTCCCGGCAAATGTCCGTGAGCATGTCGGTGACGACGCCCGACTGACCGACATCGGTGGCAGCCGTCGTGTCGAAGCGCAGCTTGCCGGGCGGTGCATTCGCCGCGCGGGTGCCCACCAGCTTCGCGCTGACCGGATCGACGGCGGCCGGGTCGTTGTCCTGCGCCGAGCCCAGCACATAGGTGCCGCGCCCGACCTCGCCACTGACGAGGCCGCGCTCGCGCACCATGGTATAGGCACGGCTGACGGTGCCGATGGTGACGCCGATGTCATAGGCGAGGTTGCGCTGCGGCGGCAGCTTGCTGCCGGAGGCGAGCATGCCGGTGCTGATCGCCTGCTCGATCTGGTCGGCAATGCGCACATAGAGCGGGCCATCGGAGGCCTGCAGGTCGGGAAGCCAATTTGTCATGGTGCCAATTCTTAGATTGCACCGCGCGGAGAGTCAATTATTTCCTGAATGCACCGCTTGCTGTGAAGGCTTGTGAAGCCTCAGGAGAAATGATTATGGCAATTGATACAATCTTCGTCGAGGAGGCGTGCAATCGACCCGCCGGCCTGCGCGCATTGCTGCATCACGCCTGGTGCGCTTGCCATGCCTGGAGCATCACGCGGCGCACGCGCCATGCGCTGGTCGAGATGACGGACGAACAGCTTCGCGACATCGGCGTCAGCCGTGCCGAAGCAACGCGGGAAATCCGCAAGTCGATCTATTGGGATTGAAGGGAGGCTGCGGTCAGCAGCCCTTGCCGCCGCCGGCCCAGCGCTTGACGTCGGTGGCGATGCGGGCGCCGGCAGCCTCGCCCATCAGCGGGCCGAAAGCGTCGAGCTTCGCCGGATTGCCTTCCGCCTGCACGACGAGCAGCGGGCGCGCTTCCGGCGAATTGCGATGGACGACGAGGATGCGCGGGCGGCCGGAAAAGGAGTTCAGCTCCGGCGCAAGGCGATAGGCCTTGAAGGCGGGGTCGCCCGACTTGAACCAGCAGCTGTTGGCGCCGAGCGCGACACGCTCCATGGTCGGCAAGGCCGCGCCGTTGACCTTCGGTGCGGGTGCCTTCGCCTGGCAGGCCACAAGACCTGCGGCGGCGAGAAGCGGCAGGAGGAACTTTGCGGCGAGGAGAGAGCGCATGGAAGGCCTTTCGGGGATGGACACGCGCCCTTGGTAGCAACAGGGCGTTAAGAGAGCCTGACGAAACGGTCGGAAGCACCGGGAACGCGTCATCCGAGCCAATCCCTGGCATCGGCATGAAACCGCTGGCCGGCAGATCGCAATCACTCCCGGCCCAAAGGTTTTTCGAGGCGTCTCAAGCCGCGATGACGTCGAGCACCGAGGCGAAGAGGCCGCGGCCGTCGGAACCGCCATGGGCGGCTTCGATGAGGTTTTCCGGGTGCGGCATCAGGCCGAGCACGTTGCCCTTCGCGTTCATCACGCCGGCAATGTCGTTGATCGAGCCGTTCGGATTGGTGCCTTCCGCATAGCGGAACACGACCTGGCCATTGCCTTCGACGGCGGCCAGCGTCTCGGCGTCGGCGAAATAGTTGCCGTCGTGATGGGCGACCGGGCAGCGGATGACCTGACCCTTGTCGTAGGCGCGGGTGAAGTCGGTCTCGGCATTGACCACCTCCAGCTTCACTTCGCGGCAGACGAATTTCAGCGAGGCATTGCGCATCAGCGCGCCGGGCAGCAGGCCGGATTCGAGCAGGATCTGGAAGCCGTTGCAGACGCCCAGCACCTTCACGCCGGCCTCGGCCTTGGCCTTGATCGCCTGCATGACCGGCATGCGGGCGGCAATCGCGCCGCAACGCAGATAGTCGCCGTAGGAGAAGCCCCCCGGGATGACGATCAGGTCGACATCCGGCAGTTCCGTTTCCGTCTGCCAGACGGTGACCGGCGCCTGGCCGGAGATCTTGGTCAGCGCCGCGATCATGTCGCGGTCACGATTGAGGCCGGGAAGTTGGACGACGGCGGACTTCATGGGTGTGGTTCAAACCTTGCCTGGGCCTCGGCGAGTTCACGCAGTTCGAGGCGGTTTTCGATACGGTCGAGGCGTGTCAATACCTGTGCCATGCTGCCGTGCAGGTTGTTGATGTCCCCTTGCATGACATGCATGTGATTTCGCAGACTTACGATATCCTGCCGCATATCTCTCTGGCCGTCCTTAAGCGTGACAAGGTCGGACTGGATACGCTTCATAAGCTCGTACATCAGTCCCTGAGAGATATCCGTCACCATCGTCTCCTTCAACCGTCAGGCGAGGGAGATAGTATAGTTCTCGATTACCGTGTTGGCCAGCAGCTTGTCGCACATGGCCTTGAGGTCGGCCTCGGCCTTGGCGCGGTCGGCGGTCGCGAGCTCCAGGTCGAAGACCTTGCCCTGGCGGACCTGGCCGACGCCGTCGAAGCCGAGGCTGCCGAGGGCGCCTTCGATCGCCTTGCCCTGCGGGTCCAAAACACCATTCTTGAGCGTAACCGTTACGCGTGCCTTGATCATGTCTGTCTGTCCATCCTTGGGAGGCGTGTTACTTCACCAGAACCGGGCCGGTGCCGCGCACGGGCTCGTTCTCGTTGATGATGCCGAGGCGGCGGGCCACTTCCTGATAGGCTTCGACCAGGCCGCCCATGTCGCGGCGGAAGCGGTCCTTGTCCATCTTTTCCTGGGTGGCGATGTCCCAGAGGCGGCAGCTGTCCGGCGAGATCTCGTCGGCGATGATGATGCGCATCATGTCGCCTTCATAGAGACGGCCGCACTCGATCTTGAAATCGACGAGCTGGATGCCGACGCCGAGGAAGAGGCCGGAGAGGAAGTCGTTGACGCGAATGGCGAGCGCCATGATGTCGTCGAGTTCCTGGGGGCTTGCCCAGCCGAAAGCGGTGATGTGCTCCTCGGAGACCATCGGGTCTTCGAGCGCATCGGCCTTGAAATAGAACTCGATGATCGAGCGCGGCAGCACGGTGCCTTCTTCGATGCCAAGGCGCTTGGACAGCGAGCCGGCGGCGACGTTGCGCACGACCACTTCGAGCGGGATGATCTCGACTTCCTTGATCAGCTGCTCGCGCATGTTGAGCCGGCGGATGAAGTGCGTCGGGATGCCCATCTTGTTGAGCTGGGTGAAGATGTACTCGGAAATCCGGTTGTTCAGCACACCCTTTCCGTCGATGATATCGTGCTTCTTCTTGTTGAAGGCGGTCGCATCATCCTTGAAGAACTGGATCAGCGTGCCCGGCTCGGGACCCTCGTACAGGATCTTGGCCTTGCCCTCGTAGATACGGCGGCGACGGTTCATGGATTTTGTCTCTGTTGTTGGCGCGTTTGGGCCCGCGCAGGTGTCGTTCGTTTGCGCTCCCATAAACGAAATGCCGCACTTTAACAATCGCTGTCGCTGTCGATCCCCCGTTTTCCGGCCTTTGCGGGAAGCCGGCGCGGTCACGAAAGTTCGCATTGCACTTTTGCCGTCGTTTTGATTTATGGGCGGGGAGCCTAACGGGTTAAAGAATCTACGGGAGTCATCGATGACGAACATGCAGGATCGGGAAAAGGCCTTCGAGGCCAAGTTCGCGCTGGACGAGGAGCTGCGCTTCAGGGCCGAAGCGCGCCGCAACAAGCTGGTCGGCCTGTGGGCCGCGGGCCTGCTTGGCAAGACCGACGGCGAGGCGGACGCCTATGCCAAGGAAGTCGTTGCCGCCGATTTCGAGGAAGTCGGCCACGAGGACGTCGTGCGCAAGGTCAAGGCCGATTTCGATGCTGCCGGCATTGCCCGCAGCGAAGACGAAATCCGCGTCCAGATGATCGAACTCCTGGCCGTCGCCATCGCGCAGCTCGAAGTTGGCTGATCGGCGCTCTGCCGCGATACCATGTTTCGAAAAGCCGTCCGGTACTGCCGGGCGGCTTTTTTCGATTCTAGCGGGTGACGGCCCTGCGGACCTCGCTCTGGAGGTCGCGTACGGTGCCGCCCTGGTGGCGCCATTCCTGGCGGCGCACGAAATCGGGAATGGCCGCGGCCGGCATGGGTCTGGCGAGCGCATAGCCCTGCAGGATGTCACAGCCGAGATCGCGCATGATGGCGACATGGGCCGGCGTCTCCACGCCTTCGGCGACGACTTCGATGTTCAGCGAGCGGCCGATCTCGACGATGGTGCCGACGAGCTTGCGCTGGCCGGGGGAGCGGCTGACCGGCTTGACGAGCTGCCGGTCGATCTTCAGCCGGCGCGGCGAGAGCTTCATCAGGCTGATGATCGAGGCGTGGCCGGTGCCGAAATCGTCGATCTCGATGTCGATGCCGAGTTTGCGCATCTCGGCGAGGTTTTCCAGCACGGTGCGGTCGCAATCGTCGAGGAAGATCGATTCCAGGAGTTCGAAGGAAAGGGACTTCGGGCGAATGGCGAGCGTATGCAGCGAGCGTGCGAGTTCCGGGTCGTGCAGGCGCTTGGAGGAGACATTGACCGAGATCTTTTCGATGCCGAGGTCGAGCACCTGCCAGTCGGCATAGTCGCCAAGCGACTTTTCCAGCACGATCCGGTCGATCACCGCCACGCAGTCGAGATCCTCGGCGATCTTCAGGAAGGTGTCGGGTGCGAGGATGCCGCGGGTCGGGTGGTCCCAGCGCGCCAGTGTCTCGACACTGACGACGTCGAGCGTACGGGCGCAGAACTGCGGCTGGTAATAGGGCAGGAAACGCTGCTGCTCGATGCCGGTGAGGATTTCGTCGGCCGTCTGCTTGTTGACGATGATCTGCGCCTGGAAGTCGCTGGTGAAGAACTCGTGCCGGCTGCGTCCGCGGTTCTTGGCGCGATAGAGCGCGAGGTCGGCATTGACGAGAAGCTGTTTGGCGTCGATGCCGGCGCCCGACTGGCTGGCGATGCCGACGCTGGCACCGAAGCGGCAGATGTGGCCGTTGAAGGTGACGGGCTTGCGCATCGCCGCGACGATCGCCTCGGCGAGCATGGCAAGGTTGCGCCCGGCAGAGCCAGCGGACAGGAAGACGAACTCGTCGCCGCCGATGCGGGCGACGAAGTCATCGGGACCTTTCAGTTCATTCAGCACGCCGGCGGCGTGCACGAGCATCTGGTCGCCGGCAAGGTGCCCCAGCGTATCGTTGATTTCCTTGAAGCGGTCGAGATCGATATGCAGCACGGCAAGGCGGCTGCCGGTCTGCTGTGCCTGCCGCGCGGCAGCCTCGATGGTGGTATCGAGATAGCGGCGGTTCGGCAGGCCGGTCAGGTGATCGTGCAGGGCGGTGTATTCGATGCGTGCCCGGGCGGCTTCCAGTTCCGCGTTGCGCGCCTCTGCCAGGTCCTTGGCATGTTGCAGCTCCTCCTGCAGCCGCATGTCGTCCGTGACGTCCCAGTTCACGCCGATGAGGCGCGGCGCGCCGGCGATGTCGACATAGGGGGCCGCACGGCTGCGGATGTGGCGGATTTCGCCGTCGCCGCGGATGATGCGGAACTCGTTGGCGAAATCCTGGCTGCGGGTGAGATTGTCGTTGACCTTTGCCTTTGCTTTCGACTGATCCTGCGGATGAAGCGTCCGTTCCCACGTGCCGGCGTCCGGCTTTTCCGTAACGCCGTACATCTCGATCATGCGGTCGTCCCAGCGGACCTCGCCGGTCTGCAGGTTGACGTCGAAGACGCCAATGCGCGAGACGCCGAGCGCCAGCTCCAGGCGCCGCGACATCTGGGCGAGGCGTTCTTCGGCTTCCTTGCGCTCGGTTATGTCCGTGTCCGTGCCGGCGATGCGGGTCGGCTTGCCGTCAGCCCCGTAGTCGACGACGGCACCGCGGCTCTCGATCCAGACCCAATGGCCGTTCTTGTGGCGCTCGCGATAGGAGAACATGTTGAACGGCGTCTCGCCGGTCTCCTGCTTGTGGATTTCCTCCAGGACATGCGCCCGGTCGTCGGGATGCACGCACTGGAGCCATCCCTCCAGCGAGGCATCGATGGGTTCATCCGGCCGGAGGCCACGGATCGCCCGCCATTGGCGGGAATAGAAGAGGTCGCCGCGGGCGAAATCGTGGTCCCAGACGCCCTGACCAGCGGATTCGAGCGCATGGTTCCAGCGGCTTTCGCGCTCCGCCAGCTCGAGCGCATTGCGCTTGCGCTCGTCGATATCAGTGGTCTGGACGATGAGGGCGGGCGCCAGCGGCTCGCCGGGCAGAACAGGCGCTTCGACGAAGGACGCGAGGACCCAGAATTCGGCGCCATCCGGCCGCTGCAACCGGATCTCCCACGGTGTCTGCTCGGCAAGGCTCGGGCGCATCGCAAAGGTGATGACGGCGCGGTCCCTTGGCGAGACGCAGTCGGGGAAGGGCGGTAGCCGGGAGGGAGAAGAGACGCCGAAGGCTCGCAAGAACGTCCCGTTTGCGTCGAGGATGCGTCCTTCGGAATCGAGCGCGGCAAAGCCGAATCCGGACCGTGCGAAAAGCCGGCGATAAAACGGCTCACGCTCCGTTTCATGCACGGCAATGGAGGTCGAACCGGATGGTTTGGCCATGAAACGCGGCGCCTGCTTGGAACTCAACAGGATCAGCGTGCCGGATTTCTATGAAATTCCTCTTAATGGTGTACCGGAGGCACACACCACGCGGGGGTGTACGCCACTTGGGCGCTTATTAGTCGGGCGCCTTGAGGCGGCTCAAGAACTGGGCGAATACCATCGTGCCTTCCGGCCACGGGCCATGCCCGGACTCCGTGTTGATATGCCCGGCCTCGCCCGCATCGAGCAGCATCGAGCCCCAGGCGGCAGCGATGTCGTCGGCATGCTCGTAGGTGCCGAAGGGATCGTTCCGGCTCGCCACGACGAGCGAGGGGAAGACGAGCGGCTCGCGCGGATAGGGGCCGAAGGTCATCAGGTGTTTCGGCCGGATACCGTCATTGGCGACATCGGGCGGCGCCACGAGAAAGGCGCCGGCGACCTTGTTGCCAAGATGCGGAGCGGCATGGATCGCCGCCGCCACGCCCAGCGAATGGGCGACGAGCACGACGGGCTTGCTGGCGGCCGCGACCTCGTCGATCACGCGCTGCACCCAGTCCTCGCGCACGGGCTTGGACCATTCGGCCTGCTCGACGCGCCGCGCCGAGCCGAGCTTGGACTGCCAGCGGCTCTGCCAGTGCTCGGGTCCGGAATTGGTGTATCCGGGGACGATGAGGATTTCTGCTTCTGAGGCTTTCATGCGCCGGCATGTGCGTTCACGAAGTGCTGAAGTCAAGGGGGAGGGACAAATCATCGCTGCGGGTGTATGATTCCACCCCTTCAATGCCAATCACGGCCCGTCGTGCTGGCGGACGATTGCCCTCCACGCGCGTGCCGAGACGGTCTCGAACCGGCAAGGAGGAATTGTCATGACGACATTTCATGTGATGGCAGGCCACGACGCGATGGTGGCGCACCCGGCGATCCGGCGGATCGGCATGTCCGATGTGATGGATGCGCTTCGCCTCGGCTTCGACGATTTTCGCGCCAAGCCGTCCCACTACGTCTTTCTCAGCCTCATCTATCCGATCGCGGGCGTTGTGCTCGTCACCTGGAGCTCCGGCGCCAACATGCTGCCGATGATCTTTCCGCTGGTGGCCGGTTTCGCACTGCTCGGCCCGTTCTTCGCCATCGGCCTCTATGAGATCAGCCGGCGGCGCGAGCGGGGCATGGACACCTCCTGGCGCCATGCGCTGGAGGTGCGCAACTCGCCGGCCCTGCCATCCATCCTCGCCGTCGGCGCCATGCTGATGTCGCTGTTCATCGCCTGGCTGGTCTTTGCGCAGGTGCTCTATACCAGCCTGTTCGGGCCGGAACCGCCGCAGTCGCTGGCCCTGTTCCTTGCCTCGGTCTTCGGCTCGGAGAACGGGTTGCTGCTGGTGCTCGCCGGCAATGCCATCGGTTTCTGCTTCGCGCTCGTGGTGCTGGCGACGACCGTGATCGCCTTTCCCATGCTGCTCGACCGGGACGTCGGCGCCGTGGCGGCGATCGAGACCTCTCTGCGCGCCACATTGGTGAACCCGGTGCCGATCGCCTGCTGGGGCCTGATCGTTGCCGCGCTGCTGATCGTCGGCTCCATCCCGGTCTTCGTCGGCCTTGCCGTGATCATGCCGATCCTCGGCCATGCCACCTGGCATCTCTATCGCAAGATCGTCGTCGACGAGCGACGCTGACGCGGTTTTTTGCGGGCGGCACGCGCCGGGAGGAGAGTGCAAGGCCGCCCGTCAGAGGGGAGCGATGGCGCCATTGGCGCCATCGCTGTTTCCGGTGGTCATTTGGTCAGCGGATAGCATTTGTCGGTGGAAAACGCGCCGTCCTTGAAGCCGATCTGGCAAATGACGACCGTGTCGTCCTTCTCCAGAAAGACCACATAACTTTCGGCGATCGGCGATACGTTGATGATGTCGTAGCCGGCGGTCAGAAGGTCGATGACGGATTGCGGTGTTTGTGCTTGCGCCGTTCCGGCAAGCAAGGCCGTGGCGAGAAGCGCGGCAGCAGGAAACCTCATGTTCAGCCCCCAGATGGCGTGCGTCATTGCACGCAAGGGAAGTCTAATACAGAGGGACCGGCCGGCGAAGAGGCTTCGCCGGCCGACTTCGGCAAACGGTTACACGGTGCCGAAAACGCGGCGGAAGATCGTGTCGACGTGCTTCGTGTGGTAACCGAGATCGAATTTTTCGTGGATCTGCTCCTCCGAGAGCGCGGCGCGCACCTCGGCATCGGCCAGAAGCTCCTCCAGGAAATCCTTGCCCTGTTCCCAGACCTTCATCGCATTGCGCTGCACGAGGCGATAGGAATCCTCGCGCGAAACGCCGGCTTGCGTAAGGGCAAGCAGAACGCGCTGCGAGTGAACGAGACCACGGAACTTGTTGAGATTCTTCAGCATGTTGTCCGGGTAGATCACCAGCTTCTCGATGACGCCGGCAAGCCGGTTCAGCGCGAAGTCGAGGGTGATCGTCGTATCGGGGCCGATGCCGCGCTCGACGCTGGAGTGGGAAATGTCCCGCTCGTGCCAGAGCGCCACATTCTCCATGGCGGGGGTGACGGCCATGCGCACGAGACGGGCAAGGCCCGTCAGGTTTTCCGTCAGCACCGGGTTGCGCTTGTGCGGCATGGCGGACGAGCCCTTCTGGCCCGGCGAGAAGAACTCTTCCGCCTCCAGCACTTCCGTGCGCTGCATGTGGCGGATCTCGATGGCGACGTTCTCGATGGACGAGGCGATGACGCCGAGCGTGGCGAAGAACATGGCGTGGCGGTCGCGCGGGATGACCTGCGTGGAGACCGGCTCCGGCGTCAGGCCCAGCTTGGCGCAGACATGTTCCTCGACGCGCGGATCGATGTTGGCGAAGGTGCCGACGGCACCGGAGATCGCACCGGTAGCGATTTCCGCGCGGGCGGCAACGAGGCGGGCGCGGTTGCGGTCCATCTCGGCATAGAAGCGCGCGAGTGTCAGGCCCATCGTCGTCGGCTCGGCGTGGATGCCATGGCTGCGGCCGATGCGGATCGTATCCTTGTGTTCGAAGGCGCGCGTCTTCAGCGCCGCAAGAACACGGTCCATGCCGGCGAGAAGGATGTCGGCGGCGCGCACGAGCTGGATGTTGAAGGTCGTGTCGAGCACGTCGGAGGAGGTCATGCCCTGGTGCACGAAGCGGCTGTCCGGGCCGACGAACTCGGCAAGGTGCGTCAGGAAGGCGATGACGTCATGCTTGGTGACGGCCTCGATCTCGTCGATGCGGGCGACGTCGAATTCGGCCTTTCCGCCCTTTTCCCAGATCGTTTCGGCCGCCGATTTCGGGATGACGCCGAGCTCGGCGAGCGCATCGCAGGCATAGGCTTCGATTTCGAACCAGATGCGGAACTTCGTTTCGGGCGACCAGATGGCGACCATGTCCGGTCGGGAATAGCGAGGGATCATCGGCTCTAGGCTTTCCTTGGGAGGGTGGGAATTGCCGCCGCTTTAGCAAAGATGGCCGGCAAGCTCAACGTTTGGATCGGGAGAGCCACAGGCTGGCGCCTGCAACGACCGGCAATCCGACCGGCAGATAGAGGCTGAGGCCCATGACGAGAAACTGGTAGACTGCCCCGGCTATGGTGAAGACGAACTGGTAGAGCCAGATGCGCGTGCCGGGCGGGTGGTGCCATTGCGCGTAGAACAGCCGGTAGTCGAGGGCGAAGAAAAAGGCCGTCACGGCGATGGTGCCGAGGCTGAGCAGTGCGAAATGGGCGGAAAAACGGGTTTCGAACGGCCGGTGGCGGGTGAGGACACGGGCCACCGGCAGGGCGATGGGCCAAGCGGCAAGGCCTCCCGCGAAATAGATCGCGAGGATGCGCAGAAGCTGGAAGTTTTCCGCGCGGCCCTGCAGCGTCAGCGAGACAACGGCACCGGCCGCCATCAGGGCGCCCCAGCCAAGGGCGCCGCCGAGAAGGACCGGCAACGGCGGGAAGATCGGCGCGGACGGTTTCAGCCTCGCAGCGCCCGTGTCATCCCGTGCCGCCGCGGCCAGCTCCACGATCAGGGCCGGAAGGGCACGGCGATCCAGCGGCCGTCAGCGCCCTCGAAACCGAAGCTGCGCACCAGAACGAGCGCGACGTGGACCGGGTCGCCATCGAGCGGATTGAAGGTGAGCGCGCCGGAAACCTGGTAGGAGAGCGGGCAGGCGCGGCTGTCGGGTATCCGCGTATCCTCGTGCACAACCGTGTCGGCCGTCTCGCCATCACGCTTGACGAGCTTCAGGCGAAACCCCTTGCCGCCGTCCGGCGTGATGTCGCGGCATTTGTCGGAGAGCGCCAGCGGGATTTCCTCCAGCGCAAGGGCGAAACTGCCGCCCGGCGTCGGTTCGACCGCATATTGCAGATATTCGATACGGTTGCGGTCGGCGCCGACTTCTCCCATCGGGTTGAAGGCGGCCAGAACGCCGGGATTGGAGAGCACCTTGTGCGTCTCGATCAGGGCCTTGGCCTTGTCGCGGCTTTGCGCGCGCACCGTGGCGATGTCGGCCGCCTCGTCGTCGATGCGCACGCGGATCGGTGTGCCCGAGAGATAGGCGTCCTTCGCCGTGTCGATGAAATAGACGTTGGAATAGGGAAAGCCGGAGCCGTCCTGGACGCCGAATTCCTCGAAGGCGTAGACCTTGCCGTCAGGCGAAAAGCCGAGCGACTGAAAGGTCGAGAAGTCGCCGGCGGTGGCCGCCGTCGCTGCCAGCAGGCAGGCTGCAAGCGCGCCTGCCGCTTTCCGGAAAATCGTCACGCCCGCGCTCCCTCCGCATTGCCGCGCAAAGTGTCGATGGTTTTGCGATAGGCGTCAACATGACCGCCGCTGAAGATGGCCGAGCCCGCGACGAAGACATTGGCGCCGGCAGCGGCCGGCATTGCGATCGTATCGACCGCAATGCCGCCGTCGACCTGGATGTCGATCGGCCGGTCGCCGACCATTTTCCGCACGCGGCGCAGCTTTTCCTGCATGGCGGGAATGAACTTCTGGCCGCCGAATCCGGGGTTGACCGTCATCACGAGGATGAGGTCGATCTTGTCGAGCAGGTAGTCCAGCACGCTTTCCGAGGTGGCCGGATTGATCGAAACGCCCGCACGCTTGCCGAGCGCGCGGATCGCCTGCAGCGAGCGGTCGAGATGGGGACCGGCCTCGGCATGCACGGTGATGCCGTCGCAGCCGGCCTTCGCGAAGGCTTCCAGATAGGGGTCGGCGGGTGCGATCATCAGGTGGCAGTCGAAGAAGGCGTCGGTGTGCGGGCGCAGCGCCTTGATGACGTCGGGGCCGAAGGAGATGTTCGGCACGAAATGGCCGTCCATGATGTCGAGGTGGATCCAGTCCGCCCCGGCCGCAACGACGTCGCGCACTTCCTGGCCGAGTTTCGCATAGTCGGCGGCGAGGATGGAGGGCGCGATCCGGATGGGAAGGGTCATGTCAGGCTCCGTGAGCAAGGAATTTTGGCGTCGCCATACCACTCCCCGCAGGGGCGAACAACGGTTGAATTACCGCAGGGCCCAGCTTGGAAGCGCGTCGCCGGGCATCGGCGTCGCATCGTGCACGCCGCGGGCGATGGCGCGCGCCATGGTGGCGGCAGCGGCGGCGCAGAGCGTGATGAAGTCCTCCGGTGCCGGCCGGCGGCCGCTCCCGCCGGTCGCAAGCGCGAAGACGAGGTCGCCGTCGAGCGGCGTATGGGCCGGCCAGAGGGCGCGGGCAAAACCGTCATGCGCGGCAATCGCCAGCCGCTTCGCCTCGGCCTTGGTAAGGACCGCATCGGTGGCGATGACGGCGATCGTCGTGTTCTCGGTGCCGGTGGGCCGCCGGGACAGCTTCGTGCGTGGCGTGCGGGCTTCGGGCGGGAAGGGGAAGGGCAGGCCGAGGCCGCCGAATTCGTTCGCCTCCTCGAAGGGCGCTGCCCAGAAATGCCGCGTATCGCCGACGGTGGCGGAGCCGAGCGCATTGACCGCCACGAGCGCGCCGATCGTGAAGCCGCCCTCGACCACACTGGAGGCGGTGCCGAGCCCGCCCTTGTAGGTTGCCGTCAGCGCGCCGGTGCCGGCACCCACGCTACCGGTGGCAAAATCCGCTCCCGCCCCGGCAAGCGCCGCATAACCGAGTTCGCGGTAGGGCGGGTAGCGCCCCCAGTCCTTGTCGCCGCCATTCATCAGGTCGAAGAGGATGGCGGCCGGGACGATCGGCACGCGGTGGGGGCCGACGGCAAAGCCGCGCCCCATTTCGCGAAGGCCGGCCTGAACGCCCGATGCCGCATCGAGCCCGAAGGCCGAGCCGCCGGACAGGACCAGCGCGTCGACGGTCTCGACGGTGTTGTGCGGCTCGAGAAGATCCGTCTCGCGCGTGCCCGGCGCGCCGCCCAGCACCTGCACGGCAGCCGTCGCCGGTTCGGTGCAGAGGACGACGGTAACGCCGGAACGAAGGCGATGATCCGTGGCGTTGCCGACCGCGAGCCCGGCGACGTCCGTCAAACGGTTGTTCGGGCCGGGCCGCATCATTCGCTCTCCGGCGCCGCCTCCGCCGGCATGAAGGCGCCGGCGCGCCAGACGAGCAGGCGATAGGGATTTTCGCGCAGTTCATGGTCGGCGCCGAAGGCGACCGTGCCGAGCGCCGTGGGGAAAGGCTCGCCGGAAAGCGCCGTTGCCAGATCGCCCCCCCGGCTCGCTGCCGTCGCAAGGACGGTGACGGCGGCATGGGCCGGCAGCACGTAGCCTTCCGCAAAAATGTTCTTTTCCTTCATCGCCGCCGTGATGGCTTCGCCTTCCGGCAAGGCTTGGTAATCCGGCAGCGCGATCGCCTCGACGCCATCGGTCATCGGCACGAGCGGATCGGCGCCCAGAAGGGCTTCGCCGCCGATAAGTGTCAGCGCCACCTTTTCCGCCTTGGCATCGCGCGCGATCACCGCGATATCCGTCCGGTCGCCGCCGACGAAGACGCGGGTGACCCCCGTCTGGGCGAGGCGACGAACGAGGGTGAGCTGCTGTTCCTGTGCCGGGCGGTAGGTATCGACGAAGGCGGCCTTCATGCCGACCTCCTCCAGCCGCAGCCGGATCGTCTCGACCAGTTCGCGGGCATGGATCGTGCCGTCGTCGATCAGCGCGAACGGCTCGGCCTTCCAATCCCTGACGATGACCTCCACCGCCTTGTCGGCCTCCGCCTTCGGCCCCGGGGCGAGGCGGAAGAGCGGCCATTTCTTCTTCAGCGCATCCTCCATGAGGATGCCCGAGCGCACGGAAAGCGTGATTGCCGGCACCTTCGCCTCGGCAAGGGCGGGCAGGGCGGCTGCAAGCCCTTCCGTGCAAAGAAAGCCGACAGCGGCGACAGCGTCTGCCGCAAGGATCGCCTTGCCGATCGCCGCGCCGTCGCTCTCGTCGCAGGCCTCGGGAATATCCACCACCGTGTCGCCGTTCGCCTGTGCGGCGAAGCGGGCGCCGTCGCGCACCTGCTGGCCGAGAATGGCGAGCGGTCCTTCCGTCGGCGCGACCACGGCAAAGGTGAGGCCTGCCGCTGCCGCGGGAGAGGCGGCGAGCACCGAGGCGCCGAGCAGGCAGGCAAGGAAAGCGGCTCTCATTCTCAATCCATCGATCACGATGACGCTCTTTGTAAGGAACGGGCCGGCAGCGTCAAAGAGAAATATCGATGCAAGGAGCGGCCTTGTCTCTGACGGGACAGGAAAATTCGAGAACGGGGCTTACATTTTTCTTCACTTTCGCCATGTATCACCTGTGGTGAAGGAGAATGCCGTGTTGGACAGATTGATGCTGGACCCGTCGCTCTACCGTGATGCGATGAGCCGCTATGCCGGCCATGTGCAGATCGTGACGACGGCACATGCGGGCGAAAAGCGCGGGGTGACGATCACCGCCGCCTGCTCGGTGTCGGACAGTCCGGCCATGGTGCTCGCCTGCGTCAACGCGTCCAATCCGAAGAACGCGATCTTTTCGAAGAGCGGCAATTTTGCGCTCAACACGCTCTCGGCCGGTCAGGTCGATCTTGCCAACGCTTTTTCCGGCCGGGATCCGTCGCTGACATCCGAGCAGCGCTTCGCCATGGGCAACTGGCAGGACCTGGTGACCGGTGCGCCCGTTCTGAAGGATGCGCTGGCCGCCTTCGATTGCCGGCTCGTCGAGCTCAAGGTCATGGCGACGCATATGGTGCTGATCGGCGAGGTGATGGGCGTCTCCTTCGGGGAGCCCGGACAGGCCCTTCTCTATATGGACCGGGGCTACCACACGCTATAAGTTCGTTCTTCCAGACGGAGGAATGGCGTGGCCTATCAGCGCGGAAACATACCGCAATCCATCGACGAAACCCTGGACATGCTGGCGGCGGGCAACTATCTCGCCGGCCGGTCGCTGGCAACCGTGCTGTTTCTCGCGCTGCGCATGAAGCGCCCGCTCTTCCTGGAGGGCGAGGCCGGCGTCGGCAAGACCGAGATCGCCAAGGTGCTCGCGGCCGCGCTTGATCGCCCGCTGATCCGCCTGCAATGCTACGAGGGCCTCGACATTTCCTCGGCGGTCTACGAGTGGAACTATCCGGCGCAGATGCTGGAGATCCGCCTTGCCGAAGCCGCCGGCACCACGGATCGCGGCCGCATCGAGGCCGATATCTTCTCCGAGCGCTATCTCATCCGCCGGCCTGTCCTGCAGGCGCTGTCCGCGCCGGATGGCCGGGCGCCGGTCTTCCTGATCGACGAGCTGGACCGCACAGACGAGGCCTTCGAGGCCTTCCTGCTCGAAGTGCTGTCCGATTTTCAGGTGACGGTGCCCGAGCTCGGCACCATCCGCGCCGCAGAGCCGCCCATCGTCATCATCACGACGAACCGCACCCGCGAGGTGCACGACGCGCTGAAGCGCCGCTGTCTCTACCACTGGGTCGACTATCCCGCTGCCGTGCAGGAGCTGGAGATCATCCGTCGCAAGGTGCCGGGCTGCAACGCGGCGCTTTCGCGCGAGGTCGTCGCCTATGTGCAGAAGCTGCGCGGGCTCGATCTCTTCAAGAATCCGGGTGTCGCCGAAACGATCGATTGGGCGACGGCGCTGACCGAGCTCGACCGCGTCGCGCTCGACCCGGAAACCGTGTCCGACACGCTCGGGACCCTGCTCAAATACCAGGACGATATCGCCCGCATCGAGGGCGCGGAGGGGCGCAGGCTGCTGGACGGCGTGAAGGCCGATCTGGCGGCGGCGAACTGAGCGATGGTGGCGGCGGACAACAGCCTGCCGGGCAACGCCTTCGATGGGCGGCTTGCCGACAATATCGTGTTCTTCGCCCGTGTTCTGCGCAAGGCGGGCCTGCGCATCGGGCCGGCGGCGGTGACGGATGCCATCGAGGCGGTGCAGGCGATTGGCATCGGCGAGCGCGAGGAGTTCTATACGGCGCTGCACGCGACGCTGGTCAAGCGGCATGAGGACGACGCGGTGTTCGACGAGGCGTTCCGGCTTTTCTGGCGCTCGCGCGATCTCGTCGGCAAGATGATCGCGCTGATGTCGCCGGTGGTGCGGCGCGAGGAAGAGCGCGAAAAACGCAAGGCGGGCGAGACGCGCGTCTCCGATGCGCTGTTCGGTGGCCGGCAGGACGAGCGGCGCCTGCGCGACGAGCCGGATATCGAGATCGACGCCCGGTTCACGGCCTCCGGCAGCGAGGTGCTGCGCAAGACGGATTTCGCGCAGATGTCCGCGGTGGAGCTTGCCGCCGCCAAGCGTGCCATCGCGAACCTCGTGCTGCCTCTCGATGAGGTGCGCACGCGCCGTTTCCGCCGGTCTACCCGGCCGGTGGTGATCGATGCGCGCGCCACGATGCGCCACGCCATGCGCACCGGCGGCGCGCTGATCCTGCCGCGCCACCGGAAGCCGAAGACGGTGCATCCGCCGCTCGTGGTGCTGGCCGACATTTCCGGCTCGATGAGCCAGTACACGCGCATCTTCCTGCATTTCCTGCATGCGCTGAGCGAGCACCGCCACCGCTTGCATGCCTTCCTGTTCGGCACGCGGCTCAGCAATGTCACGCGCCAGATGCGGCACCGCGATCCCGATGTCGCGGTGGAGGCGTGCAGCCAGTCGGTCAGCGACTGGTCCGGCGGCACGCGCATCGGCGAGACGCTGAAGGAATTCAACCGGCTCTGGTCGCGCCGCGTGCTGGGGCAGGGTGCGGTCGTGTTGCTTATCACCGACGGGCTGGAGCGCGAGGGCATCGATCTCCTGGAAAAGGAGATGGACCGGCTGCACCGCTCCTGCCGGCGGCTCGTCTGGCTCAACCCGCTCCTGCGCTTCGAGGGTTTCGAGGCGCGGGCGCGCGGGGTTCGGGCGATGCTGCCGCATGTCGATGAACTGCGGCCGGTGCACAACCTGGAGGCCATGGCGGATCTGGTGGCGGCGCTTTCCGGCGAGGCGCCGCGCGGCACCGGCGATCCGCGGCGTTTCCTGCCGGCGGCATGAGGAGGGGAAAATGGAAACCAACGACGTGCTCGATCCACTGGCCATCGCGGAACGCTGGATGGACGACGGGCGCATGGTGGCCCTCGCCACCGTCATCGAGACCTGGGGTTCGGCGCCGCGCCCGGTCGGCAGCCATCTGGTGATCGACGGCGAGGGCAACTTTCACGGCTCGGTCTCCGGCGGCTGTGTCGAGGGCGCCGTCATCGGCGAGGCGATGGAGGTGATCGCCGATGGCGAGCCGCGGCTCCTGGAATTCGGCGTCGCCGACGAGACCGCCTGGCGCGTCGGCCTGTCCTGCGGCGGGCGCATCCGGGTCTATGTGGAGCGCGTCGGCTGATGGACCCCTATCTCCTGCGCAAGCTGAACACGGAACGTGCCGCCCGTCGCGCCGTCATCCACCTCACCGATCTCGGCGACGGCCGCGACCGGGTGATTCGCGAGGGCGATCCGGTCGCCGGTCCGCTCGGCGAGGCGGTCACGGGTGCTTTCCGTTCCGGCCGGTCCGTTTTGGCGGAGGTCGAGGACCGAAAATTCTTTCTCAATGTCCATCTGCCGCCCGCCCGCATCGTCGCCATCGGCGCGGTCCATATCAGCCAGGCGCTGGCGCAGATGGCCGGTGTCGCCGGTTTCGACATCACCATCATCGACCCGCGCACCGCCTTTGCGACGGAGGCGCGTTTTGCCGGCATCGACCTTGTCGCCGATTGGCCCGAGGATGTTTTGGCGGCCCGTCCGCTGGATGCCTACACTGCCCTCGTCGCCGTCACGCACGATCCGAAGATCGACGATTTTCCGCTCTCGCAGGCGCTGTCCACCGGCTGTTTCTATGTCGGCGCGCTCGGCAGCCGGAAGACCCATGCCAAGCGCGTCGAGCGCCTGACGGCGCTGGGGCATGGCGAGGCGGAGATCGCCCGCATCTCGGCGCCTATCGGCCTCGACATCGGCGCCGCCAGCCCGGCGGAGATCGCCGTCGCCATCCTGGCCGACATCGTGGCACACCTGCGCCGCCGGCCGCTCGTCGAGGCTCGCCCATGATCTTCGGGGAGGTTCCGGTTTCCGAGGCCGTGGGTGCGCGGCTGGCGCATGGCGTGCGCGTCGAGGGCCTGTCGCTGCACAAGGGGCATGGGATGACGCAGGCGGACTGCGACGGGCTGCTGGCCGCCGGCGTCGCGACCGTCATCGCCGTGCGCCTCGAAGCCGGCGACCTCGACGAGGACGCGGCGGCCGCGCTGGTCGCCGGGGCGATCTCGCCGGATCACCTGACTTTCAGCCCGCCCACAACCGGGCGCATCAACCTCCATGCCACGGCCAACGGGCTCTTTGTCGCCGACCGGGCTGCCATCGACCGGTTCAACCGGGTCGATCCGGCCATCACCATCGCCACGCTGCCGGACCATGCCAGCGTGGCGGCCGGCGACATGGTGGCGACGATCAAGATCATTCCGCTGGCGGTGGCCGGCGACCTTGCGCGAAAGGCGGCGGCGGTGATGGCCTCCAGCCGGGCGCTGGAGGTCAAGCCGTTCGCACCCCGCCGCGTCGCCCTGGTCGCGACGGAATTGCCGACGCTGAAGCCCTCCGTGATGGACAAGACGCGCCGGCTGCTCGAACAGCGCCTCCATCCCTCCGGCAGCCGCCTGACCGGCGAGGCGCGGGTGCCGCACAAGGCGGCCGGCGTCGCCGAGGCGATCCGCACGGCTGCGGCAGACAACGACCTCGTGCTGGTCTTCGGCGCTTCTGCCGTCACCGACGGCAATGACGTCATCCCCGCGGCCATTCGGGCTGCCGGCGGCGTGGTCGAGCATGTCGGCATGCCGGTCGATCCCGGCAACCTTCTGGTCCTCGGCCGCTTGGGCGCGGTGCCGGTCATCGGCGCACCCGGCTGCGCGCGCAGCCCCAAGGAAAACGGTTTCGACTGGATCCTCGCCCGCATCCTCGCTGGCGAGACGCCCGGTCCCATGGAGATCACCGGCATGGGCGTCGGCGGCCTGCTCGCCGAAATTCCGAGCCGGCCGCAGCCGCGCGATGTCCGCGCAGCGGAGCGGCCGCTCTGCGTTGCAGCACTGGTGCTCGCCGCCGGCCGCGCCAGCCGCATGAACGGTAGCCACAAGCTGCTCGCCGCCTTCGACGGCAAGGCGCTCGTCCGCCGCTCGACGGAGGCGGCGCTGGCCGCGCGGCCGGCGCGCGTGCTGGTGGTGACGGGGCACCGGGCGGAGGAGGTGGAGGCGGAGCTATCCGGCCTTAAGGTCGATCTCGTGCGCAATCCCGACCACGCGCAGGGCATGTCGACATCGCTTCGCGCGGGTGTCGCCGCCCTCGGCCCGGGCTGCGACGGCGTCGCCGTCATGCTGGCGGACATGCCGCATGTCACCGGTGAGGACGTGCGACGGCTGCTCGACGCCTTTGCCGCGGCCGGCGGCCATGCCGTCGTGCGGGCGGTCTCCGGCGGAAAGCGCGGCAATCCCGTTGTGCTGCCGCGTACCACCTTTGCCGCAATGCTGCAGCTTGAAGGCGATGTCGGCGCGCGCCATATCGTCGAGAGCACCGGGCTCGATGTCATCGATGTGGAGATCGGCGCGGCGGCACATATCGATGTCGACACGCCGGAGGCGGTGCTGGCCGCCGGCGGGGTCCTGAAGGGGTAGGGCATGGATCGGGACGCAATCGAGGAAATGTTCCAGGCGCTGGGACCGGTGACGATCAAGCGCATGTTCGGTGGCAAGGGCATCTACCACCAGGGCCGCATCCTGGCACTGGAGGTCTACGACGAGATCCTGCTCAAGGCCGACGAAATCAGTGCGCCGGATTTCGCGGCGGCCGGCTGCCGCCAATGGTTCTACGACGGCAAGAGCGGCAAGCCGGTGAAGATGCCTTACTGGTCCGTTCCCGACGAGGCCTTCGACGATCCCGACCTCATGGCGCTCTGGGTTCGCCGGGCCTATGAGGCGGCACTGCGCGCGAAATAACGGCAGGCCGGGAAACGCGGCATTAAAACTTGACTTACATTGTCATGTTGTCCATTACCGGTCTGTCCGCGCGTCAAAATTGCGCGGGCAGTGTGCGGTGAGGTCTCCATGAAAAAGGTTCGTTTCCACGCGTCGGCGCTTCTTGCGGGCACGGCCATGGCGCTTGCGCTGCTGGCAGCCGCCAATCCCGCAGCCGCGCAGGACGCGACAGCGACGGACCTCGAGCAGATCAATGTGGAAGGCGACAATGACGGCGACGGCATCGTCGATGTTCCGGCCGGTGTCTCGACCGCCGACCGCGAGAAGATCCAGGATCGTTATGCCGGCGACGTGATGCAGGTCCTGCGCTCGGCACCGGGAACGTTCACGCGCGAACCGGCGGACCAGCCGGGTATCACCGTCAACATCCGCGGCATGCAGGGCATGGGCCGTGTCAACAGCATGATCGACGGCGTGCCGCAGACCTTCAGCAATCTCTCCGGTCACGGCGGTACCTTCGATAGCCTTCTCTATGTCGAACAGAACATGCTGGTCGGCGTCGACGTGACGCGCGGCGCGGTCTCGGGCGCCGAGGGCATGGGTACGCTGGCGGGCGCCGCCAATTTCCGCACGCTCGACGTCGACGACGTGCTGCTGCCCGGCAAGGACTATGGTGTGATGACTTCGGTGCGCGCCGGCACCAACGGCTTCGATTATTCGCGCCTTGTCAGCGGTGCCGTACGCACCGGGATGGGCGAGGGCGAAATCGGTATCGTCGGTGCGCTCAGCGACACGAAGAAGAGCCCTTACGAGAACGGCTCGGGCATCCTCTACCCGAATGCCGGCGACCAGCATCCGAAGTCGGGCCTCTTCAAGGTTAACCTGTCGCCGAATTCCGATCACACGCTGTCGCTCGGCGGCGTCTGGTACGGCAACGAGTTCCTGCCGGGCAGCTCCGGCTACAACTGGATTGTCGAGAACCAGACCTATACGGCGAAATACCGCTACCAGCCCGGCAGCGACCTGATCGACCTCTCGATCAACGCCTATCTCAACATCACCGATCTCGAATTCGACGGCACCAACGGCAATGTCAGCACCTTCGACGGCCGCAAGGGCACCAACACGACGACCGGCTTCGACATCTCCAATCGCATGCGCTTCGACCTTGGCGAGGAAACGGAGCTGAAGCTCACCTATGGCGGCGCCTACAGCCGCGACCGCTACGAGGGCAACGCCAAGCGCGGCGCCAATCCGGACGGAACGCTGGTGAAGGCGGGCGTTTTCAGCGAGGCGACGATCTCCCACGGTATCTTCGACCTGACCGGAGGCTTGCGCTACGATTACTGGTCTCTTGAAGGCATCAGCGGCTACGACGCGCCGGGCACGAACGGCTGCGATGCCGGCGGCGATCCGTGCCCGATGGACACGTTGTCGCGCGATGGCGGCGACCTCAACCCGAAGATTACCCTTTCGGCCCGCCCGCTCGAATGGCTGCAGCCCTACGTGACCTACGCCCACACCGCCCGTCCGCCGACGGCGGCCGAGATGTTCTATCCCGGTGGCCACAGCTTCGACGGCTCTTCCGACCCGGTCAACAACAACCCGAACCTCCTGCCCGAAAAGAGCAGAGGCTGGGAGCTCGGCGTCAACATGACGACGGATGACCTTCTGACACCCGGCGATTCCGCCTGGCTGAAGGTCGGCTATTTCCACAATCGCGTCCGCGACTACATCACCTATGCCATCGATACGGATGGCGCGGCGCGCTGGGTCAATGTGGATGGCACGACCGTGATGAAGGGGCTGGAAGTGGAGGGCGGCTACGATGCCGGCCGCTACTATGCCGGTTTCTCGCTGACGCTTGCCGACACCAACCAGCCGGAAGGCTCCGCCGCCGGCGTCGGCAGCGATACGGGACGGCTGCCGGACGATTTCCTGACGATCGATGCCGGCATGCGCTTCCTGGAGGAAACGCTCACGGTCGGCGGCCGGATGCGCTATGTCGGCAAGAGCAGCCAGGCCTATATCAGTCAGGACAGGGCTTTCGACGTCGACGCCTATACGCTGTTCGACGCGCACGCTTCCTGGCAGATCAGCGAGAATGCAAAAGTCTTCTTCAATGTCGAGAACGTCTTCGACACGACCTATATGAAGGCGAATTCCGGCCTGATGGACAATTATGGCGGCGTCAAGAACGGCCGCGGCCGCACCTTCATCATCGGCGCGACGGCCCGGTTCTGATCCGGGCCGGTCTCCGGCAGGCAAAACCCGTTAGCGGCGGAGCGCGGCCACCGCATCTCTGGCGAAGCGCGACAGCGGCTCGGGCAGGGCGTCGAGAGCGAACCAGCCGAATTCCGGCAGCTTTTCCGGCTCCATGACGCGCGGCTCGCCGGAAAAGTCCTCGGTCACATAGATAAGCGACAGCCAGTGCTGGCGTTCCTCGACGATGATCTGTTCGGAAACACAGAGAAAATCGACGGCGCCGATCGTCAGCCCCGATTCCTCCTCCGCCTCGCGGCGGGCGGAATCGAGCGCGCGTTCCATGTGATCGACCTTGCCGCCGACGATGTTCCACGCGCCGGCTTCCGGCGCACGCAGGCGCCGGTAGAGCAGGAGCTTGCCCTCACGCAAAATGGCCAGGCCGCAACCGAGGCCTGGCACATCGATGCCTGGAATGGACATTCTGGAGGATCAGGCCTTGCCGGCGATCAGCATGAAGGCCGGAACCTCGTCGCCGAAGCCGAGCGGCGTCGGGCCATCATCCTCGTCGCGACGGTAGCGGTTGCGGCGATCGCGGCTGTCGTCATTGGCCGGACGCGGCGCACTATGGTTTGCGGCACGCGGATTGCGAGCGGGATTCTGCGGCCGCCCTTCCGCCTTGCGTTCAGCTTTCACGGCTTCCACCTTCTCTTCAGTCTCGCTGGTCTCGATACGGGGCTCGGCCGAACGGGTTTCCCCCTTGCGGCCACGGGAGCGGTCGCGATCACGACCGCCGCGTTCACGGCCGTTGCGAGGACGTTCCTCGCTTTCGACCTGTTGCGGCAGCTCTTCCAGATTGCCGCTCAGCCACTCGACCTTCTGGTCGATCAGCTTTTCGATGGCGTCGACGAACTTGGTGTCGCGCCTTGAGACCAAAGTGAAGGCGGCGCCCGAGCGGCCGGCACGGCCGGTGCGGCCGATGCGATGGACATAGTCCTCGGCATGGATCGGAACGTCGAAGTTGAAGACGTGGCTCACGTCCGGAATATCGAGGCCGCGCGCGGCGACATCGGAGGCGACGAGCAGCTTGATGTTGCCGTCCTTGAAATTCGAAAGCATGGTCATGCGCGAACGCTGGTCCATATCGCCGTGCAGCGCGCCGACGGAGAAGCCGTGGCGATCGAGCGAACGGAAGAGATCCGCCACATCGACCTTGCGGTTGCAGAAGATGATCGCGTTCTTGAGATCCTGCTGGGCGCGGATGAGATCGCGCAACGTCGCGCGCTTCTCATAATCCTTGCTGTGGGTGGCAACGAGCCGCTGCGTCACGGTCTTGGCCGTGGAAGACGGCGGGGCCACCTCGACACGCTCCGGGTTCTGCAGGAAGCGGTCGGCCAATTTCTGGATTTCCGGCGGCATGGTGGCCGAGAAGAACAGCGTCTGGCGGGTGAAGGGGATCAGCTTGGCGATGCGCTCGATGTCGGGGATGAAGCCCATGTCGAGCATGCGGTCGGCTTCGTCGATGACGAGGATCTCGACGCCGGTCATCAGCAGCTTGCCGCGCTCGCAATGGTCGAGCAGGCGGCCGGGAGTGCAGATCAGCACGTCGGCGCCGCGCTCCAGCTTGCGATCCTGCTCGTCGAAGGAAACACCGCCGATGAGGAGAGCAACGTTCAGCTTGTGGTTCTTGCCGTACTTCTCGAAGTTCTCTGCAACCTGGGCGGCAAGCTCGCGTGTCGGCTCCAGGATGAGCGTGCGCGGCATGCGGGCGCGGGCGCGGCCTTTTTCCAGAAGCGTCAGCATCGGCAGAACGAAGGAGGCGGTCTTGCCGGTGCCCGTCTGGGCAATGCCGAGAATGTCGCGCCGCGCGAGGGCCGGCGGAATGGCGCCAGCCTGGATCGGGGTCGGGATCGTGTACCCGGCATCGGTGACGGCGGACAGGACTTTCGGGCTCAGGCCAAGATCAGCAAAAGTGGTCAAAGGGAAAACAGTTTCCGTTCCGGTTCTTGCGAACGCAATGGGTTCAGCGGCCCTATCGCCGCGAGGATGCAGCGCAGATATGCCGAAAGTGCCGGAAAGTCAAGGAATTCAGCGAATTTGGTAAATCGGTGAGCGATTTGAAGCCCATGGCCGATATTTTTGCCATGCGGAGCCGCTTCGTCTCGCGTAACGTCAATCCATATAAGTCGTCAGCTTCATGCCGGCGGTGAGGAAACGCATCGGGTCGAGCGCCTTGCCGTCGCGGCGCACCTCGTAGTGCAGATGCGGGCCGGTGGAGCGGCCGGTCGAGCCGGAAAGCCCGATGGGCGCGGAGGCTTCAACGTGGTCGCCGACCTTGACAAGTACGCGGGACAGGTGGGCGTAGCGCGTCTTCAGGCCGTTGCCGTGATCGATTTCAACCATGTTGCCATAACCACCGTTGCGCCCGGCGACAACGACCGTGCCCGCGCCGGTTGCGCCGATTTCCGTGCCCGTGCCGGCGCGAAAATCGATGCCGGCATGCAGCGCGAGGCGGCCGAGGAACGGGTCGGTGCGGTTGCCGAAACGGCTTGTGATGCTGCTGGCGGGCGAGGGGTTGCCGAAAGGCAATTTCCGCACGCTACGGCGCGCGGTATCGAGGCGATCCAGCGCCGTGTCGAGATCGTTGATCGAGGCCTCGAACGGATCGGTGACGTCCACCGGCTCGACGAACGGGCCGCCGATCGCCGTTTCCGAATCGCCCCCGGCTGCCTCGTCGGTGACATCCAGGCCGGTGCGGCGCACGATGGTCTGGATGGCATCCGCAGTCTGCGAGGCGCCTGTCGTCAAAGACTGGATGCGGCTGATCTGGTCATGTTCGAGGTCCTTCAGCGAAAGCGTGACCTTCGAGAAGAGCCGGTCGGCACGGTCGGCCACTGATTCGCCGGTCGCCGCATAGGCGAGCTGCGTCGTCTTCTGCGATGCGCCGGTCATGCCCATGATGGCGTTGATGGCGCCTGCCGCATCGGCCCGCCGCCCGTCCACGACCGGCGTCTCGCCGGTGAGGGGGGCGGTGTCGGTTGCCGCCGTGCCGGCATTGTCTGTGCGGTTCAGGAGTGCGTCGAGCTTGCCGTGACGCGTGGAGAGAGCGAGCTGCTGCTGCATCAGCTTCTCGACCTTTTCCTCGACGACCTGCTGATCGAGCAGCTGGCGGCTGGTGACGCGATCGACCTGGGCGCGCAGCGCAGAGATGCGGTCCTCGTAGTCGTGCTGCATGCGGGCCTGGCGCGCCATGGTGGCGCCGATCAGGTCGTCGCGCAGCACGAGATAGGACGTGGCGGCGAGATAGCCGACGGTGAACATGCCGGCAAAGCAGAAGGTGACAGCGGCCATCCAGGGGCGGATGGTCATGTGGCGGATCCGGTCGCCGCTCGCAAGGATCACGACATGCTGCTGCGCGCGTTTTCCGAAGATGCGGTTTTCAGGACGCTCCGCCACCATTTTCTCCCCGACCGATTCTTTAAGGTCTCGTGCGGGGAATTACACATTGTTAGGGTTAACAAAGGCTTTCCCGGAGGTGGCGTGCCCCCGGAATATCAGCTTTGGCTGACGGAAACGAGCGCGCGATAGAAGGAGGGTGTCAGCCCTGCCTCGGCGCGGGCCACATCGTTGAACGGTGGCTTCAGCGGCCCGCGAAAATTCGTCCGCACCAGTTCCTTGAAGGTGGCCGACGGATCCTTCTTCTCGCGGGCGCAGAGAAAGCGGAACCATTTGGCGCCCACCGCGACGTGGCCTTTCTCGTCATTGTAGATGATGTCGAGGATATCGGCGCTGGCATCGTCGCCGGTCTCGCGCATCTTGGCCTGCAGCGTCGGGGTCACATCGAGCCCGCGCGCTTCCAGGATAAGCGGCACGACGGCAAGGCGCGCGGTCAAGTCGTTGCGCGTGTCGTGTGCGGCCTGCCAGAGGCCGTCATGGGCCGGCAGGTCGCCATAGTCGGCGCCGAGATCACGCAGGCGGTCACGGATGAGGCGGAAGTGCTTGGCCTCCTCGAAGGCCACCTGCATCCAGCCGTCGAAGAAGGAATGCGGCACGCGCTCCGTGGTGAAGCGCGCAACGATGTCGAGCGCGAGGTCGATGGCGTTGAGCTCGATATGGGCGAGGGCATGGAGAAGCGCGATGCGGCCCTTCAACGTGTGCAACGAACGCTTTTCCATGTGTTTCGGTGGAATGAGTTCCGGCTTTTCCGGTCGGCCCGGCCGCACCGGCAGGGCCGGGTCAAGCGGCGAGCGCATCGAAAGCGTGCGGGCGAACCAGCGGCGCGCCGTCTCCTGCGCCAGCGCCGTCTTCAGGTCGAGGTCGGCGGCCGCGATGGCCGCCGTGGTGCCGCCCCGAAGGCTTTCAATATGGGGAAGTTCGGTCATTTCAAACTGTTGCCTTGAAAATCTAAAGCTTTTTAGCGGCTTCCAGTACGGCCTCGACATGGCCCTTGACCTTCACCTTGTGCCAGATCTCGGCGATCACGCCTTCGGCGTCAACGAGTATGGTCGTGCGCTCCACGCCCATATAGGTGCGTCCATACATGCTCTTTTCCTTCCAGACCCCATAGGCTTCCAGCGTCTGGAGGCTCTCGTCCGAGGCGAGCGGAACGCCGAGTTCATGCTTCTTGACGAACTTGTCGTGCTTCTTCACGGGATCGGGCGAAAGGCCGACGAGGGCGACGCCGGCCGCCTCGAAATCCGCCCTTGCGGCGGTAAAATCCTTCGCTTCCGTCGTGCAGGCTTCCGTGTCATCCTTCGGGTAGAAGAACAGGACGACGGGCCGGCCGCGCATCGCTGAGAGGGAAATGCTTCCACCGCCATCGCGCGGAAGGGTGAAGTCCGGGGCAACGGCGCCCGGGGCCAGTTCTGCCATGGGATTTCCTTTCTTTGGCCGGCTTTTTGAGTCAGGGAGCCGGCCTCCCGCATATATAGTGGCAGGCAGAATCGTCCAGCGGCGAGCGGACGGCAGGCAGCGATTCCATGGGATAACGCTGCGCAAAGGGCAAAGGAAACCAGCGCGCGATGGCAGAACTCCGCGACGAGAAGGTCGTGTTCCGCAGGAAGGACATCGTTCCGCTGCACGAACTGCCGTCCGCGCAGGCGCACGAGCCCATCGTCCTGCACGCGGTCGAGGCGAGCCGCACCGGTATCGCCTGCCGTATCGTTGCCGCAACGATCGCGCTCGTCCTGTTTCTCGGCGCCGTCATCATCGGCCTGGTGGAGACCGGTCTTTTCGACAACACGCTGAATGCACGCGCCGTCGCCGCGCTCAACCAGGCGCTCGGCGCGCGGTACCGTGTCTCTGTCGACCACACCGTGCTGCGGCTTGCCGGGTTCAGCGGCTTTGCGCTGAAGGCGGAGAATGTCCGCATCGTCGAGATCGAATCCGGCAAGGAACTGGCGACGACCGAATCGATCGGCATCGTGCTCGATCCGCTCGGGCTTGCCTCAGGCCGTATCGCCGTCTCGCGGCTCGACGTGGACGGGGCGATGTTCAATGCCGCGCTTCTGCCCAAGAGCAAGCCGCTCGACCTGGCGGCGCTGCGCATTTCCGACGTGCCGGACTACCTCGAAACGACCTTCGAACGCCTCGACGGCGTCAGCCGCCTCATCGACACGAACGGCATGGAGACCGTCAAGATTTCCGACCTCGGCGCGACCTTCCAGGGGCCGGGCGGCAAGCCGGTGACGCTGGCCATCGCCAGCCTGCAGTTCACCCGCGATGACGACGGCACCATGTCGATCGACGGGCATTTCACGATGGACGGGGCCGAGGGGGAGATCGACCTGACCGCCTCGGGC
The DNA here is from genome assembly GCF_004284735.1 of Shinella sp. JR1-6. Classification (NCBI taxonomy): domain Bacteria; kingdom Pseudomonadati; phylum Pseudomonadota; class Alphaproteobacteria; order Hyphomicrobiales; family Rhizobiaceae; genus Shinella; species Shinella sp. JR1-6. The sequence goes on along the minus strand of NZ_SHMI01000005.1, from coordinate 286,139 downwards.
GGCGCGGGATCGGTGCGCACGCTGGACGGCTCGATCCGCAACGTGGCGCTCGGAAAATTCCTGCTCGGCAACGACGTCAACGGCAATGTGCATGCTGGGGTCGACACGTCGGCGGACGTCTCGGTCCATGCGGTGCGTGAGACCGACAATACGAAGCCGGTGCTCGGCCTCGACGTCGCGCTTGCCGCAGGCTCGGTCTACGGCGATGGCGTTGCCGCGGAGCTGCGCCCGTCCACGCTCAAGGTCGGCTACAATTTCGACAAGGGGTCGATCGAGCTCGCCTCGCAGGATGCCGGCGTCGGCCAGTCGCGGTTTCCGTTCACCGGCGGACTGATCGACCTTGATCGGGTCTCCGACCGGCCGGACAAGGGCTTTGCCATCGACCTCGTCTTCAGCAATGCGGTAAGCCGTCCCGTCGATTCCAGCGAGGCGCCGATCCATTTCGATGCCAAGGTCAACGGCTACTATCTCCCGAAGACGAAGAACCTGCTGTTCGAGGAAATGGCCGTCTCCAGCGAGAAAGGCAATGTTGCCGGCTCGCTCGCCATGCGGTTCGGCGACCGGGAGCCGGAGGTCAGCTTCGTCATGATCGCCAGCGAGCTGGAATCGGCTGCCGTCAAGCAGTTCTGGCCGTTCTGGATGGCCAAGACGGCGCGCAGCTGGGTGATCAAGAACATTTTCGGCGGCACGGTCACCAACGGCCGGATCGAATTCTATCTTGCCGAAGGCCGCGAGCGTCTGCCGGGCGTGCCGATGCATCTCGGCCCCGAGGAGCTGAAGATCGACTTCGACATCGAGGGTGCGCGCATGAATGTCGCCGGCGAAATCCCGCCGCTGCGCGACACGTCGGGAAAATTCCGCCTCCGTGGCCCGCGCACGGAGATCACAATCAACGGCGGTACAGCCTACTTCCCGTCCGGCCGTTCCGTCGCGCTGACCGGCGGCACCTTCGTGCTGCCGGACAATTATACCAAGCCGCTGATGGCGGACATGGACATCGATGTCGCCGGCAACGCCGACGCGATTGCCGAACTTGTGACCTACCGGCCAATCCGCGCCCTGCCGGCGACGGGCTTTGCGCCCGACGATTTCAGCGGCCAGGTGAAGGCGAAGGTGAAGGCGCATTTCGGCGTCATCTCCGCCCACAATCCGCCGCCGCCGCAGTGGACGGCCGCCCTGACGCTCGACAATGTCGACGTGGCCAAGCCGATTGCCGGGCGCGCTGTCACCGGCCTGCGCGGCCTCCTCGCCATCGATCCGCAGAAGGCCGACCTCAAGGCCAAGGGGGATATCGACGGCGTGACGCTCGACATCGAACTGGTCGAGCCCGTCGGCAAGGCGGCGAGCTTCAAGCGCAAGACGGTGCTGTCTGGCACGCTCGACAACAGGGACCGTCGCAAGCTGCTGCCGGGCCTCGACGACGTGGTGGAAGGCCCGGTCGGGGTGCGGCTGGAACAGGATGGTGACGGTCCTATGGCGGCGGAGGCGGATGTTGGTGCGGCCGCGGTCTCCATTCCATGGATCGGCTGGACCAAGGGCGCGGGCATCGGCGGCAAGATCACGTTGACGGCCGACAAGAAGGAGGGTGTCACCCGCGTCTCCGATTTCCGCTTTGCCGGCGACGGTTTCAGCGTGGCGGGCAATCTCACCTTCCGGGGTGCGCGGCTCGATGCGGCAAACTTCTCCACCGTCCGGCTTTCGGCGGACGACCGCTTTCGCGTGAAGGTGGAGCGTGGAAAGTCCGGCTATACGATCGTGGCAGACGGCGAGGCGGCCGATGTGCGCGCCGTGCTGGCGCGTCTCAAGAACCCGACCGGCGGTGGCGGCGAAAAACAGAGCGTTACCATCCGGGCCGATCTCGCGCGGGCTGTCGGCTTCAATGGCGAAACGCTCTCCAATGTCAACTTCCGCTACAGCACGGCAGGCAGCCGCATTTCCGGCGTGGATCTTTCGGCGGTGACGAAGAGCGGTGCGCCGGTCGTGGCGCAGCTTGCCAGCAATGGCGCCTCGGATGCCATTCAGCTCACCAGCGGCGATGCCGGTGCCGTCGCGCGCTTTGCCGATATCTATGGCCACATGCGTGGCGGCCTCCTGAATGTCCGCCTGCGCGAGACGGCAGGCAGCATCTGGCGCGGATCCGTCGATGTCAGAAACTTCGCGCTTGTCGGCGAGGAGCGGCTGCGCTCGCTGGTCTCGACGCCGGCCGGAGAAAGCGGGCGCAGCCTCAACGATGCGGTGCGCCGCGAGATCGACGTCAGCGCCGTGAAATTCTCCCGCGGCTTTGCCCAGGTGCGCACCGGTGGCGGTGCGCTGAGCCTTGAAAACGGTGTGGTGCGCGGCGAAACCGTCGGCGCCACCTTCCAGGGCACGGTGCGTGATGCCAACGGCCGGACGGACATGACCGGCACCTTCATGCCGGCCTATGGCCTCAACCGGCTGTTCGCCGAGCTGCCGCTGATCGGTATCATCCTCGGCAACGGCAACGATCGTGGCCTGATCGGCATCACCTTCAAGCTCTCCGGCCCCTTCGACAAGCCGAAGCTGACGATCAACCCGCTGTCGATCATCGCCCCCGGCGTCTTCCGCAACATTTTCGAATTCCAATGAAAAAGGCCGCCCGGAGGCGGCCTTGATCTCGGTTTCGTTTGCCCGCTCTCAGGCCGGGCGGACGAGGATGTGCTTCTTCTTGCCCAGCGACAGCTTGATGACGCCATCGGCGGAAACGTCCGCGGTGCCGATGACGCGGCGCTCGTCGGAAACGGCTGTGTCGTTGATGCGCACCGCGCCGCCCTGCACGTGGCGGCGGGCTTCGCCGTTCGAGGCGGCAAGGCCGGCCTTGACGACGAGGCTGAGGAGGCCGATGCCGGCTTCGAGCTCACCGGTGGAAACGTCGATGGACGGCAGGTTTTCGGCGATCGCGCCTTCCTCGAACGTCTTGCGGGCGGTCTCGGCGGCCTGTTCGGCCGCCTCGCGGCCGTGCAGCATCGCCGTCACCTCGGTGGCGAGGATCTTCTTCACCTCGTTGATCTCGGCGCCGCCGAGCGCGGAAAGCCGGGCGATTTCGTCCATCGGCAGCGTCGTGTAGAGCTTCAGGAAGCGCGAGACGTCCGCATCCTCTGTGTTGCGCCAGTACTGCCAGAAATCATAGGCCGACAGCATGTCCGGGTTCAGCCAGACGGCACCGGAGAGCGATTTGCCCATCTTGGCGCCCGACGCGGTCGTCAGAAGCGGCGAGGTCATGGCGTAGAGCTGCGGCGTGCCCATGCGGTGGCCGAGGTCGATGCCGTTGATGATGTTGCCCCACTGGTCCGAGCCGCCCATCTGCAGGCGCACGTCGTAGCGCTTGTTGAGCTCGACGAAGTCGTAGGCCTGGAGGATCATGTAGTTGAATTCGAGGAAGGACAGCGACTGCTCGCGCTCGAGCCGCATCTTCACGCTGTCGAAGGACAGCATGCGGTTGACCGAGAAATGGCGGCCGACGTCGCGCAGGAACTCGAGGTAGTTGATGCCGAGTAGCCAGTCGGCATTGTTGATCATCAGCGCATCCTTCGGGCCTTCGCCATAGGCGAGATAGCTCGAAAAGACCTTCTTGATGCTGGCGATGTTGCCGTCGATCGTCTCCGGCGTCATCAGCTGGCGTGCCTCATCCTTGAAGGACGGGTCGCCGACCATGCCGGTGCCGCCGCCCATCAGCGAGATCGGCCGGTGGCCGGTCTTCTGGAACCAGTGCAGCAGCATGATCTGGATGAGGCCGCCGGCATGCAGGCTCGGCGCGGTCGGATCAAAGCCGATATAGGCCGTCACGGTTTCCTTGGCGAGAAGATCGTCGAGGCCGGTTTCATCGGAGATCTGATGGATGAAACCGCGCTCTTTCAGCGTGCGGAGGAAATCGGATTTGAATTCGGACATGGCCTGTCTCTCTTGCCGGAATGCTTTGGGCGGGATGGGGCGGCCGGAGATAATTTTCCGGCGGACCGCCGGGCGTTTAGCACTGTTTCGCCGCATAATCACTTCAAAAGTGATTCTGGAGCGGATGCATGACGGGACTGCAAACGGCGATCGGTCTGATGAGTGGCACGAGCCTCGACGGCATCGATGTCGCGCTGCTGCGCACGGACGGCGAGGCCGTCGTCGAGCGCGGCCCCTGTCTCGCGCGACCCTACGACGCCGCCTTCCGCCGCCGTCTGCAGGGCGCGCTGGAGGCCGCCAAGGCGATCGACGTTCGCAGCCAGCGGCCGGGCGATCTCGCCGAGATCGAACGGGAGCTGACGTTGCGCCACGCCGAGGCCGTGCGCACCTTCCTGGATGGGAACGGCCTGACGGCATCCGACATCGACGTCATCGGCTTCCATGGCCAGACCGTGCTGCACCGGCCGAATGCCGGCCTGACGGTGCAGCTTGGCGACGGCGGGCTGCTCGCCCGTGAAACCGGCATCGATGTGGTCTATGACATGCGGGCGAATGATATGGTGCATGGCGGGCAGGGGGCGCCGCTCATTCCCGCCTATCACGCCGCGCTCGCTGCCGGCCTTTCCGGCGCCACCGGCAAGGCGGTCGTCTTCGTCAATATCGGCGGCATCTCCAACATCACCTTCATCGGCGCCGGCGGGGCGATCGTCGCCTTTGACAGCGGTCCCGGCAACACGCTGATCGACCAGTGGGTCGAGGCCCATGCCGGCATTCCCTACGACCAGGGCGGCATGATCGCCTCGGAGGGCCGCGTCGATCCCGGCCTTGCGGAGCGTTATCTCAACCATGCCTTCTTCACCGATCCGGTGCGCCGCTCGCTCGACCGCAACGATTTCCGCCCGCCCGAGGGGCCGGACGCAAGTCTTGAAGACGGTGCGCGCACGCTCGCCCATGTCACCGCCGCCGCCATCCTGCGCTCCGCCCGCCACCTGCCGGAGAGGCCGAAACTTTATGTCGTGTGTGGCGGCGGCCGGCTCAACCGGGTGATCATGGGGGATCTGGCGGCGCTTGCCGAGACGGAAGCGGCTGAGGTGGTGACGGCCGAGGCGGTCGATCTCGACGGCGACAGCATGGAGGCGGAGGCCTGGGCCTATCTTGCCGTCCGCTCGCTGCGTGGCCTGTCGCTCACCTTCCCAGGCACGACGGGCGTGAAGACGCCTGTTTCCGGCGGCGTACTCCAGAAACACGCAACCGGCGATTAACGCTTTCTTCGCGGGCGCCTTCTAGGATTCGTCCGGATCGCTCCGGGGCGCTTTTGCACGGAGCGGCCTTTTTGTCTTGCGTAAGGTGGCCAATGAGTGGCGCGGGCTTCCTGCTGGCGGTGAACTTTCTCATCGCGCAGTGTTTCTGCATGTTTTTCCTCGCGGTGTCCGCCCGGAGCCGCAATCGCGTCGCAGCCCGCTGGTTTGCCGGCACCTATGCCGTCGCCTCGCTTTCCACCCTTTTCGAATTCCTCGTCGCCTATGCGCCGCCGGCAAGGCTCTGGGCGATCCTTGCCTTTGCCGCCATGCTCGGCGGCATGCTGATGCTGCGCATCGGTGTCGGCCATCTCTACGGCCTCCGTACGAACCGCTGGGTCCTTGCCGCCATCTTCGTCGCCTTCGTCGCGCTCGATTATGTCATCTACGACCTGCCGCGCGGCACGCTCGCCCATGCGTTGCCTTACCAGACCCCCTTCGCGGTGGCGCTCGGGATGAGCGCCTTCGCGGTCTGGCGCGCCCGCCCGGCAAGCTTCGTCGACCGGGCGCTCATCGTGCTTCTTGCGCTGACCAGCGTGCATTTCCTGGCAAAGGCCTATGCCGCCGTGCTCGCCGGGGCAGGTAACACGGCAAAGGACTATCTCGCCAGCCAGTTTGCGCTCGTCTCGCAGAGCATGGGCGCAGTGCTGATCGTTACCGTCGGCCTGATGCTGCTCTGTGTGCTCGTGCTGGAGATCGTCGCGGAGGAGAAGGGCAATGCGGAGGTCGATCCGCTCTCCGGTCTCCTCAACCGCCGTGGTTTCGACAACCGCATCGATGCGCTTCTTGCGGGCGCGGGTCCGCATGGCCTCATCCTGTGCGATATCGATCACTTCAAGTCGGTCAACGACACCCATGGCCACCAGGGCGGCGACAACGCCATCCGCGCCTTCGGCGAGGCACTGCGTGTCGCGGCGCCGGTGGGCGCGCTGGTCGCGCGCATCGGCGGCGAGGAATTCGCGCTCTTCCTGCCGAACACCGGCAAGGAGGCGACGCTGCTTTTCGCGCAGACCCTGCGCGCAACCCGCGCCGTCGCGCCCATTCCCGGCCTGCCGCCGGCTGTGCGCATCACCGCCAGCTTCGGCGTTGCCGAGGTGACGCGCGGCGAGCCGCTGCGGTTTGCTATGCGCCGGGCGGACGATGCGCTCTATGCCGCCAAGAACGCCGGACGTGACTGCGTGCGCCAGGCGGAGCCGCCCGCTGTGGTGCTCGAGGTCGTCAAGCGCGCGAATTGATCAGGCGAACATATGGCAAAGAAAAAGCCCGGCGAGATGTCGCCGGGCTTTTTCCTTTGTCTCTCTCCGCCGGTCAGCGAATACGCTTGGCGGCCGGTTCCGGGGTCAGTTCGCCGGCAAGACGGCGGTCGAGGTAGTCTTCGCACTCGGCCATCAGCGTTTCCGTCTGGCCGTTGAAGAAGTGGTTGGCGCCCGGCACCGTGCGGTGCGTGATCAGGATGCCCTTCTGCGTCTTCAGCTTCTCGACGAGGCCGTTGACGTCCTTCTCCGGTGCCACCTTGTCGGAATCACCGTTGATGATGAGACCCGACGACGGGCAGGGGGCGAGGAACGAGAAGTCGTAGATGTTCGGCTGCGGGGCGATGGACATGAAGCCTTCGATCTCCGGGCGGCGCATCAGCAGCTGCATGCCGATCCAGGCGCCGAAGGAATAGCCGGCGACCCAGCAGCTCTTCGAATCGGGATGCAGGCTCTGCACCCAGTCGAGTGCGGAGGCTGCATCCGACAATTCGCCTGCGCCGTGGTCGAATTCGCCCTGGCTGCGGCCGATGCCACGGAAATTGAAGCGTAGCGTCGTGAAACCGCGCTTCTGGAACATGTAGAACAGCTGGTAGACGATCTGGTTGTTCATCGTGCCGCCGAACTGCGGGTGCGGATGCAGCACGATGGCGATCGGGGCGTTCTTCTGCTTGGACGGCTGGTAACGGCCCTCAAGGCGACCGGCGGGTCCGTTGAAGATGATTTCGGGCATTCTTACTCCGGCAAGTTCGCGTTCTGGAACGGATTCTTGTCAACTGAAGTCTTGACGAAACCAGTCAGCTTTTCTAGAACCTAGTTTAGAACCATTCGAAACTGTATAGGCGCCCACGGGACGCCGTGAGCTTGGTGTCATAAGGCAAGCCCGACGGAAAATTCAAGGAAAATGCACGCCGTATCGAATGTATCGTGCGCGCATGGGTGAGAAATGACGAAGACGGAGCGCACTTATCTGGACTGGAACGCCACGGCACCCCTGCTGCCGGCGGCGCGCGAGGCCGTTCTTGCTGCGCTCGACAGCGTCGGCAATCCGTCGTCCGTGCATGGCGAGGGCCGGGCGCTGCGCATGCTGGTGGAGGCCGCGCGCCGCGACGTCGCCGCGCTGCTCAATGCGGCGCCGGCCCATGTGATCTTCACGAGCGGCGCCACCGAGGCGGCGAACCTCGCCCTGACGCCCGACTATCGCATGGGCCGCACGCCGCTTACCATCGGCCGTCTCTATGTTTCCGAGATCGAGCATCCGGCGATCCGCGAGGGCGGGCGTTTTGCGCGCGATGCCGTGACGACGATCCCCGTCACCCGCGCCGGCCTCGTCGATCTCGAGGCCCTGACAACGCTTCTTGCGGGCCATGACAAGGCGAAGGGCCTGCCGATGGTGGCGGTCATGCTCGCCAACAACGAGACGGGCATCGTGCAGCCCGTGAAGAGCGTCGCCGAGGTCGTGCACCGTCACGGTGGTCTTCTCGTCGTCGACGCGGTGCAGGCCGCCGGCCGCGTGTCCATCGACATTGCGGCACTCGACGCCGATTTCCTCATCGTCTCCTCGCACAAGCTGGGCGGCCCGAAGGGCGCCGGCGCGCTGATCTCGCGCGGCGAGGTTCTGATGCCCGCACCGCTGATCCGCGGCGGTGGCCAGGAAAAGGGCCATCGCTCCGGTACAGAGAACCCGGCGGCGCTTGCCGGCTTTGCCGCAGCCGCCCGCGCGGCGGTGGCGGATCTTGCCGGGCGCAACGCACGGATCGGCGCGCTGCGCGACGCACTGGAGAGCGGCATGCGGGCGGCGACGAACGACGTCGTCATCCATGGTGCGGATGTCGAGCGCATCGCCAACACCTCGTTCTTCAGCCTGCCCGGCCTGAAATCGGAGACCGGGCAGATCGCCTTCGATCTCGAGGGTATCGCGCTTTCGGCCGGCTCGGCCTGCTCCTCGGGCAAGGTCGGGCAGAGCCACGTTCTGACCGCCATGGGATTCGACGCGGCGCTCGGCGGGCTTCGCGTGTCGCTCGGTCCGGCCTCGACAGAGGCGGATGTCGCGCGTTTTCTGGCTGCCTTTTCGCGCGTCATGGCGCGGCGACGGGCGGCCTGACGGGAATCTTGCGGGAACGCAAGTTTTCGCTTGCCAAAAGGTGGGAAAAACCGCCTTTGGCGCTTACATAAGCGGCGGGAGGCCCCGCCAGACGTTGACAAACTGCCGGACCTTGGATCCGGCGAGATTGGAGAACGATATGCCTGCGGTGCAGGAAACGATCGATCAGGTCCGTCAGATTGACGTCGACCAGTACAAATACGGCTTCGAGACGAACATCGAGGTGGAGAAGGCTCCGAAGGGGCTTTCCGAGGACATCATCCGTTTCATCTCGGCCAAGAAGAGCGAGCCCGACTGGATGCTCGAATGGCGCCTCGACGCCTATCGCCGCTGGCTGACGCTCGAAGAGCCCACCTGGGCGCGCGTCGACTATCCGAAGATCGACTTCAACGATCTCTACTACTATGCCGCGCCGAAGAACCAGACCGGCCCGAAGTCCATCGACGAGGTCGATCCCGAGCTTCTGAAGATGTACGAGAAGCTCGGTATTCCCCTGCGCGAGCAGGAAATCCTTGCCGGCGTGCAGACGTCGAAGATCGCCGTCGACGCCGTGTTCGATTCGGTCTCCGTCGTCACCACCTTCAAGGAAGAGCTGAAGAAGGCCGGCGTGATCTTCATGTCGATCTCGGAGGCCATTCGCGAGCATCCCGAGCTTGTGAAGAAGTATCTCGGCACCGTTGTACCGACGACCGACAATTTCTACGCGACGCTGAACTCCGCGGTCTTTACCGACGGCTCTTTCGTCTTCGTACCGAAGGGCGTTCGTTGCCCGATGGAGCTGTCGACCTACTTCCGCATCAACGAGAAGAACACCGGCCAGTTCGAGCGCACGCTGATCATCGCGGAAGAGGGCGCCTACGTCTCCTACCTCGAAGGCTGCACCGCGCCGCAGCGCGACGAGAACCAGCTTCACGCTGCCGTCGTCGAGCTGGTCGCGCTCGACGATGCCGAGATCAAGTATTCCACCGTCCAGAACTGGTATCCGGGCGACAAGGAAGGCAAGGGCGGCATCTACAACTTCGTGACGAAGCGCGGCGATTGCCGGGGCAAGAACTCCAAGATCTCGTGGACGCAGGTCGAGACCGGCTCCGCCATCACCTGGAAGTACCCGTCCTGCATCCTGCGCGGCGATGGTTCGCGCGGCGAGTTCTATTCGATCGCCGTCTCGAACGGCCACCAGCAGATCGACAGCGGCACCAAGATGATCCATCTCGGCAAGAACACGTCGAGCCGCATCGTCTCCAAGGGCATTTCCGCGGGCTTCTCCAACAACACCTATCGCGGCCAGGTCTCGGCCCACCGCAAGGCGGAGAACGCACGCAACTTCACCCAGTGCGACTCGCTGCTGATCGGCGACAAGTGCGGCGCGCATACCGTGCCCTATATCGAGGCGAAGAACGCGACGGCCCATTTCGAGCACGAGGCGACCACCTCGAAGATCTCGGAAGACCAGCTGTTCTACTGCCTCCAGCGCGGCATCCCGACCGAGGCGGCGATCGCGCTGATCGTCAACGGCTTCGTCAAGGAAGTCATCCAGGAACTGCCGATGGAGTTCGCCGTCGAGGCGCAGAAGCTGATCGGCATCTCGCTGGAAGGCTCGGTCGGCTGATCGGGTGAAGGAATGTCCCGGCGGCTTCCGCCGGGGGGACCGGACAGGTCCTTCGATGAAGTTTCCGTGTGATCCGTTATATTAGCGGGATGCGGTTCTCATCGGGAGACACGACATGGATCCGGTCAATCTGACGTATTACGCCGTGGTATGCGGTGGACTGGCAGCGTATGCGCCCAACGTTCGGAACGTGGCGATACGCACGGTTTTGGGGCTCGGCCTTGGCGGGTTGTCCGCCGCGATGCTCCCGTTGGTCCACTTCTTCCTCGGCTTCTGAAACCAAGACGGGAGCGTTTGACCGCTCCGAACGCAGGACCGAGAAACCATGCTTGAAATCAAGAATCTGCACGCCCGCATCGCCGAAGACGGCACCGAGATCATCCGCGGCCTGAATCTCACCGTGAAGGCCGGCGAAGTCGCCGCCATCATGGGCCCGAACGGCTCGGGCAAGTCGACGCTCTCCTACATCCTCTCCGGCCGCGAGGACTACGAAGTCACCGACGGCGACATCCTTTACAACGGCGAGAGCATTCTGGAACTCGACCCGGCCGAGCGCGCCGCCAAGGGCATCTTCCTCGCCTTCCAGTACCCGGTCGAAATCCCCGGCGTTGCCACCATGCAGTTCCTGAAGGTTGCGATGAACGAACAGCGCAAGGCGCGCGGCGAGGCGGAACTGACGACGCCGGACTTCATGCGTCGCGTCAAGGAAGCTGCCGCCGAGCTGAAGATCGCCCCGGAAATGCTGCGCCGTCCGCTCAATGTCGGCTTTTCCGGCGGTGAGAAGAAGCGCGCTGAAATCCTGCAGATGTCGCTGCTCGAGCCGAAGCTGTGCGTCCTCGACGAGACCGACAGCGGCCTCGACATCGACGCGCTGAAGATCGTCGCCGACGGCGTCAACGCGCTTCGCTCGCCCGACCGCGCCGTCATCGTCATCACGCACTACCAGCGCCTGCTCGACTACATCGTGCCCGATACGGTGCACGTTCTCTACAAGGGCCAGGTCATCAAGTCCGGCGACAAGACGCTGGCGCACGAGCTGGAAGCAAACGGTTACGCCGACATTATCGGCGCCGCCGCCTGACGGCTTGGCGAAGGAGTGATCTCATGAACATGCAGACAGGCATGAAGCTCTCCGTCGCCGAGACGGCGCTTTGCGAAGCCTACGACCACGCGCTCGGCGAACTGCCGGGTGATGGTGCCGTGCTCGCTGCCCGCGACGTCCTCATCAGCGACTTCAAGGATGCCGGCCTTCCGACGCGCCGCATCGAGGCCTGGCACTATACGGACCTCAAGGCGCTGCTGCGCGCCGTTCCGGCCTTCGATCCCGCAGCCTCCGCCGCGCGGATCGGGCCGCTGGTCGAGGGGTCGACGGTGCTGTCCGTCGTCAACGGCCTTGCGGAGGCCCGCGGCTCGGTCGAGGGCGTGACGCTGCGCACCTTTGCCGATGCGCTGGCCGACGGCACGGCCGCGGACGGCCTTGCTGCCCGTGACCGCGACGACGCGATCGGCCGCATCAACGGCGCTTTCGTTCGGGACGGTTTCGTGCTCGATTTCCCCGCGGGCACCGAGCTGGCAGCACCTCTCGAAATCCAGACGGTCCAGAATGCGGGCCAGGCCCATACGCGCTTCCCGGTCAGCTTCGGCGCGAACACCAAGGCGACCGTCATCGAGCGCCATGCGGCGGTCGGCGACACCGCGGCCTTCGTCACGACGGTCAGCGACCTGTCGCTTGCCGACGGTGCCGATATTACCTGGGTCATTTTGCAGGGGCAGGGTGCGGCGGACACCCATCTCGGCCAGATCCGCATCACGCTCGGCACGGACGCAAAGCTCCGCCTTTACGTGATCAATGCCGGCGGTAAGCTCGTGCGGCAGGAAATCCATGTCGTGGTGGCGGGCGAAGGCTCCGACCTCATTCTGCGCGGCATCAACCTGCTCGGCGGCGAGACGCACAACGACGTGACCTTCACGGTCGGTCACGATGTGCCGAACACGACCTCGACGGAAGTGATCCGCAACGTGATCTTCGATCGCGCGCGCGGCGTCTTCCAGGGCCAGATCCGCGTTGCGCCGGATGCCCAGAAGACCGACGCCAAGATGTCGTGCAACACGCTGCTGCTTTCGGACGAAGCGGATTTCTCGGCCAAGCCGGAGCTCGAAATCTTCGCCGACGACGTGCAGTGCGGCCACGGTGCGACCGTGATCGACATCGACCACACGCAGCTCTTCTACCTGATGGCCCGTGGCATCCCGGAAAACAAGGCGCGCGCCATGCTGGTCAACGCCTTCGTCGCCGAGATCGTCGAGGAGCTGGAAGACGAGCCGCTGGTCGAAGCGCTGGAAGGCGTCATCGCCGACTGGCTCGACAAGCACGCCTGATCAGGCGCTATCCCGGGCCGGATCGCAGGACGGTCGGCCCGGGGTTGCGCAAACAAGAAAAGGGGCGCTCGCGGTTCGAAGGAACGGGAACGCTCCAGGGCACGCCTGACATAGGACGAACGAGATGGAACACGCCCCTGCACTGGCCTATGACGTCGAGGCGATCCGCAAGGATTTCCCGATCCTGTCGAAGACGGTCTACGGCAAGCCTCTGGTCTATCTCGACAACGGCGCGTCGGCGCAGAAGCCGCAGTCGGTGATCGGCGCGATTGCCCACGCCTATTCCAACGAATATGCCAACGTGCATCGCGGCCTGCACTTCCTGTCGAATGCCGCCACCGATGCCTACGAGGCGGCGCGCGAAAAGGTGCGCCGCTTCCTCAACGCTTCCTCGGTCGACGAGATCATCTTCACCAAATCCTCGACCGAGGCGATCAACACCGTCGCCTACGGCTACGGCATGCCCAAGATCGGCGCGGGCGACGAGATCGTTCTGTCGATCATGGAGCATCATTCCAACATCGTGCCGTGGCATTTCATCCGCGAGCGACAGGGCGCGAAGCTCGTCTGGGCCCCGGTGGACGATGCGGGTGCCTTCCACATCGAAGAGTTCGAAAAGTGCCTGACGGAGCGCACCAAGCTCATCGCCATCACGCATATGTCGAATGCGCTCGGCACCATCGTGCCCGTCAAGGAAATCTGCCGCATCGCCCGTGAACGCGGCATTCCGGTGCTGGTCGATGGTTCGCAGGGCGCGGTGCATATGCCCGTCGACGTGCGCGACATCGATTGCGACTGGTACGTGATGACCGGCCACAAGCTCTATGGCCCCTCCGGCATCGGCGTGCTCTATGGCAAGATGGATCGCCTTAGAGAGATGCGCCCCTTTCAGGGCGGCGGCGAGATGATCGTCGACGTCACCGAGGACATCGTCACCTACAACGACCCGCCGCACCGCTTCGAGGCGGGCACGCCGCCGATCGTGCAGGCGATCGGCCTTGGCCATGCGCTCGACTACATGGAAAAGATCGGCCGCGCGGCGATCGCCGCCCACGAGGCGGACCTGCGCGACTATGCCCATGAGCGGTTGTCCTCGATCAACGCGCTAAGGATTTTCGGTTCGGCACCGGGCAAGGGCTCGATCTTCTCCTTCGAGCTGGAAGGCATCCACGCCCATGACGTCTCGATGGTCATCGACCGGGCAGGGGTGGCGGTGCGCGCCGGCACCCATTGCGCCCAGCCGCTCTTGAAACGCTTCGGCGTCACCTCCACATGCCGGGCATCGTTCGGCCTCTACAACACGCGTGCCGAAGTCGATGTCCTGGCCGACGCGCTCGACCATGCCCGCAAGTTTTTCGCCTGAGGAGTAGGCCCATGTCCCTCGACGCAACGGAAGACAAGATCGACGTCCGCGACGGTATCGTCCATTCGGCGATCCCGGACGACGAACTGGCGCGCCTTTCCGACGACATCATCTCCGCGCTGAAGACGGTCTACGATCCGGAAATCCCGGCCGATATCTTCGAGCTCGGCCTGATCTACAAGATCGACATCGAAGACGACCGCATGGTCAAGATCGACATGACCCTGACGGCACCCGGTTGCCCCGTGGCCGGCGAGATGCCGGGCTGGGTCGAGAATGCGGTCAGCGCGGTCGAAGGCGTATCCGGCGTCGAGGTCAAGATGACCTTCGATCCGCCGTGGACGCCGGACCGTATGTCGGAAGAGGCGCAGGTCGCCGTCGGCTGGTACTGATTTCGGCAACGCAGCCGGATAGGGCAAGGCACTTGTGCTTTCCGTGACTTGATCCGTTAACCCGTCGTCACTAGATTCGGAATCACAGACCGCCGGGCCTTGAACCCGGTCGGCGAAGGAGAAACGGCCCATGGCCTTTGCAGTGATGACACTCACCGATGCGGCGGCAGACCGCGTCAAGGCGATCGTCGACAATGCCGGCAGCGATGCCAAGGGCATTCGCGTCGGCATCAAGAAGGGCGGTTGCGCCGGCATGGAATATGCCATCGACCTCGTCACCGAACCCAATGCCAAGGACGACCTGATCGAGCACAATGGTGCAAAGGTCTGGGTTGCGCCGGAGGCGGTGCTCTACCTTCTCGGCACGCAGATGGATTTCGAGGTGACGACGCTGCGCTCCGGCTTCACCTTCCACAACCCGAACCAGACGTCGGCCTGCGGCTGCGGCGAATCGGTCGAGCTGAAGCCTGCCGACCTTGCGGCCCTTGCCGCTTCCGGCCAGCCGACCGTACGGGCGGGCTGAACTGCCGGCAGGCCGGCGCGGACTGCCAATCCTTGCGGCTTTTCTTCTCCGGCAGTTTTGCCTAGTCTCCCACGCGCGGCGCGCGAATCCGGTGCCGGCGTGATTGCCAGCGGGAGGGGCGCGAGCGATGGACGGCTTTACCGCGACACTGTACCAGAACCTGCCCTTTCCTGTGGTCATCGTCGACGCCGAGGCGCGCCTCGTCTCCCACAACGACGCGGCCGCCCGCACATTCGGCTGGAATCGCGATGACAGGCGGCCTGCGGGCACGGTTGTTCTCGCCGGGGAGGTCGCGGCGGCGCTTCTTGCCGGCCAGGCCGCGGCCGGCCGTGAAAACACCCATGCCCTCGGTTTTCGCCACGACAACGGCAACATCTTCGAAGCGTCAGCCCATGTGATCGCGCTGCCGGATGAGGCAGCCGGCCCGTCCTATGCGCTTCTCCTGCGCAGTCTTTTGAGCGGGGGCAGCCATGGCGAGCAGATCCTGCTTGGCCAGCGCATCGCCGCGGCGCTCGACACCATGACGGAGGGTTTTGCAATCTTCGACCGGGAGGAGCGCCTCGTCCTGTTCAACCGTTCCTACAAGGAGCGTTGCGGCCTTGCCCGCGATGCCGTGCGTGTCGGCGTGACGCTGGAAAGCATCGCGCGCGCCAATATCCGTGTCGGCATGTTTCCCGGCATTCGCGAGGGCACGCCGGAGGCCGAAGCGATGGTGCGCGAGCGTCTCGAAAGCCACCGCAACACCGGCAGCGGCGGCGCCATCTTCGAGTTCGGCAAGGACCGGTGGATTCGCGGTGAGAGCCATGTGTCGGAGACCGGCGACATCGTCGCGCTGCGTGTCGACATATCGGAGCTGAAGCGCACGGAAGCGGCGCTGGAGGCGAAACGCCGCGAGTATCTCTCGCTGCTGCAGATCCTGCCCGACATGATCCTGCGCTTCGACCGGAACCTGACAATCCGTTTTGCGAACGACAAATACGCCCATTTCGTCGGCTCGACGACCGACGAGCTGATCGGGCGGTTCCTGCCGGACGTGTCCTGCGCGCCGGAGCACACGGCGGTGCTGATGGACATCGGCAGCTACACGCGCGCCGAGCCGATGAAGACGCTGGAAGTCTGCATGGAGGGGCGCGGCGGGCAGGAGACATGGCTTCTGTGGACGACCGTCGCGATCTTCGACGAGGACGGCGCCTGCGAGATTGTCTGCGTCGGCCGCGACATCACCGAGGCCAAGCGCCAGCAGCAGCAGGTGGAGGCCCAGACGAACGAGCTGCGCCGCAAGAACGAGGCGCTGGACCAGTTCACCGCCACCGTCTCGCATGACCTGAAGGCGCCGCTGCGCCATCTGTCCATGTTTGCCGAGATGATCTCGGAAGACCTGCATCGCGGCGACATGACCGAATTGCCGCACTATGCCGACCACGTCCGCAAGAGTGCCGCGCGCATGCGCCGGATCATCGACAGCCTGCTGGAATATTCGCAGATCGCCTACCGGATCTCGGCGCCGAAGCCCGTTTCGCTCTCCGACGTGGTGCGTGAGGCGTTGGCGCTCCTGGAAAGCCATGTGCGGGAGGCCGATGGACATGTCGAGACCGCATCGATGCCCGAGGTGATGGGCGATCCCGAGCTCTTGAAGCGGCTGGCGCAAAACCTCATCGGCAATGCGCTGAAATATCGCCGGCCGGGCGAGGCGCCCGTCGTGCGGGTCTATTGCCGCGAGGGGGCTGACGGCACTGAATTCGTCGTCGAGGATGACGGTATCGGCATCGATCCGCAGCATGTCGGGCGGATATTCGAGGTGTTCCAGCGCCTTCACCGCGATGAGACGGTGTATCAGGGCACCGGCGTGGGACTTGCCCTGGCGCGCCGGATCGTCGAGAGCCACAACGGTGTGATAGCGCTTGACACGCAGTATGGTCCGGGGGCACGCTTCGTCGTGACGTTTCCGCAACCCATAAAGTCAAAGGGGAACGATCGTGGGAGGCTCGGCTAGAAAGCTGATCGTCGTGGACGACGACCCGGTGGACGTGCGGTTCGTCATGCGTGCCTTCAGCGATACCGGCAGTGCGCTCGAAATCACCCATGTCGCCGATGCGGAACTGGCGAGCGACCGGCTCGACCGCGAGGCCTTCGATTATATCCTTCTCGACATCAACATGCCCGGCACCAGCGGCATGGAGCTGCTCAAGCGGCTGCGCGGACGCGCCCGCACGGCGGTGACGCCCGTCATCATGCTGTCCTCGTCGTCCAGCGCCACCGACGTCAACCGCGCCTATGAAAACGGTGCCAATGCCTATGCGGTCAAGCCTTCCACGCTGAGCGGCTACCGTGATTTTGCAGAAGGCTTTACCCGCTTCTGGGTGGACGTTGCAGTCTCCCCGTAAGGGCTCGCCCCACCGCCAATCTTTCCCTGCCCGCAACGAAAAGCCCCGGCCGATAGGATCGGCCGGGGCTCAAAGTCTTGCGATGCTTACTCGGCGGCTTCCGCGTAGTCCTCGAGCGGCGGGCAGGAGCAGACGAGGTTGCGGTCGCCATAGACGTTGTCGACGCGGTTGACCGGCGACCAGTACTTGTCGACCCGGAAGGCGCCCGGCGGGTAGCAGGCCTGTTCGCGCGAATAGGGGCGGTCCCATTCGCCGACGAGGTCTTCCACCGTGTGCGGGGCGTTCTTCAGCGGGTTGTTGACCTTGTCCATCGTGCCGTTCTCGATGGCGCGGGCTTCCTCGCGGATCGCCAGCATCGCCTCGCAGAACCGGTCGATCTCGGCCTTGGTCTCCGATTCGGTCGGCTCGATCATCAGCGTGCCGGCCACCGGCCAGCTCATGGTCGGGGCGTGGAAGCCGCAGTCGATCAGCCGCTTGGCGACGTCGTCGACGGTGACGCCGGCGCTTTCGGCAAGCGGGCGCGTGTCGATGATGCACTCGTGCGCCACGCGGCCCCTGGAGGACGTGTAGAGCACGTCATAGGCGCCCTTGAGACGGGCGGCGATGTAGTTGGCGTTGAGGATCGCCACCTTCGTCGCCTGCGTCAGGCCAGCACCACCCATCATCAGGCAGTAGCTCCACGAGATCGGCAGGATCGAGGCCGAGCCGAAGGGCGCTGCCGAGACCGCACCGGTGCCGCCGAGACCCGGAATATCGGGATGACCCGGCAGGTACGGCGCAAGGTGCGCCTTGACGCCGATCGGGCCCATGCCGGGGCCGCCGCCGCCATGCGGGATGCAGAAGGTCTTGTGCAGGTTGAGGTGGCTGACGTCGCCGCCGATATCACCGGGGCGGGCAAGGCCCACCATGGCGTTCATGTTGGCGCCGTCGATATAGACTTGGCCGCCGTGCTTGTGGACGATCTCGCAGATCTCGCGCACGTTCTCCTCAAAGACGCCGTGCGTGGAGGGGTACGTGATCATGCAGCACGAGAGATTTTCCGCGTACTGCTCTGCTTTCGCACGGAAATCGTCCATGTCGATGTCGCCGTTGTCAGACACCTTCACGACGACGACCTTCATGCCGACCATCTGGGCGGAGGCCGGATTGGTGCCGTGCGCGGAGGTCGGGATGAGGCAGACGTCGCGGTGCGTGTTGCCGTTGGCGAGGTGGTAGGCGCGGATGGTCAGCAGGCCGGCATATTCGCCCTGCGCGCCGGAATTCGGCTGCATGGAAACGGCGTCGTAGCCGGTGATGTCGCAGAGTTTCTGCGACAGGTCCTCGATGAGGTAGCGATAACCCTGCGCCTGGTCGGCCGGAACGAAGGGATGGATTTCTGCAAATTCCGGCCAAGTGATCGGCAGCATTTCCGCTGTCGCATTGAGTTTCATCGTGCAGGAACCGAGCGGAATCATCGCGCGGTCGAGCGCGAGGTCGCGGTCGGAGAGGCGGCGGATGTAGCGCACCATCTCGCTTTCCGCGCGGTTCATGTGGAAGATCGGATGCGTCAGGTATTCGCTGGTACGCAGCAGGTCTTCCGGCAGACGGTAGTCCGGCTCGAACTCCGCCACCTCGAAATCGCCGCCGAAGGCGCGCCAGACGGCTTCCAGCGTGACGGGGCGCGAGCGCTCGTCGAGACTGATGCCGATGCGGTCGTCACCGATCTTGCGAAGGTTGACCTCTTCCGCGACAGCGGTCTTCAGGATGATGCCCTGCAACTTGCCGACATGCACGGTGATCGTGTCAAAGAAGACCTCGGGCTCGACCGTGTAACCCAGCTTCTCGAGGCCCTTGGCGAGGCGCACGGTCTTCTGGTGCACGCTCTGCGCGATCGCCTTCAGGCCCTGCGGGCCGTGGAAGACCGCATACATGGAGGCCATGACGGCGAGCAGCACCTGCGCGGTGCAGATGTTCGACGTCGCCTTCTCGCGGCGGATGTGCTGTTCGCGGGTCTGCAGCGACAGGCGGTAGGCGCGGTTGCCGCGCGCGTCGATGGAAACGCCGACGAGGCGACCGGGCATGGAGCGCTTGTAGGCGTCCTTGACCGCCATATAGGCCGCATGCGGCCCGCCGTAACCGACCGGCACGCCGAAACGCTGGGTGCAGCCGATGGCGATATCCGCGTCCATGTCGCCGGGCGATTTCAGG
The DNA here is from genome assembly GCF_004284735.1 of Shinella sp. JR1-6. NCBI lineage: Bacteria > Pseudomonadati > Pseudomonadota > Alphaproteobacteria > Hyphomicrobiales > Rhizobiaceae > Shinella > Shinella sp. JR1-6. The sequence continues at coordinate 266,738 of NZ_SHMI01000005.1, read as the reverse complement.
AGGGCGAGGGCCAGCGGATCGGCCGCGACGACGGCGATGGCGCCGGTCTGGTGCAGACGCGAGATGAGGCCCGAGAAGTCACGCACATGACCGTAGGTACCGGGATACTGGAAGATCGCGCCGAACACGTCGACGGGGTCGAGATCGGTGAAGGGGTCGCCGACGATGACGCTCCAGCCAAGTGGCTCGGAACGGGTCTTCAGGAGCGCGATGGTCTGCGGGTGGCAGTTCTCGTCGACAAAGAAGGCCTTTGCCTTCGACTTCGAGACGCGCTCGGCCATGGCCATGGCTTCGGCGGCGGCCGTCGCTTCATCGAGCAGCGAGGCGTTGGCGACATCGAGGCCGGTCAGGTCGCAGACCATGGTCTGATAGTTGAGCAGCGCTTCAAGACGGCCCTGGCTGATTTCCGGCTGGTAGGGCGTATAGGCCGTGTACCAGGCGGGGTTCTCCAGGATGTTGCGCTGGACGACCGGCGGGGTGATCGTGCCGTAGTAGCCCTGGCCGATCAGCGAGACGAGCTTCTTGTTGCGGTTTGCGGTCTCGCGCAGCTTGTCGAGCGCTTCGCGCTCGGTCATCGCCGCGCCCCATTCGAGCGGCTTTTCCTGCCGGATCGATTTCGGCACGGTGTCGTCGATCAGCGCGTCGAGGCTGTCATAACCGATCACCTTCAGCATCGCCTCCATCTCCTTCGGCGAGGGGCCGATATGGCGACGGTTGGCGAAATCGTAGGGCTGGTAATCGGTAAAGGCGAAATCCTTGGGGAGAGACATCAGCCGACAAGCTCCTTGTAGGCGGCTTCGTCGAGCAGCGCGTCCGCATCGGACGGGTTGGCGAGCTTCAGCTTGAAGAACCAGCCGGCGCCCTGCGGGTCGCTGTTGACGAGAGAGGGATCGGCGGTGATCGCTTCGTTGACCTCGACGATCTCGCCGTCAAGCGGACAATAGACGTCGGAGGCGGCCTTGACGCTTTCGACGGTCGCGGCATCGCCACCTTTTTCGAAGGTCGCGCCGACCTCGGGCAGTTCCACGAAGACGAGATCGCCGAGCTGTTCGGCTGCGTGCTGCGTGATGCCGACGGTCGCGACGCCGCCCTCGATCTTCAGCCACTCGTGTTCTTCGGTGAATTTCAGCATGTTCGTTCCTCTCCTGGGAAAATCTGTTCGCTGGTCAGCGTTTGAAGGTGTTCTTGACGAAGGGCATCGCCGCGACGGTGACGGGTAGGAATTTTCCGCGCACGCCGGCATAGAGCTGGGTGCCGGGCGCGATCGCGGACTTGGTGACGTAACCCATGGCCACCGGGCCGTCGGCATTCGGGCCGAAGCCGCCAGACGTGACGGTGCCGACGACATCCTCGCCCTCGGCGTCGGTGGCAAGCACCGCACCGCCGCGCACCGGCGCCCGGCCTTCCGCCCTCAGACCGACACGACGGCGCGAGGCACCGTTCTCAAGCTGGTCGAGGATAACAGCGGCGCCCGGAAAACCGCCGGCGCGCTCGCCACCCGTGCGGCGCACCTTCTGGATCGCCCATTCGAGACCGGCTTCCACCGGCGTCGTCGTCGTGTCGATGTCGTTGCCGTAGAGGCAGAGGCCGGCTTCAAGACGCAGCGAATCGCGCGCGCCAAGGCCGATCGGCAACACGTCCGGATGGTCGAGCAGGCGGCGACAGACCGCTTCGGCGAGGCTGGCGGGGATGGAAATCTCGAAACCGTCCTCACCCGTATAGCCCGAGCGCGAGACGATGCAGTCGGCATCGTGCAGGTCGCAGGCGCGCACGTCCATGAAGCGCATCGAGGAGACGTCCGCCCAGAGTTCGGCAAGCACGGCCTCGGCATGCGGGCCCTGCAGGGCGATGAGGGCGCGGTCGTCATGCAATGTCAGTTCGCAGACATCGCCGATCTTCGCCTGCATATGGGCGAAATCCGCGTCCTTGCAGGCAGCATTGACGACGACGTAGAAATGGTCGCCGCGGTTGGCGATCATCAGGTCGTCCTGGATGCCGCCTTCGTCATTGGTGAAAAGGGCATAGCGCTGGCGGCCTTCGCCGAGGCCGAGCACGTCGACCGGCACCAGCGTCTCCAGCGCGCGAGCGGCGTCGGCATTGTCGCCGGAGCGGGCGCGCACAGTCACCTGGCCCATGTGGGACACGTCGAAGAGGCCGGCGGCCCTGCGGGTGTGCAGATGCTCCTTCATCACGCCGGCAGCGTATTGCACCGGCATCTCATAGCCGGCGAACGGCACCATGCGTCCGCCGAGCGAAACGTTCAGCGCATGAAGCGGGGTTTTCTTGAGTTCAGACGTTTCGTCCAAAAGGCGCCCTCCAGTCTTGTGGCGCCCACGATCTAACGGGCACCGGCTCACAATCCCGGCGCTCTCGCGCCGCTCTCCTGAGCCCCCTCTGTCCCTTCGCCTGAGATTGTTATCCCTTCGGCGAGCGCTCGAAAAACGCTTCTCTCCAGAGTTACGACGGCACCTTGCTGGTCCTTTTGCCTGAGAGTTTCCGGGGCGGTTGCTCCTTCGGCACCGGCCATGCCCGTGGTCGGACGGCCAGCTTCTCCCAGCGAGGTTGCCTCCAGATAACGGCGTTGCCTGCGCTTTGGCAAGAGCGTTGCGTCGCTCCCAAGCGAATTTTTGTCGTAGCGGGAAAGGGCCGGGAGAGGGCTGCAAAGAAAAGGCCCCCGAGGGGGCCAGAGGTCGGAGGACGGCTGTTTCTGTGGGGAGGATCAGGCGGGTTCCGGGAGGGTGGGCAGCTCGTTCTCGTCATAGAGGCGTTGCGCCTCGGCGACCGTTACCTGCGGCGTGCCTCCGGGCGCCGTGATCAGCGCGAGCGCGAGGGCCGGCGGCTGGATGACATTGAGCGCGGCGATCGCGCGGGCGTCACCCCGAACCTTGGCGTCCTGGCTCCAGGCGTGGATGCGTTCCTCGAAAAGCGTGTTCGCGCGCGTCTGCAGCCGCATCCCTTGTGATGCATAAGCGGCCGTTGCCGGCGAAACTGTCACGATCTGTGTCATGGCGTTCTACGGTGTTGGTTACGTTCTCGCAATTTAACAGTTGCGCCTTTCCGAGACATGAACCGCAAGGGTTGCATTTTCATCGAATTTTAACGGTCCGTGCGAATTTCGGCCGGCCTTGCCTTTGCCGGCGGAATTCCGTCATAAGAAGCACTGTAGGCCGCCGGAATCGGGCGGCAACAAGCATGCCGCCGATGGCGCGGGAGGACCGATGAAGCCGATTTTCGTGCAATTGCAATGCGCTCCGGGCAAAACCTACGAAGTTGCCGATGCGCTTTACGCTACGGAACTCATTTCGGAGCTCTACTCGACGAGTGGCGACTACGATCTGCTCCTGAAAATCTATGTCGACAGCGAGGAGGATATCGGCAAGTTCATCAACGATCACGTCGCCTCCATTCCGGGCATCGTGCGCTCGCTGACGACGCTGACCTTCCGCGCATTCTAGACGGTTCCCCTCAGCCGGTTCTTGCGCTAAAGCACGGCGCAACGAAAGAAGGCTGACATGGCAGGCATCGAACACAAGCAGGTGGAGAACGACGAGGCGGGCATGCGGCTCGACCGGTGGTTCAAGATCCACTATCCGGGCCTCGGCTTCGGCCCGCTCCAGAAATTGCTGCGCTCCGGCCAGGTGCGCATCGATGGCGGCCGCGTCAAGAGCGATACCCGCGTACAGCCGGGACAGATGATCCGCATCCCCCCGATGGAGGTCGATGCCAAGGCTGCGAAGGGCGGACCCATAGCCGGTCGCGATCTAAAGCATTCCTCCGATCACGAACTGCTCTCTCGCATGTTGCTGCATGAGGACGACAAGGTCATCGTGCTCAACAAGCCGGCCGGCATCGCCGTGCAGGGTGGTTCCGGCGTCAATCGCCATATCGACCAGATGCTCGAGGCCTGGACCAACCAGAAGGGCGAAAAGCCGCGCCTCGTGCACCGGCTCGACCGCGACACGTCGGGCGTGCTCGTGATAGCCCGCACGCGCGGCGCGGCGCAGAAGCTGACGGCCGCCTTCCGCGAGCGCGATACCAAGAAGACCTACTGGTCGCTGGTGATGGGCGTGCCGAAGAAGCATGAGGACAAGATCTCGACCTGGCTCGTCAAGGAGCAAACGCCGGATGGCGACCGCATGCGCATCGCCAAGCACGGCGAGGACGGCGCCGATCATGCTGTGTCCTTCTACCGGGTCATCGAGCAGGCCGCCCAGAATTTTGCCTGGCTTGAAATGGAGCCCTATACCGGCCGTACGCACCAGCTGCGCGTCCACGCTGCCCATATCGGCCACCCGATCCTCGGCGATCCCAAATATTTCGAGGCCGACGTCAACTGGAATTTCCCCGGCGGCGTACAGAACCGCCTGCACCTCCATGCCCGCCGCATCGACATTCCGCACCCCAATGGCGGGCGCCTGCGCGTCACCGCGCCGCTGCCGCCGCACATGGTGCAGACCTGGAACCTCTTCGGCTTCGACCAGAACGCGGCGGACGAGGAAGACTGATGCGGCTCGTTCTCTTTGATTGCGACGGCACGCTGGTCGACAGCGTCAACCTGATCCATGAGGTCATGGCGCGCACCTTCGTCGATTTCGGCCACGCGCGGCCGGATATTTCCGAGACCAAGGCGATCATCGGCCTGACGCTCGACATCGCCATTGCCCGCATGCAGGGCAAGCCGCATGTCGACGACGAGGCGCTGGCGATGACCGCGCACTACAAGGCGGCCTATTCCGGCGTACGCGCCGAACCCGGTTTCCAGGAGCCGCTCTTTCCCGGCATCGCCGCCATGATGGCGCGCCTCGAACGGCAAGACGACCTGATCCTTGGTGCCGTCACCGGCAAATCCCGCCGCGGCCTCGACCTCATCCGCGCCGCGCACGGCTTCGACAAGACCTTCTTCGTCTCGCGCACGGCGGACGACTGCCCCTCCAAGCCGCACCCGGCCATGGTGACCGAATGCTGCAGCGAGGCGGGCATCGATGCGACCCGCACGGTTGTCATCGGCGACGCGATTTACGATATGCAGATGGCGAAAGCGGCGGGCGCGAAGGCGATCGGCGTTTCCTGGGGCTATGCCAGTGTGCCCGAACTGGTCGAGGCCGGCGCGGACCATATCCTGCGCACGCCCGCCGACCTCCTCGAATGGCTGGAGATTTCCGATGCGTGACATTCTGAGCGACCTTTCCGATGCGATGAGCGATCCCGATCCGGTGCGCCGCGCGCAGATCCAGATGAAGCGCCCTTTGCCGAAGCGCTTCTACAAGGAGGTCTCGACCGACAAGGTGGAGGAGGGCCATCGCATCCTGCTCGACGGCCGCCCGGTGCGTACGCCCGGTAAGAAACTCCTTGCCGTGCCGACACAACCGATCGCTACGCGTCTCGTCGCCGAATGGGATGGGCAGGGCGAGGAGATCGATCCGGCGAAGATGCCGGTGACCCGCCTCGTCAACACGGCCGTCGACGGTGTCGCGGAGAACTTCGACGCGGTCTTCGACGAGATCGTGCGCTTTGCCGGCACGGACATGCTCTGCTATCGCGCGGATTCACCGGCCGGGCTCGTCGAACGGCAGCGCGAGGGCTGGGATCCGATCCTCCGCTGGGCGGCCGATAACCGGGGCGCGCGCTTCATTCTCATCGAAGGCGTGATGCACCAGGAACAGCCAGCGCCGGCGATCGAGGCCTTTTCCGAGGCGCTTTCCAGCTTCCGCGATCCATTGGCGCTTGCCTGCCTGCACACCGTGACGACGCTTACCGGTTCGGCGCTTCTGGCGCTGGCGCTTGCGGAGGGTGTCATCGACGCCGACAGGGCCTGGGCGCTCGCCCATGTCGACGAGGACTGGCAGATCGAACATTGGGGCACGGACGAGGAAGCCTTCCGCCGCCGTGAACTGCGCCGGGCGGAGATGGACGTCGCCGCCGCCGTTCTTGCGGAAATTCCGCGCTGAAAAGACTTTATTAAGAGGTTCGCACCATTTTGGCACGCGGCCGAAATCCGACATCGCATACCGGTATTTTCATGCAGTTCCTCGTTCGCACGCTTCTTTCCGCAAGCCTTCTCCTTTCCATGCCCCTTGCCGCAAGCGCCGATGAGGCTTTTCCGGTCCGCGATATCCGCAAGGTCGTCGTCAGTGGTGACGACAGTGCATCCGCCACGGTGCTGAAGCGCACCGGCGAGCACCTGAAACGGGCCGCAAGGGCTACGCGCCGCGCTGTCGCGATCGACCGCGCGACGATGGATGTGCGGGTTTCCGGCGTCAGGCAGGGCCGCGACGGAGAGAGCACGGCGCGTGTCACGGTCACGCTGAGCGGGCCCGGGGCTGCGGCGAGCCGGACGCTGACGATCAACAGCTTCATGCCGGAACGCAAGGGCCGCGAGGCGGCGCTGGGCGATGCGATCGCCAAGCGCGTGGCGCTGGCCTATCACCTCGCGCCTGTCGCAAACGCCAAGGCGCCCCATGGCAAGCGTTCCGGCAAGGGCCGCAAATATGCCGGCGGCAAGCGGCGCACGGCGGCGACGACCTCCGTCCAGGCCTATTCGGGTGGACAGAAGCGACCGCTCGTCATTCCCACCGAAGCGGCGCTCAGCGTGCGCTCGCGCGCTTTGCCGGAGGGCTCCACGAAGAAGATCGCGCCCTGCGTCGTCACGCAGGCGATCAGCTGCGACTGATCCCAAGGCAAAAGGTCCGTCCGCCAGGCGAAACCACGGACAAAGCATGCTAGCCTCCCTCTCTCGTAAAAAATGGAGAGGGGTGAACCGCATGCTCGACGGACTATCCGCCTACCGGCCGCAAGCGCTGGCGGCGCTGCGCATCATGACGGCGCTGCTCTTCATCGAGCACGGCACGCAGAAATTCTTCAATTTTCCGCCAGCCGAACAGCCTTTCGGCGACCTCATGAACCTGATCGGCGCGGCCGGCGCATTGGAGATCGTCGGCGGGGTTCTCATCCTTCTCGGCCTCTTCACGCGGCCGGTGGCTTTCGTGCTCTGCGGCTTCATGGCGGTCGCCTATTTCATGGCGCATGCGCCGCAGGACTTCTTCCCCGTCAACAATCGCGGCGATGCCGCGATCCTGTTCTGCTTCGTCTTCCTGTATCTGACAGCCGCGGGGCCAGGCGCTTTCGCCCTCGACAACCGCCGTTAGGCCGCAAATTTCAGGCCGAGGATGCCGGTGACGATGAGGGCGATGCAGCCCATGCGAACGGCAGTTACCGGCTCGGCGAAGAGGATGATGCCGAGCATCACGGTGCCGACCGTGCCGATGCCGGTCCAGATCGCATAGGCGGTGCCGATCGGCAGTGTCTTCACGGCAAGCCCGAGCAGCACGATGGAGATGATCATCGAGCCGGCGGTGAGCGCGGTGGGCAGCGGTTTGGTGAAGCCGTCGGTGTATTTGAGGCCAATCGCCCAGCCGATTTCGAAAAGGCCGGCGAGCATGAGATAGATCCAGGGCATTGCCCACTCCATGAAGGGAGCGAGGCCGTCCCCGCAGTCGTGACCGGATGGCTCCGGCGGCAGCCGTCTACCGGTGCGGACTATACGCGGGGGACAGCGAAGGGCAAGGTTGGGGGCGGCATGCCAGCCATGCGCCCCCGCCATGACGCCGGCTCAGCCGAGGCGTTCGGCATGCCACTTCAGATGGTCGTCCATGAAGGTCGAGATGAAGTAATAGGAATGGTCGTAGCGCTCGTGCATGCGCAGCGTCAGCCCGATGTCCGTATCCTTGACCGCATCCTCGAACAGCCAGGGACGCAGGCCGTTTTCCAGAAAACCGTCCGCCTTGCCCTGGTCGATGAGGAATTCCGGGAAGCGGGCACCATCGGCGACAAGGGCGCAGGCATCGTATTCCCGCCATGCCGCCTTGTCGGCGCCGAGATACTTTTCGAAGGCCGGGACCGACCAGTCGGCGGTGGAAGGCTCGACGATCGGCGCGAAGGCCGAGCAGCTCCTGAAGCGGTCCGGGTTCTTGAGCGCGATCGTCATGGCGCCATGGCCACCCATCGAATGGCCGATAATGCCCTGGCGTGTCATGTCCATGCGGAAATGCTGGCTGACGAAGTTCGGCAGTTCCTCCGTCACGTAGCTGTACATCTGGTAGTGCTCTGCCCAGGGCGCTTCGGTGGCGTCGAGATAGAAGCCGGCGCCCTTGCCCATCTGCCAGTTGGTGATCTCGTCCGGCACGTCATTGCCGCGCGGGCTGGTGTCCGGGCACACGACGATGAGGCCGAGTTCGGCGGCCATGCGCCGGTATTCGCCCTTTTCCATGACATTGGCGTGGCTGCAGGTCAGGCCGGACAGATACCAGAGCACCGGACGCGGCTCCCGGATCGCCTGCGGCGGCACGAAGACGGCAAAGGTCATCTCGCATTTGCAGGCCTCCGAATCATGGGCGAACACACCCTGCATGCCGCCGAAGGCCGTGTTCTGGGAAAGCACTTTCATCTGGAAACTCCGTATGGTTCAGGACGCGAGCGACACCGCCGCATTGACTGCGGCGGCGACCAGCACCGTATTGAAGAAGAAGGAAACGACCGCGTGCAGCAGGTTGACCTTGCGCATCGCCGTGGAGGTGATCGCGACATCCGAGGTCTGTGCCGTCATGCCGATGACGAAGGCGAAATAGAGGAAGTCGTAGGCGCCGGGCTCGGCCTTGCCGGGAAAATCGAGGCCGTTCCCTTCGTCAAGATTGCCGGGACGCCAGTAGAGATGGGCATAGTGCATGGCCGCCATGGTGTGGATGGTCAGCCAGCCGAGCGCGACGGAGGCGAAGGCGAGTGCGAATTCCCCGAGGGAGGCGGCCGGTCGGTTGAGCACCACGAAGAGCGAGCCCGTGGAAACGGCGACGGCTGCGACGGTGACGGCGAAGATGACCGCGATCGGCTCGTCGGTGTCCGTCGCATAATGTTCGAGATGGGCGGCGGTCAGGCGCGGCACGCGCCATGCGGTCAGGAGGAGATAGCAGAGGAAGAAGACGACAGCCGCGATGTCGATCGAAAAATCCGGCTTGAACCAGAGTGCGGCGAGAAGGCTGACAGCGGCTGCGCCGGCGCCGACATAGAAGGGCAGGTGCCTGCCGTAGATCCTCGGCCCCGGCGAACGTGTCATGGGGAGGGCCCAGCCTGCGCGCTCTTCGCCCGGCGGCAAAGCCGGTCGAGCATTTCGAGGAAGGCGGACCGGTCGCGCGGGGAGAAGGCGGCGTTATAGCCCTTGCTCTCGCCGGTCTCGCGCAGGTGCGCGCCGAGATCGCGCATCGCGCTGGCCATGCCGATATTCGTCTTGTCGAAGAGCCGGCCGGTGGGGCCGGTGACATGCGCGCCCTTCTCGACGCAGCGCACGGCAAGCGGCACGTCGGCCGTCACGACGATGTCGTCTGCACTAACGTGATCGGCGATCCAGTTGTCCGCGGCGTCGAAGGCGCCGGAGACGATGATGTTGCGCACCATCGGGTCGCGCGAGGGGCGCAGGCCCGAATTGGCGACGAAGGTCACCTCCATGCCATGGCGTTCCGCCACCTTGAGGATTTCGGCCTTTACCGGGCACGCATCCGCGTCAACGTAGATCATGGCGCCGCAATTTCCTGTATTTCGGTGGCTCTGCGCAGGTTCAAGAATGGCCGGCGGGACGCTGCATGTCGATATGGGCAATGCCGTCCTCGACATATTCTCCCGATGTCGGCACGAAACCGAAGGACCGGTAGAAGCGTTCCAGATGGCTTTGCGCGGACAGGGCGATCGGTTGCCCGGGGAAATGCGCCTCGCAGGCCGATATCGCTTCGCGCATCAGGGCCTCGCCGAGGCCCCTGCCGCGATGCTTAGGCGAAACGAGGACGCGGCCGATGCGCGGTGCCCCGTTCTCCGGTTGCCACAGGCGGGCATAGGCGGCCGTCTCGCCGTCGATCAGCAGCCGCAGATGCCGGGCATCTTCGTCCTTGCCGTCGAGTTCGGGATAGACGCAGGCCTGCTCGACGACGAAGACGTCGACACGCAGTTTCAGGAGGGCATAAAGCTCGACGGCGGAGAATGCTGCCATCCTCCGCACGTCGATCAGATAGGGTGCCATGCCCGTCAATAGACGACGACGCCGCGGATGGACGTACCGGCATGCATGAGGTCGAAGCCAGTGTTGATCTCGTCGAGCGGCATGGTGTGGGTGATCATCGGGTCGATCTGGATCTTGCCGTCCATGTACCAGTCGACGATCTTCGGAACGTCGGTACGCCCGCGCGCGCCGCCGAAGGCCGTGCCCATCCACTGGCGGCCGGTGACGAGCTGGAACGGACGCGTCGAGATCTCCTGTCCCGCGCCGGCAACGCCGATGATGACCGACTTGCCCCAGCCGCGATGGGCCGATTCCAGCGCCTGGCGCATCACCTTCGTGTTGCCCGTGCAGTCGAACGTATAGTCCGCCCCGCCGATCAGGTCGCCGTTCCGCTTCGTCAGGTTGACGAGATAGGGCACGATGTCGCCCTCGACCTCCTTCGGATTGACGAAATGCGTCATGCCGAATTTTTCGCCCCATGCCTTGCGGTCGGGATTGATGTCGACGCCGACGATCATGTCCGCGCCGGCAAGGCGCAGGCCCTGCAGCACGTTGAGGCCGATGCCGCCGAGGCCGAAGACGATGGCCGTCGAGCCGATCTCGACCTTGGCCGTGTTGATGACGGCGCCGATGCCGGTGGTCACGCCGCAGCCGATGTAGCAGATCTTGTCGAAGGGCGCGTCCGGATTGACCTTGGCCAGCGCGATCTCCGGCAGGACCGTGTAATTGGCGAAGGTGGAGCAGCCCATATAGTGGTGGATCTTGTCCTTGCCGATGGAGAAGCGCGAGGTGCCATCGGGCATCAGGCCCTGACCCTGGGTCGAACGGATGGCCGTGCACAGGTTCGTCTTGCGCGACAGGCAGGAGTAACATTCGCGGCATTCGGGCGTGTAGAGCGGGATGACATGGTCGCCCTTCTTCACGGAGGTGACGCCCGGGCCGACATCGACGACCACGCCGGCACCCTCATGGCCGAGGATGGCCGGGAAGAGGCCTTCCGGATCGGCGCCCGACAGGGTGAAGTCGTCCGTATGGCAGATGCCCGTCGCCTTCACCTCGACCAGAACCTCGCCGGCACGCGGGCCTTCGAGCTGTACGGTCATGATCTCAAGTGGTTTTCCAGCCTGAACGGCAACGGCGGCGCGTACGTCCATCTTCGTCTCCCTATGCGGATTCTGTGTCGGGCCGACCATTGCAGAGCGGGTTCGGCCTCTCAAGTGCGGTAAATGGAAAAATGTCAGCCTTGATCTTTTTTGATCAATTTTGCGACCTCGGTTTCGAGCGCGGCGATCGCCTTGCCCGTCTGGTCGTGCAGCTGGTGGATTTCCTGCAGCTGGCGCAGCAGCGGATGCAGGTGCTCCTCGCCGGAAGGGTCCGCCGGCGCCTCGCCGATGCCGGCGATCAGCCAGGAGGGCGAGACCGAGAGAACGCCGGCCAGCATGAACAGCGCCTTCGTCTCGGGCTCGGCATGGTCGCGTTCCCAGCCGCTCACCGTGCCCTCCGGCAGACCGAGGCGGGAGGCGAGGTCTTCCAGGCTGAGCCCCAGCGCATCACGCGCCCGCCAGATGCGCCCACCAAGCGTATCGCCGTCGGCGCGGCCCGAAGGGAAGGGGATGGTGTTGCTCTCGCCGGGAAAGGTCATCGCGGCCTCCATTGTCTTTGCCGCCAGTCTACAGGCAAGGCGTGCCGGCAGGCTGCCCCAAATGCGCCGCGCCGATGACGCGATTTCCGGCATTGCCAGCGTGCGGAAAAGGAATATGCAAGGGCGAACGAAGGAGACGCGGATGAACACCACGACCAGCACCAACGACCAGCCCGGCGCCGGCACGATGCAGGGCGTGGCACTGATGGCCGTCGCCATGCTGCTGCTCCCCTGCATGGACGCCATCGCCAAATATATGGCGACCTTCGCGGGCATGTCGCCGGGCCAGGTGACGTTCTACCGCTTCTTCTTCCAGGTGGTCTGCACGATCCCGCTGATCTTCACGGTCGCCGGCGGCGCCATGCTGCGGCCGAAGCGGCCCTGGCTCAACCTGTTGCGCGGCGCGATCCACGGGGCGGCAAGCCTCCTGTTCTTCGCGGCGGTGAAATACATGCCGCTTGCCGACGTCTTCGCGATCTACTTCGTCGAGCCCTTCATCCTGACCGCCATGTCCGCGGCCTTCCTCGGCGACAAGGTCGGCTGGCGGCGCTGGCTCGCCATCGTCGTCGGCTTTGGCGGCGCGCTGATCGTCATCCAGCCGAGCTTCGTGTTGTTCGGCTGGACGGCGCTGCTGCCGGTCGCCTGCGCCTTCCTCTACTCCATCTATCTCTTCATGAACCGGGCGATCGGCGATGCCGATTCGCCCTTGACCATGCAGACCATCGCCGGCTTCGGCGGCACGATCTTCATGGGCGCGGCGTTGTTCCTCGGCAATTCCGCCGGCATCGCCGATTTCGAGCTCTCACTGCCGGGGTCGCTCTTCGCCCTTATCCTGCTCGTCATCCTCGGTGCGCTCTCCGGCTATGCCCATATGCTGGTCGTGCGCGCTTTCCGCATGGCACCGCTCTCGCTGCTCGCCCCGTTCCAGTATTTCGAGATCATCTCGGCCACCGTGCTCGGCTACGCCATTTTCGGCGACTTCCCGACGCCGTCGAAATGGCTCGGCATCGCGATCATCGTCGCCTCCGGCCTCTTCATCATCTGGCGCGAGCACAGGAGCCGCAAGCTCAAGGCCGACATCGCATTCGAGTGATGGTTCTTCGATGCGGGCCGAACCTTAATATTTGTTAGGATATTGCCACTAGCCTGATCCTGCCTGCCATGACGGCCGGGGAGGACGGCATGTCGACATCGGTTTCGGTCATCCTGCTTCTTGCGATCAACCTCGGCCTGATCTGGCTGCTGATCGCGGCGCCAATCGGTCGCCGGACGCTGCAGATCACCCGTACCTTCAAGGCTTCCCCGCCGCGGATCGCCGCGCTCGTCAGTCCGCTCGGCAGAGAGGCGGACTGGCATCCCTCGATCCTCTCCAGCGAGCGGCTGTCGGCCGAACGGGTCCGGCAGACCTTCTCCCATCCCGACCGCCGCGGAAACCCGATCACCCGCATGCTGGCGGTGAACGAGGCAGCGGAGGCGGAAAACATCGCCTGCGAAACACGGGTGATCGAGGACAGTGCGCTTGACGCCGCCTTCTGGCACCATTTTGTGGAGCGGCGCACGCTACGTCCGGTGGCGGGCGGTACGGCCCTGACCGTCGAGCAGACCGACCGCTATCGCGGTGTCGCCTTCCTGCTTTACCGCTACATCCAGCTCCGCCGGGAGATGAAGGCACTCGAACAGTGGCTGGAGACGGGGAGCGGCGAGGTGCGCGGCGTTTTGGAGCGACCGGTGACGCAGGCGGGGCTTGCGGTGCTTTCCACACTGCTGCTCTGGCCGTTCTTCGGGCTGAATGCCCGTGGCCTCCTGCTATCGACCCTCTTGACGGTGGTGATCGTGCTCCACGAGCTTGGCCACATGGCCGCCTACCGCGCCTTCGGGCACCAGCGGGTGCGCATGATCTTCGTACCGCTGCTCGGCGGCATCGCCGTCGGCGGGCGGCCGTACAATTCGCGCTTCGAGGTCGCGGTGTGCGCCCTGATGGGCGCCGGCATGCCGGCCTTTCTCGTGCCGCCGCTCATTGCGCTGCACGATGCGGCGGGTCGCCCCACGGGCGCGATACTGTTGATCTTCCTGCTGATTCTCGGAGCCTTCAATCTCCTGAACCTCCTGCCCATGCACCGTTTCGACGGTGGACAGGTGCTGCGGCAGGTCTTTTCGACCCGGCGCAGCCTTCTGGCAGCGAGTTTCCTGGTGACGCTCGCGATTGTCTGGGTGGGCTGGCGGATCGGGTTGCCGGTCGGCCTGCTGATGGCCGGCCTTGCGGTCTTCACGGCCTTGAGCCTCATCGGCGCAGGCGGAGTGAAGCCCAAGGCGGCGCTCGACCCGATGACTGCGCCGCAGCGCCTGCTCGCCGGATTCGGCCTCTACGCCGCCATCGTCCTGCACGGCTATGCGATCGTCTATGCCTGCGACAGGCTGCTCGGCTGACAGTGCGCATCCGAAACGGTGGGTCCGAACACGTGCTCGAAGGAATCGCGGATGCGCACATCCACATCGCTCATCATGACGGGCAGGCCGAGATCGACGAGGCTGGTCACCCCGTAACCACGGATACCACAGGGCACGATGCCGGAAAAATGGTCGAGATCCGGATCGACATTGAGCGAGAAGCCGTGAAAGCTCACCCAGCGTCGCAGGCGGATGCCGATGGCCGCCACCTTGTCCTCCGCCGGTGAACCGTCCGGCAGCGGCGGACGGTCCGGTCGGCGCACCCACACGCCGACCCGGTCCTCGCGCCGCTCGCCGCGCACGTTCATCGAGGACAGCGTATCGATGACGACCTCTTCAAGTGCCGCCACGAAGGCGCGCACGTCCTGGCGCCGCCGCTTGAGATCCAGCATGACATAGACGACCCGCTGGCCGGGGCCGTGATAGGTGTATTCGCCGCCGCGGCCTGTGGAAAACACCGGAAAGCGATCCGGCGCCACGAGGTCGGCTGCATCCGCGCTGGTACCGGCCGTGTAGAGCGGGGGATGTTCGACCAGCCAGACAAGCTCGTCTGCCTCGCCGTTGGCGATCGCCGTGGCCTCTTTTTCCATGGTTTCGACGGCTTCATCGTAGCCGACAAGGTCCTGTGCAACGCGCCAGCGCACCGGCGGCGAGCCGGGGAGGGCATGAAGAGAGGTGGAAATGTCCTGACGCTGCATGAGGGCCGTCCTTTTCGTTCCGTTGTGCCAGATATAGGCGCGATCCTGCAAGGATTTCAGGGGTTTCAGTGTGTTTGCACAGGCGCTGTTGAAATAGTTCGCTTTTCGTCATTTTTCTTTCGCAACGGCCTTGTGCACCCAAAATCCTTTTGCTACATGACCCCCGTCGCCGCAAGACGACACCTACCACGATGCGGTCGTGGCGGAATTGGTAGACGCGCAGCGTTGAGGTCGCTGTGGGGCAACCCGTGGAAGTTCGAGTCTTCTCGACCGCACCAAAAAAACCCGGCTGAAAAGCCGGGTTTTTTGTTTTCAGGCATTGAGCGTTTCGAGCCACTCCACGTTCAGACCAAACGTTGGGCTGTTTGCGTTCATCTCGTAACCTTGTCTGACGCCGAAGATCGTTTCAGATCCGGACGAGCGCTAGGAGCATTTAACGATAGCCGGTCCCGGCCGCTTGATATCCCCTTGTTGCAGTTGAATGCGAAACAACTTTTGGGTTAGTTCTGCGGTAGACAACTACCCAAAGACAGGGGGATGTGATGCCGCTTAAAACATTGCCGACGCAAACCGGAAATTCGTGTGCCGCACACTGCATCGCGATCACGATCATGGAGCTGACAGGCTCGACGATCACTCAAAAGGACGCGGAGAGCACCATTTGGAACAAGATCCTTTTCAAGGATGACGGAAGCAAGGCTATCAAAGCACTTGTGGCAAAGAAGAATTCGGACCCACGAAGAATCCTGAAATATGTCGAGAAAAACTACGCGACAAACCTGTCCGCCGTCATCAAATTCGACGATACCGAGAAGGCGAACGCGCTGGCCTACCTTCCGGACAATGATGTTAAACGGGGACTGGAGGGGCTCTACAACCTGATAAAAGGACAGAGCCAGACCGAAACGCTTCTTCCTGCCGACGACGTCTACTACAACTGCAGCTATATGATGATGGATGGTGGCGATCCCTCCAGTTCCGGTCTGGACGGGCTTCACAATATCCTTGTCACCAGCAGCGGCGGCCAAGTCTACTACTACAATTCGAACGAAACCAAGCCGGTGTGGACGATGAACAACCACGGCTGGAAGCGCCTGGACAAGGCAAATTCAGGCAAGCACAGCTACGTGTTCACGGGCCTGTGCGTTGCCGTCCGCAAAAAATAGGCGATTCCGCTTCGCGCAGAAGAGCTTGCGCGGTTCAGGCCTTGCTCTTGTTGTACTTCTTGACGATGCGCTCGCGCTTCAGCCGCGAAAGGCGGTCGATCCAGAAGATGCCGTCGAGCTGATCGATCTCGTGCTGCAGGCAGACCGAAAGCAGCCCGTCGGCCTCTTCGGTCTTCCGGGCGCCGGAAAGATCCTGGTAGGTGAGGCGGATACGGGCAGGGCGCTCCACCTCGTCGGTCACGCCCGGCATGGAGACGCTGCCTTCGGCGTGGCGCTGCCCTTCCGGCGAAAACCATTCGATATGCGGGTTCACAAAGACCCTCAGCGACCCCGGCCCGTCGAGCTCGATCACCGTCAACCGCTCGAGGATGCCGACATGGGCGGCGGTAATGCCAATGCCTGGGGCGGCCCGCATCGTGGTGGCGAGATCCTCGGCGAGCGTGGCAAGCTGCGTATCGAAGACTTCGACCGCTCGGCAGGGCTGGCGCAGGCGCGGATCGGGGTAGCTGAGAATGGGAAGGATCGCCATGGGGCCTCCGGGTGCCGGTTGTGCGTCCTTCCTAGCCTGTTTGCGGCAGGGGGAAAATGCCGGGCCCTTCCGGGATATCGCGAATCGCGTGATTATCGTGATGTTGCAACAGCTTGCGAATTTTTTGCATCCGGCCGGCTTTTGCCGCGTTCGGCGATGGACCGGCTGCGCTCTTTGCGTTAGCACGAGATAAGACAACGCGCCTCCCAGAGAGTGCGTTGCGCCCGAACCCTCTACGCAATCCCTGTCGTCCCAGCGCCGCCGACATGCCGGGCGGGACGAGCCCGATACAAGGAGCGGCCCGATGGACAACACCGGCGACGATGACCGTATCCATCAGGGGCAGACAGACCACAGTACCTTCGACGGCGAGGACATCTATGCCGAGGACGGTTCGATCCGCTCGGACTTCCTCATGCATGTCGGCGCGGCGATCGCCGATCGCGACCTCCTGTTCCTGCGCAGGCATGTGGCGCGGCTGCATGAATCGGAAATGGGCGACCTGCTGGAGGCGATCCAGCCGGAGCAGCGCCGCCAGCTCGTCTCCCTGCTCGGCGACGATTTCGACCTTGCGGCGCTGACCGAGGTCGACGAGGCGATCCGTCTCGACATCGTCGAGCACATGCCGAACGAGCAGATCGCTGCCGCGCTCGGCGAGATGGATTCGGACGACGCCGTCTACATCCTTGAGGACCTCGACCAGGAAGACCAGGAAGAGATCCTTTCCAAGCTGCCGTTCACCGAACGGATCCGCCTGCGCCGCTCGCTGGATTATCCCGAGAGCACGGCCGGGCGCCGCATGCAGACAGAGTTCGTCGCCGTGCCGCCGTTCTGGACGGTGGGCCAGACGATCGACTACCTGCGTGAGGACGCGGACCTGCCGGAGAGTTTTTCGCAGATTTTCGTCATCGATCCGACCTTCCGTCTGCTTGGCGCCATCGATCTTGACCGCGTGCTGCGCGCCAAGCGCGGCGAGAAGATCGAAGCGATCATGCGCGAGACGAACCATCCGATCCCGGCCGAGATGGACCAGGAAGAGGCCGCCCAGCTCTTCGAGCAGTACGACCTTCTTTCCGCGGCCGTCGTCGACGAGAACGGCCGCCTCGTCGGCGTCCTGACCATCGACGACGTGGTCGACGTCATCCAGGAAGAGGCCGAGGAGGACCTGATGCGCCTCGGCGGCGTCGGCGACGAGGAACTCTCTGACACGACCATCGAGACGGTGCGCTCGCGCGCGCCCTGGCTGCTCGTCAATCTCCTGACGGCCTTTATCGCCGCCTCGGTCATCTCGCTCTTCGAGGCGACGATCGAGGAGATCGTGGCGCTCGCGGTGCTGATGCCGATCGTCGCCGGCATGGGCGGCAATGCGGGGTCGCAGACGATGACCGTCACCGTGCGGGCGCTCGCCACGCGCAACCTCGACATCCACAATGCCTGGCGTGTCGTGCGGCGCGAGGCGGGTGTCGGCCTGCTGCACGGCCTCGCCTTCGGCCTGATGATCGGCCTCGTGGCGGGTATTTGGTTCCATGATGCCAATATCGGCGGCGTCATCGCGGCGGCCATGCTGATCAACATGAGCGCAGCGGCGCTGGCCGGCATCGCCATTCCGCTCTTCCTCGACAAGGCGGGGGCGGACCCGGCCGTCTCCTCCGCGGTCTTCGTGACCGCGGTCACCGATATCGTCGGCTTCTTCGCATTCCTTGGCCTTGCGACCTGGTGGTTCGCCATCCGCTGAGGTTTTTGCGGGGAACGAACGGGGCGGTTGTCCGTTCGAGAAGAGGGCGGGAAAGAGCAAAAATTGACTTATACGTAAAAGTCAATAAAATGCCCGCCCAGATGAGATCGGAGCAGGCGTGGACAAGTTTTATACCATAACCGAGCTGACGCGCGAATTCGGAGTTTCCACCCGCACACTGCGCTTCTACGAGGACGAGGGGCTGATCAACCCCGAGCGCCGTGGTCGCACGCGCCTCTTCCGCCCGGCCGACCGCCGTCTCATCCAGGAAATCCTGCGTGGCCGGCGTATCGGCTTCACCATCGCCGAGATCCGCGACATCATCCGCGTCTACAAGGATCCGCCGGGCGAGGTGGGGCAGCTGGAACTGCTGATGGCGAAGGTCAGCGAAAAACGCGACGAGCTGCGCCAGAAGCGACGCGACATCGAGGAGACCCTGGCCGAGCTCGACAATGTCGAGGAAGCCTGCCTGACGCGCCTTGCCGAAATCGGCGTCGGCACCTGAGCGGCCGTCAGATCCAGCGCGTCGTCCCGTTGCAATAGCGTTCGAAATCGATGCCGAAGCGCGAGAGCAGGTGCAGCTCCTCGCGCTTTATGGCGACGATGCTCGTCAACACGGCGGCGATCATGGCAGTCACGATGCACCAGGGATTGAGCATCACAAGGCCGATGCCGGCGGTCGCCAGCGTATAGCCGAGATAGATAGGGTTGCGGGTGAAGCGGTAGGGGCCGGATGTCACGAGATGGGTCGAGCAGCGGTTCGGCAGGATCGTCGTGTGGCAGTCGAGCAGCGTGCGCATGGCCCAGACATCCAGCACGATGGCCATGAGGATCAGGATGCCGCCGGCGGTGCGGGCGATCCAGATGTTTGTCTCGGCCGCCGCGAGCGGAAAATAAGCCTGGAGCAGGAAGGCCGCCGCGAGCGCCGCGCCGTAGATCAGCGGGGGCCAGGGAAAGGCGAGTGGCTTCATGCGATAGGCGTTCATGATCCTACTCCTTCAGGTCGGTCTTCGTTTCCGCATCTGCCGTGCATTGCGACGAGATCGCGGCAACGCGCTCGTCCTTCGTGACATCGATCGCACCGCGCACAAGGTCGGTGAACAGGTTCTCCTCCGTCAGCCGGTCCAGCGTGCAGCCGCAGAAACTCTGGCAGAACCCGTCGCCGCGCTCGCTTTCGCAGGCGCGCATGCAGCTCTTCGTATAGCCAACGACCGGATCGGCTGCAGGCGCGGGAACCACGAGGGAAAAGCCGTAGACCAGTGCGATCAGCACGGGCTGATGGATAAGGTAGATGGCGAGACTGTGGCGGCCGGCTTTTTCCAAGAGGCTTTTCCACCAGACTTTCGTCTGACCTCCAAAACCCGCCAGCCACTCGGGAAGCGGGCTTGCGATGAAGAGCTTGCCGAGCACGATGCCGAGCAACACCGGCGCGAGCCAGGGGAGCAGCGGCACATAGTCGTTCGAGCGCGGGACATCGACCGAAAGCCCGACCCACCAGAGGGCCGGATGATCGAAGAGCGGGGCGCGCAGATAAAGCGGCGCCACAATGGCGGCGGCGGCGGCAAGCAGCGTCACGACGATCGGCAGGCGCAGGAAGAGAAGGCCGATGACGCTCGCCGCGGCAATGGCATGCAGGATGCCGAAGAAGATGAACGTTTCCGGGAAGGCGAACCAGGTTGCGATGGTAATCGCGGCTGCCGCCAGTCCGATCTTGCCGAGGCGGATGAG
Organism: Shinella sp. JR1-6; assembly: GCF_004284735.1. Taxonomy (NCBI): domain Bacteria; kingdom Pseudomonadati; phylum Pseudomonadota; class Alphaproteobacteria; order Hyphomicrobiales; family Rhizobiaceae; genus Shinella; species Shinella sp. JR1-6. The sequence goes on along the minus strand of NZ_SHMI01000005.1, from coordinate 246,753 downwards.
GAACGGCCTTGCGCGAAAACCGTTGATATGACCGAGCACAAGGCTGAAGCCGGTGAGAAACAGGAAGGAGCCGGCGATCACTCGCGCGAAAATCTTCCAGCCGCCGGTCGTTGCCGTGTCCGGTTCGATGTAGCCGAAAAAACCGAGGTCCCAGGTGAAGTGGTAGATCGCCATCGCGATCAGCGCGAGCGCGCGCAGCTGGTCGATCAGCGGGATGCGCGGAAGGCGGCGCGGTGCTGCACCTTCTCCTGCCACATTGCCGTCAATCACCGTCGTCGTCATGGTTCGGGGTCGCCGCATTGCTTTGGTCCATGGGAGAGTGTCACGCCAAGCTTGCGCCGGGCGGATGGCCGAAAGGTGGCCGTCGGAAGGGATGTCAGTCGAGGCGTTCGAGAACGGCGAGGCGCGCCTGCGAATAGAATTGCCGGCGCACAAGCACGACGATGATGCTGACCGTCGTCGCGATGAAGAGGTAAGGGCTGACAAACCAGCCGAGATAGCCGATCGACAGGAAGATGGCGCGCAGCCCCATATTGAAGTGTTTTGCCGCAAGGATGTTCATGCGGATGACCTTGTCGGCAGCAAGGTCGGCGCCGGCCGGGTCCTTGTGGATGTCGCCGCTCATCGGGATCGCGCCGAGCAGGATCGTGCAGTAGTTGAAAAGACGGTAGGACCAGCCGAACTTGAAGAAGGCATAGCCGAAGATGCCGGCAAGGCCGCCGACCTTGAGCTCGAACCCGGCGCGGCTGCCCTGGAAGACCACCGGCAGGTCGCTGAAAATGGCAAAGACCTGCTCCGTGGCGCCGAGCAGCGCGAAACAGCCGCCGAGCGCCAGGATCGAGGTCGAAGCGAAGAAGGCCGTGCCGTTCTGCAGGCCGGCCATGATCTGGGTATCGATCATGCGCAGGTCGCGGTGCATCGCGTTGCGGATCCACACGGCGCGCTGCGAGCTCATCGCCCGCGTGAGGCTGACGCGGTCGAAGAGTTTCGCCCGTTCCGTGATCCAGGAATATCCCGTCCACAGCAGCAGGAAGAGGGCGAGGGCGATGAAATCCGGTGTGCTCATGGCCAAGCGTTGTGCCATGGATTCCGCATTTTGCAAGCGCCGGAAAGGTGGCTGCACGGGGCTGTTCAGATCTTGGGCAAAAAGGCGGCGACCCCCTGTCGCCGTCCCACCCTCCAACCGTCTGATTTTGCGACATGTCATGCGTCTGACGCGGGGCACCTATGAGAACAGCGCCTTGGTTTCGCCATTTTTCGCGATTGCGGTTTCATGAATTCTTCATTAAACAGGGCGTCATGCAGGGTCGGCTCGGCCATTGCAACGACATCTTCCAATCGGGGAAATCATGGAAAGTACCGTTCAGAAATCCTGCTGGGGCGTGACCGCCCGTGCAGTCCTCGGTTTTGGCGCAGTTCTGGTCATCGCCTATCTTTTCGGCGGCATCTGAAAACACCGGCCTGTCACCCTTACATGAACAGCGTGCTTCTCCACGAAGCACGCTGTTTTTGTTTCAAGGCCTGTTGGAAGGGACATGTCGCGCAGGTAAAACCCGATGTCGGGAGATCGCCTTAAGTGCGCCGCATGATGGCGTAGCTTCAGGGATCAGTGCGCCTGCCGAGGCAAGGGAGAAGTTCGGGACATGTTTCTTTCGGTATTCGATGTTTTCAAGATCGGGATTGGGCCGTCGAGCTCCCACACGATGGGACCGATGTCGGCGGCGAACCGCTTTCTCGACCTGATCCTCTCCGCCGACTGGCCGCGGCCATCGGGTGCGCAGGTCGCGACGATCCGCATGAGCCTGCACGGTTCGCTTGCCTATACGGGCGTCGGCCACGGTTCCGACCGCGCCGTCATCCTCGGCCTGATGGGCGAGCGGCCCGATTCGGTCGATCCGGACCGCATGGACGATATCGTCGGCGAAGTGGAGCGCACCGGCCGCATCACGCCGCCGGGCCATCCCGGTTATGCCTTCCGGCCGAAGGACGACCTGATCTTCGACAAGAAGAACCCGCTGCCCGGCCATGCCAATGGCATGACCTTCTCGGCCTATGACCGTGACGACCGGCTGCTGCTGAAACGCATCTACTATTCCGTTGGCGGCGGCTTCGTCGTCACCGACACGGAACTGGAACAGATGCGCACCAGCAAGGCGAAGGCGGGCGACAAGAAGGTGCCGTTCCCCTTCGCCTCGGCAAAGCAGATGCTGGAAATGGCCGAACGCTCCGGCATGACGATCGCGCAGATGAAGCGCGCCAACGAGGAAGCGAGCATGTCGCGCATGGAGCTGGATGCCGGCCTCGACCGCATCTGGGGCGCGATGAAGAGCTGCATCGACCGTGGCCTCAAGAATGAGGGCATCATGCCCGGCGGCCTGAAGGTGCGCCGCCGCGCCCGCTCGATCCACGACAAGCTGCAGGAGGAGTGGCGCTCCAACAAGGCGAACCCGCTGCTCGCCAATGACTGGCTGTCCGTCTATGCCATGGCGGTCAACGAGGAGAATGCGGCCGGCGGCCGTGTTGTCACCTCGCCGACCAACGGCGCGGCCGGCGTCGTGCCCGCGACGATCCGCTACTACCTGCATTTCCATGAGGATGCCGACCAGGACGGCATTCGCGACTATCTGCTGACGGCGGCGGCCGTCGGCGGCATCATCAAGCACAACGCCTCCATCTCGGGCGCCGAAGTCGGCTGTCAGGGCGAGGTGGGGTCTGCCTCCGCCATGGCCGCCGCGGGCCTTGCCGCCGTGATGGGCGGTTCGCCGGCACAGGTGGAGAATGCCGCGGAAATCGCGCTGGAACACCACCTCGGCATGACCTGCGATCCCATTGCCGGCCTCGTCCAGGTGCCCTGCATCGAGCGCAACGCGCTCGGCGCAGTGAAGGCGGTGACGGCCGCCTCGCTTGCCATCAAGGGCGACGGCACGCATTTCGTTCCGCTCGACGCCTGCATCGAGACGATGCGCCAGACGGGTGTCGACATGAACGAGAAATACAAGGAAACCTCCACCGGCGGCCTCGCCGTCAACGTGGTGGAGTGCTGAGGCTTTCGCGGCGAACGCTGTGGAGTGCGACACGGCGGCCCCTTGACCGGGCCGCCGCAAGAGCGTTCAAAGGGGCATGGCCCTGCATCTCATCAAACTCTGTGTCGGCGCGGACTCGATCGAGGACCTGCGCGAATGGGTGTCCGAACGCTCGCTGATCGCGATCGCTGCGGGCATGGAACCGCATTCGGGCCACATCACCCGCATGGTGCCCAAGCGTGATCAGGACCTGCTCGAGGGCGGTTCGCTCTACTGGGTGATCAAGGGCCAGGTGCAGGCGCGCCAGCGGCTGCTCGATATCAAGACCTTCACGGATGCCGACGGCATTTCGCGCTGCGAGCTGGTGCTGGGCCCCGAGGTTATCGAGACCGAACTGCAGCCGCGCCGCGCCTTCCAGGGCTGGCGCTACCTTGCGGATGACGACGCGCCGCGCGACCTGAAGAACATGGGTGACGGTACGGCCGACCTGCCGCTGGATCTGCGCCGCGAACTCGCAGAACTCGGCCTGCTCTGAAATCCCACGTCCTCAATCGCGTTTCAGGTCTCTTTCCTGCGCTGCTTGCCGCATCCCGAGCCTCGTTCAACCAACGAGGTCTCCATGCTGAAAACACTCCTTCTTGCCACCGCGCTTTTCCTTGCCGTCGCGACATCCAGTCGTGCCGACGGGATCGGCGTCCGCGATCTGAGGATCGCCGGATCCTCTGAGTCCCGCGCGCTTTTCGCTGTCGTCTGGTATCCGACGCCCGATACCGGACCGATGGAAACCGTCGCGGAAAATCTGACCTTTCAGGGCATAGCGGCAATCCGTGGTGCCCGGGTGGGTGAGGGGATGCACCCGCTCGTCGTGCTGTCCCACGGCTATGGCGGAAGCTGGCGCAATTTGAGCTGGCTCGCCGGCGAACTCGCCGCGCGGGGCTACATCGTCGCCGCGCCCGACCACCCCGGCACCACGACTTTCGACCGGGATCCAGCAGAGGCGGCAAAGCTCTGGGAACGGCCGCGCGATCTCAGCCGCCTCATCGACGCGTTGCGGGCCGACAATGGCTTGGCCGCTTACATCGACGCGAAACGCATTGCCGTCGTCGGCCATTCGCTCGGCGGCTGGACGGCCGCGGCCCTCGCCGGCGCGCGTTTCGATACGCAGCGGTTTATCGCGGATTGCAAGATGAATGCGAGCCCGCGGGCCTGCAGTCTGACGACGGAACTCGGACTGGATGGCAGAGACGATGGTCGTCGGCGACTTGAGGACGATCTCGGCGACCCGCGCATCGGCGCTTTCGTCTCGCTCGATCTTGGTCTGGCACGCGGCTTTTCTCCCGAAAGCCTCGCCGCGCTTCGCCTGCCCGCGCTGGTGATCGCGGCCGGCATCGATATCGGCGACATGCCGGCCGAACGGGAATCCGGTTATCTGGCAAAAGGGCTTCCGGCAAAGGGCAGTGTCTACACCGTCATCCCGGATGCCATGCATTTTAGCTTCCTGCAGATCTGCAAGCCGGGCGCGGCCGAGAGGATCGAGGCGGAAACGCCTGGAGACGGCATCGTCTGCAAGGACGGCGGCACCCGGGGACGGGCGGCGATCCACCGCGAGGTCGCCGATCGCATCATCACCTTCCTGGGTGTCAGTTTTCGATAGGGGATCGGCGATAGTCGCTCGGGGTTTGGCCGGTAGCCCTCAGGAATTCCCGGTTAAAGTTCGATTTGGTCTGGAAACCGGCCTCAAACATGATGGTGGTGACCGGCAAATCGGTCTCCGTCAGCAGGCGCTTGGCCTCCTCGATGCGGTAACCGTTGACGAGTTGCGAGACGTTGCGGCTTTCCAAACGATTGACGGCGCCTGAAATATGTCGCGCCGGAAGACCTGCGCGTCGCGCGATCCGGTTCAAAGTGAGGTCCGGGTCGCGGAAGAGTTTACGCTCCCGCATCAAGCGGTCGATCGCTGCCAGAATCCGGCCGTCGTCTTCCCGCGGTACACGCAGCGGCTCGGGGGCCGCTTCCTCTCCGGCATCGACCGGCAGGCTCCGTCCGACGGTCACAACGGCGTAGGTAAGGGCGGGCAGGAGAAGAAGGTTGCCCGCAGCCACGATCCGGGCCGCATGATTGCCGCTGTAGAAGCCGAAATCGACGGCGATGAGGAGATCGACGAACGCCGAGACGATGAGTACGCCGCCCGCCATGCCGGCCGCCTTGCGGGCTCGGTTCGCATCGCTCAGCCGCACCGCGGAAAAACCGTCCGGTCCGGCCCCGGCGAGGCGCAGCAGGGCGACCCCGTAGCCGATATAGAGAAGCGCGAGCAGCAGATCGATCGGGGAACGCCAGACCTGCCAGCCGGCGGACGCAAAAAGGACGAGGGCGACGGGCAGCCCGTGCAGCCAGCGGGCCTTGCTGCGCGCCGCCCGACCTGCCGTGAAGCAGAACCAGGCGATGGGCGGCAGCGCTGCGGCAACGACGGGTTGGAGGAACCGTGCAAACGGCGCGTCGAAGGACCACCGGACACCGACTGCCAACGCAACGACGACGCAGGCAGCAACGAAGCCGATGGCGGGCCGAAGCGCGGTTTCATGCAGCAGCACCAGCTTCACGAGAAGAATGGCAAGCAGGAGTGCGATGATGAAGGGGAGTGGGATTGCCGGCATCGTTCCTGCACAGCAAATGTGGGGCCGCTTTGCAAGGCCCTCGTCGGCCGGTTCAAGCGGCGGTCAGCGCAGGCGCAGGCGCACCGGGTGGCGGCGTTCGCTGACGCCGACATGGAGATGGATCCCGGCGGCCGGCTGGCCCGAACGCCAGGCTCTGGCACCATGGGCGAGCAGCATGCCGACGAGATCCTTCGTCCTGTTGCGCGAACGGCCGAGCCCGATATCCGCGATCCGCATCGCTGCCTCGTGCAGCGGGTGGAGCGTGCCTTTCAGCGAGCGGCGTTTTTCCGCGCCGGCTGCGGGGGGGACATCGAACAGGTTCTCGTTCATCGCCATAATCTGCCTCGTACGCATTACCCAATCGAGGATGGCAGAGCCGCTTTCGCGGCATTCCGCCTGCCTTGCTCCGCAGTCCCGGGACGCACTACCTGTCCGGTGACGTTGCGGGGGCAAGGCGGTAGTTGAGGCGCGCGCCGAACCGCTGGCGGCCCCGGTCGTCCTTACTGCTGGCTGGCCCAGCAGGCGAAACCCTTGCGCTTCAGCGCCTTGCAAGCCGCAGCAGCGCCGTTCTGGTTGTCGAAGCCGCCGAAGCGGGCGCGGTAAAGCTGCTGGCTACCGCTGTTGACGGCGACGGTGAAGGGCTTCGCGCTGGAAAGCGCCTTGCCACCCTGGTTCTTCGCCTTCGAAAGCAGGTCCTGCGCCTGGCCCTTGTCGGGCGTTGCGCCGATCTGGATGACCCAGCCCGAGGGCGCGGCATCGGAAGCGACGGCGGCAACCGTGGAGGAGGTGGTGAGTTCGTCGAGCGAACCGCCGGTATCGCCCTGTTCCGTCAGGTCGGCCGGCGGCACGGCTGCATCGCGCTGGATCTTCAGCGTTGCGGCCAGCGCGCGTTTGCCGACGACTTCCGAGGTCGACGTCGCGGCATAGGCCGTCTCGATTCGGGCTTCGTTGTAGCGGTAGGTCGGTACCGGGCCGTTTTCCGGCAGGTCGAGGCCGGCGGACACCGACGCGGTCGATGCGGTGGTGGCCTTGCTGGCGACTTCGGCGGTCAGCGTCGGCGCATCCTTCGTTTCGGCGATCAGGTCGCCGCCGCCGCGGCGCGAGGCCTTCGGCATGTAGGTAGCGATGAGCTTGCGCATCTGCTGGTCGCGGGCAGCGCCGGATCGGCCGCCGATGACCACGCCGACGACGCTGCGTCCGTCTGCAACGGCCGAAGTAACGAGATTATAACCGGACGCGCGGGTATAGCCGGTCTTGATGCCATCGACGCCGCGCACGGTGCCAAGCAGCCGGTTGTGGCCGCGAATGGTCTGCTTGCCGAAGCGGAAGCTGCCCACCGAGAAATAGTCGTAATACTGCGGGAAATGCTGGCGCAGCGCGATGCCGAGGCGGGCCTGGTCGCGGGCGGTGGTTACCTGCGCCGTGTTGGGAAGGCCGTTGGCGTTGCGGTAGACGGTACGCGTCATGCCGAGCGCCCGGGCCTTCTGCGTCATCATGCGGGCGAAGCGCTCTTCGGAGCCGCCGAGGAACTCGGCAAGCGCCGTGGAGGCGTCGTTCGCCGACCGGGTGATGAGGCCGAGCATCGCCTGCTCTACGGTGATCGAATTGCCGACGCCGACGCCGAGTTTTGTCGGCGGCTCGCTTGCAGCGTTCTTCGAGAAGGGGACGCGGGTGTTGAGGCGGATCTTTCCGGCCTCCAGCGCCTCGAAGGTGAGGTACAGCGTCATCATCTTGGTGAGCGATGCGGGATAACGCAACGCATCGGCATCCTCGCTGTAGAGCACCTTGCCCGTCTTGGCGTCGATGACAATGCCGGAATATTTCGGATTGGCTTCGGCCGGGGTAGCGACGGCGACGGTGGCGACCATTCCGATCATCACCAAACCTTTCGCCGCAGTGGCAATTGCCTGGCAGGAGCGGGGGAGGAAATCGAGGAATACGGAACGGGACACTACGTTACTCTTCATTCTCGGATTGCACATGTTGCCCGGGCGTGACCTCCCGGATCGACCATTTCTGGCACAGTAGCGGGATAGCGTTACCAATCGGTTTATGATGAATCATTGGTTTCTGAGATTGGTGCGGTTTTATCGGCCAAGGCCGGTGGAGGGGGATGGGCGGCCGTTGCGGATGAGCGACCGGCCGAGATAGTCCCGAATGCGGACTTCCATGGCCTGCCACTGCGGCAAAAGTCTGCTCGAAAAACGGTAAAGTACGGAAAGATCCTGGCCGATGTGGATATCGCGCTGACAATCGGCGCTGGTCGACTGTGCTTCGTCGGCCGGCATCATGCAGCGCACCGCATAGTCGGAGCCGTCGGGCAGACGGCCCGTGAAAAACACCTCGTCGCCATAACCGGAATTTTCCTTCAGGCGCCGCAGGACGAGGCCGGCGGGACCCGGCTCGAACGTATCGCCGAAGAGGTGGCTGTAGATCGGCCCCATTCGGCCGGACATGTCCTTCGACATGGTGCTCTGCGAAAGATTGAGGAAGACCAGGCCTTCAGGGCGGTTGGCATCGTTGAACCGGCCGCGGTCCGCATTGGAGTAACCCCGCATTTCCGGCCAGGTGAGGTAGAGATCGACGCGTTCGGTGCGACCCGTCTGGCGCTGCTCCTCGAAGCGGATCGTGTTGGCGGGGAGGCGGATCTGGTCCTGACCGATCACGACGTCGACAGGCTCGGCATTCTCGGTGTGACCGGCCAGCGCGATACGCTCGCCGAGAACGCGCCCGGCAACGCTGATCGCCACCGTCAGGCCCGCCAGCACGGCAACGCCGATCGTCAGTCGCGTCAGAAGGCGATGGGAGATGAGGGGGGCGTGTTCGTCATTGCCGGTCGCTGCCGCTGTCATCTCTTCCGCTTTCGATGATCCGGCCGGAATCGGCTACCTGTGCCATCTCGACCCTATGCGGAGCCTCTGCGAACAGGGTTAATTTTTGGTTGAGATCGGGCGCTGGCAACCGATCCGCCCTGTACCGCTTCGGGGCCGAGGGCTGCAAGATTTCCCGACTTGTTGCTGACGCATTCTGCTCCTAGATTCCTGGTCGCACCCGACAGCAATCAATGCCGGCTGGATGCGGAACAGGGGAGGCAGCCATGGACGTGCTTCGAGACCCCACGCATATCGGCATATTCGAGCCGCAGGACCTCGTCGTCCTGCAAGGCGTCTTCACCCGATTGGCGGCGGAAAACACCCCGAGCCTCGACGAAGCCCGCGCAAGGTCACTCGCCCGGTCGATCATCACGCTTTATAGACATGGCGTGCGCGACCCCGAGCAACTCTTCGACGCGCTGCAGGTTCAGGCCTCGTGAACCTGACGATGATGGATGGGCGGCCCATTTAACCAAGCATAAACCATGAATCATGGAAGCTTGCTGCGGGGTTCCCATCCATTCGCAATTTCGCCATCTTATTGGCATGATTAACGGACTGTTATTTACTGAGTGGCATTGACGGCCGACTTGCAGGGGCAAGGCAGTTGGCTGGCGCACCGTCGGGGACAATAGCGGCGTGGGACATAAAAAATCGACGATCAAGACGACCCGGTTCGGCACGAGCTTGCGGTTGTTGACTATTCCGCTGATCTGCGCGGGCCTTGCAGCCTGTGCGACGACCACGCCCGCACCCAAGAAAAAGGTGCGCAGCAAGGAATATTTCTCCGAGTCGGAATATGGCGTGAAGGCGAGCCCGCGCGTCGTTGAGGAAGGGCAGGCCGTGCCGAAGGGCGGCGGCCGCTACCAAGTCGGCAAAGCCTATCAGGTTCGCGGCAAGTGGTATCAGCCGAAGGAAGAGCCGGGCTACAACAAGACCGGTCTTGCCTCCTGGTATGGTTCCGCCTTCCACGGCCGCAAGACGGCGAACGGCGAGGTCTACGACAAGTATCATCTCTCCGCCGCGCATCCGACCTTCCCGCTGCCGAGCTATGCGCGTGTCACGAACATGGAAAACGGCACGTCCGTCGTCGTGCGCGTCAACGATCGCGGTCCGTACCATGCCGGCCGGGTGATTGACGTCTCTTCCAAGACGGCAGACCTCCTCGACATGAAGCGCACCGGCACGGCCAAGGTGCGGGTGCAATATGTCGGCAAGGCCCCGCTCGACGGCAATGACATGCCCTATCTCATGGCCTCGTACGTCACCAAGGGGTCACGTGTTCCGGCGGTCGATCCGGGTGGGCAGATCGCCACGGGCGTCATGGTGGCCTCGGCAGACAACCGAATGCTACCGGGCGACGGCCAGGGCGAGGGCGTGCTGAGGGTTCCGGCCGAAAGCACGATGACGGCGCTCGCCAAGACGACACCGACCTCCGACGCCTTCCAGGTGATGGAACAATTCGTCATGCTGCCGGAGATCGGTCCGATGCCGATCGAGCGGCCGAACTTCGTGCCGCAGCTTTCGGCCGAGCCGAGCTATGCCGCGGCTTATGCGGACGAGCGCGTGCGCGATGCCGCCGGCGCCTTCGATGCCATCCTGACGATCGACGGCAGGCTGACGCCGCTCTCGGCGCTTGCCGACAACGCGGGCTGATCGCCCGCGTTCCCAAAGCCGTTTGCGCATCGCGGGCGGCTGTGGGAGTGTGACGACATCCGGAGTCGCCATGCATCGCCGCCTTTTCGCCGTCCTCATTTTCCTGCTCTCTGTTACGAGCCCAGCGTTTGCCCAGTCGGCTGCGCCGCAGGCCGGTTTCGACGTCAAGGCCAGGCAGGTCTACCTCATCGAGGCGGAGACCGGCACGGTGCTGTTCGCGCGCGCAGAGGATGACGCGGTGCCGGCCGCCTCGCTTGCCAAGCTGATGACCATGGCAAGCGTCTTCAAGGCACTTTCGGCCGGCGAGGCGACCCTCGACACGACCTATCCGGTTACCGAATACGCCTGGCGCACCGGCGGTGCACCGTCGCGCACCTCCACGATGTTCGCGGCGCTGAAATCCGCCCCGCGCGTTGAGGACCTCGTCCGTGGGGTCACCGTGCAATTCGCCAACGACGCCTGCATCATCCTCGCCGAGGGGCTTGCCGGTTCGGAAACGGCCTTTGCCGAACGGATGACGGCAGAGGCGAGGGCGCTCGGGCTTGTAAAATCAAACTTTGCCAACGCCACCGGCCTGCCGAACCCTGGCAACAAAGTGACGATGCGCGAGATGGTGACACTCGCCCGACATCTGCAAACCACCTACCCGCAGCACATGCGCTACTATCTCGAACCGGAGTTCGAGTGGAACAAGATAAAGCAGCGCAACCGCAATCCGCTGTTGGCGCTCAACATCGGCGTGACGGGCTTCGTCACCGGCTTTTCGGAGGAGGGCGGCTATTCTGTCGTCGCCGCCGTGAACCGCGACGGCAAACATCTCGTGCTTGCCATGAGCGGGATGGAGAATGACAAGGCGCGCATCGAGGAATCCCGTCGTATCATCGAATGGGCGCTGTCCTCCTTCGAACGGCGCACGCTCTTCAAGGAAGGCGAGCCCATCGCGGATGCCAGCGTCTATGGCGGCGATACCGCGACCGTGCCGCTCGTCGCCGGCGAGCAGGTGGACGTCTTCCTGCCGAAGGACAATTCGCAGCGGCTCGTCGCGCGCGTCGTCTACACCTGGCCGGTGCGCGCGCCGGTGACGCCGGGGCAGGCGGTCGGCACGCTGAAAATCTGGAACGACAAGCAGCTCTTGCGCGAGGTTCCGGTAAAGACGGCGGGCACCGTCGGCGTCGGCACGTTGCGGGCGCGGGCGCTCGATGCGCTGATCGAACTGTTCTTCTTCTGGATTTGACATCTTCTGGACGTGACAGGCCCCAACGGGGCGAAAAGCGTTTCGCCGGCCGGAAACATGGGGTAGTAGTGTCCCGAGTCATGCCGGCCGTGCCGGATATCGCGCAGAAAGACGGAAACAGGATTTGTCGGCCGCACCGGGTTTGTTTGTCACGTTCGAGGGCGGCGAGGGCGCCGGAAAGTCGACGCAGATCCGGCTTCTGGCCGAAGCCCTGCGCGCACGCGGCCTCACCGTGCTGATGACGCGTGAGCCGGGTGGCTCCAGGGGCGCGGAGGCGGTGCGTCACGTTCTCCTGTCGGGTGCCGCCGAGCCTTATGGCATCCGCATGGAGGCCGTGCTTTTTGCCGCCGCGCGCAGCGACCATGTCGAAGAGGTCATCCGCCCGGCGCTTGCCACCGGCACGGTCGTGTTATGCGATCGTTTCATGGATTCCTCCCGCGTCTATCAGGGCATTACCGGCAATCTCGAACAGCCGTTCGTCGAAGCGCTGGAGCGCGTCGCGATCAACGGGGTCGTGCCCGACTGTACGATCATCTTCGACCTGCCTGCCGCCATCGGCCTCGAGCGTGCCCGCAAGCGCGGCGCCAGCGGGAGCGAGGCGCCCGACCGCTTCGAGAAGGAAGAGCTGGAAACCCACGAAAAGCGCCGCGAGGCCTTTCTCGACATCGCAGAGCGCGAACCGCTGCGCTGCCGCGTGGTGGATGCGACAAAGGCCCAGGACGTGATCGCGGCCGAGGTGCTTGCCCTCGTCGAACCGCTTTTGCCCATCAGCGCCCGCGGCAACCAGGACCCGGAGCACATCTCGTGAGCGAGGATCGGCCCGGCATTCTCGACGGCGCAGTGCATCCCGCCGAGCAGACGAAACTCTTCGGCCACACCGAGGCGGCGACGTTTCTCGCGCGCTCTTACCGCTCCGGCAAAGGGCACCATGCGATCCTGATCGAGGGCCCCGAGGGTATCGGCAAGGCGACGCTCGCCTTCCGTTTCGCCAACCATGTCCTTCACCATCCGGAGCCCGCAGAAGCGCCGGAAACGATCGCCGATCCGTCGCCCGCATCGCCGATCACCCGGCAGCTCGCTGCCGGCGCGTCGCACAATCTCCTGCATCTCAGCCGCCCGGTCGATGAGAAGACCGGCAAGGTGAAGGCCTTCATCACGGTCGACGAGGTGCGCAAGGCCGGCAAATTCCTCGCGCAGACATCGGGCACGGGCAACTGGCGCATCGTCATCATCGACCCCGCCGACGATCTCAACCGCAACGCCGCCAACGCCATCCTGAAAATCCTTGAGGAGCCGCCAAAACGCTCGCTCTTCCTGGTGCTGACCCACGCCCCCGGAAAACTCCTGCCGACCATCCGCTCACGCTGCCTGCCGCTATCGCTTTCGCCGCTGTCGCAGGACGATCTGGCCGCTGCCCTCGACAGTCTCGGTGCATCACCATCCGGCCCACGGGCAGGGGAGGTGCTGTCCGCCGCCCATGGCAGCGTTTCCGAAGCGCTCAAACTCACCAACTATGGCGGCTTCGATATCGTGGAGGCCTTCCGCACCATCGTGGAGGCTCCGGCCGAGCCGCCGCGCCGCGACGTGCACAAGCTCGCCGACGTGCTTTCCGCGAAGGACAGCGACACGGTCTTTTCGTTCTTCTGTCAGCATGTCACCGATTTCGTGACGGACACCGCCCGCAGCGCCGCGCTCTCCGGCGACCTCTCCCGCGCCGACCGCCTTGCCCATCTCTCCTCGCAGCTCGGCGAACGCATCACCGTCGCGGGGGCCTACAATCTCGATCGCAAGCAGACGATCATCACCGTGCTCGACGACATCCGGGCATCGCTCTAGTTTTCGGCTACGAGAATTTCCGCGTCACAGTTCTGGCATAGTCGCTTGCAACCCTACGTAAAATGTGCGCACGGGGACATTCTTGCTGGCTCGATTGATTTCTTTCGCTCTCACGCTGGTCTCTTTTGCCGCTGATACGAAGGCAGCTGAGATCGCCGGTGGCGTACAGTTTCCTGTTCAGGTTGCCATTCTACTGGAAGACGGCGAACCATTTACGGGCGACGTCCACTGCGTCTTTGGGCAAGAATGTAAGATTTTCACAAGGGGGCAGCATGGGCTTTCGCTGTCGCTCATGGTGGGAAAGCGCTCCGATTATTTCCGGGGAGAACTGACATTGCACTGCGAATCGCAGGACTGTTCGTTTTCCAACGGTAGCTCCAGTCTCGAATTTGACTGCGAAAGGGAATTCAAATTCTTTGAAGGGCGTTATTCATCGCGTGAAGCTGTGTTGCGGATACTTCCAAAGCTCGGGAGTATCCTCCTGATCTTGCCGGAAACCGTGTCGGGTTGCCATATGCCGCCTCAAAGGTTCAAGCCGGTCTAGTCAGCCCTCGCACGGCGTCGCTTTCACTCGGGAAGGAAACTTGCTGTTTCCCTTGCCGTCCGCATGGTCTAATACCTTGCGGCATTGCACAACCGAAGACAGAACGCACGCTCATGACCGACACGTCCCGTTTCTACATCACGACCGCCATTTCCTATCCGAACGGCAAGCCGCATATCGGCCATGCCTACGAGCTGATCGCGACGGACGCCATGGCGCGTTACCAGCGGCTCGATGGGCGCGATGTGTTCTTCCTGACTGGCACGGACGAGCACGGCCAGAAGATGCAGCAGACGGCGCGCAAGGAGGGCATTACGCCGCGTGAACTCGCTGACCGGAATTCGAAAGAATTCAAGGATATGGCCGTTCTTCTGAATGCGTCCAACGACGACTTCATCCGCACGACGGAAGAGCGCCACTACGAGGCCTGCGCGGAGATCTGGCGCCGCATGGCCGCCAATGGCGACATCTACAAGGGCGGTTATGCCGGCTGGTATTCCGTGCGCGACGAGGCCTATTACCAGGAAAACGAGACGGAGAAGCGCGACGACGGCGTGCGCTACGGACCGCAGGGCACGCCCGTCGAATGGGTGGAGGAGGAGAGCTACTTCTTCCGCCTGTCCGACTATCAGGAAAAGCTCCTGAAGCACTATGAGGACAATCCGGATTTCATCGGCCCCGCCGAGCGCCGCAACGAGGTGATCTCCTTCGTCAAGTCGGGCCTCAAGGACCTTTCGGTCTCGCGCACCACCTTCGACTGGGGCATTCCGGTTCCGGGCGATCCTGCCCATGTCATGTATGTCTGGGTCGACGCGTTGACCAACTACATCACCGCGACCGGCTACATGACCGATCCCGAGGGCCCGCGCGCCAAATACTGGCCGGCGAACATCCATATCATCGGCAAGGACATCATCCGCTTCCACGCCGTCTACTGGCCTGCGTTCCTGATGTCGGCGGGCCTGCCGCTGCCCGAGCGCGTCTTCGCCCACGGCTTCCTGCTCAACAAGGGCGAGAAGATGTCGAAGTCGCTCGGCAACGTGGTCGATCCGGTCAACCTCGTCAACCATTTCGGCCTCGACCCGATCCGCTACTTTTTCCTGCGCGAAGTCTCCTTCGGCCAGGACGGCAGCTACAGCGAAGAGGGCATCGCGACCCGCATCAACTCGGACCTCGCCAACGGCATCGGCAACCTTGCCAGCCGCTCGCTGTCGATGATCGTCAAGAACTGCGACGGCAAGGTGCCGGAATGCGGTGCGCTCTCGGACGCCGACCGCGCCATGCTCGCCTCGGTCGATGCACTGCATGCGATCACCCGCGAGGAGATGGGCAAGCAGCAGATCCACAAGGCGCTGGCGGCGATCATCGCCGTCGTCTCGGAGGCCGACCGCTATTTTGCCGGCGAAGCGCCGTGGGCACTGAAGAAGACCGATCCGGTTCGCATGGGCACCGTGCTCTATGTGACGGCGGAAGTCGTGCGCCAGATCGCGATCCTCTTGCAGCCCTTCATGCCGAAATCCAGCCGCAAGCTGCTCGATCTCGTCGCCGCGCCCGTCGAAAAGCGCGATTTCGCGGCGCTCGGCGAAGCCGGCCGTCTTGTCAGCGGCACGCCGCTGGACGCGCCGACCCCGGTCTTCCCGCGTTATGTCGCGCCCGAGGCGTAAATGCTGATCGATACGCATTGCCATCTGGATTTCCCCGATTTCGAGGCGGAGCGCGACGACATCGTCGCGCGCGCCCACGCGGCCGGGGTAAAGCAGATGATCACCATCTCGACACGGGTGAAGAAGTTTCCGACGATTTTGGCGATCGCCGAAAAATACCCGTCGGTGTTCTGCTCGGTCGGCACCCACCCGCACAATGCGGACGAGGAGCTGGATGTTCCGGTTTCCGAGCTGGTTGAATTGTCAAAACATCCACGCGTCGTGGCGATCGGCGAGGCGGGCCTCGACTATTTTTACGACAATGCACCGCGCGAGGCGCAGGCTATCGGCCTCCGAAACCACATCGCCGCCGCGCGGGAGACCGGGCTACCGCTGGTCATCCACAGCCGCGCGGCGGATGAGGACATGGCAGCGATTCTGACCGAGGAAACGGGGAAGGGGGCGTTTCCCTTCCTGCTGCACTGCTTCTCGTCCGGGCCGGAGCTTGCCCGCATCGGCGTGGAGCTGGGCGGCTACGTCTCGTTCTCCGGCATCCTCACTTTCCCGAAATCGGAAGAGCTGCGCGAGATCGCCAAAACCGTGCCGCTGGAACGCATGCTGGTCGAGACCGACGCGCCCTACCTTGCGCCAAAACCTTACCGCGGAAAACGCAACGAACCGGCCTATGTGGCGCACACCGCCGCCGTGCTGGCGGAAACCGTCGGCGCCAGCGCAGACGAGATCGCCCGCATCACCACCGAAAACGCCTTCCGCATTTTTTCCAAGATGCCGCGGGTGTAACCTTGGCCTTTACGCGGCGCTTCACCATTCTCGGCTGCGGCTCGTCGCCCGGCGTGCCGCGCATCACCGGTGACTGGGGCGCCTGCGATCCCGCCAACCCGAAGAACCGCCGTACCCGCGCCGCCTTCCTCGTCGAGCAGATCGGCCCGGAGGGCACAACGACCGTGGTCATCGATACGGGGCCGGATTTCCGCGCGCAGATGATCGCCGCGCGCGTCGAAACCATCGATGCGGTGCTCTATACCCACGCCCATGCCGACCATATCCACGGTATCGATGACATCAGGGGGTTTGTGCTGCAAAACCACAGGCAGGTGCCGATCTGGGCCGATCCGGTGACGATGGAGCGCATCCGCGAAGGCTTCGGCTACTGCCTGAAGACCCCGCCGGGCAGCATGTATCCGCCGATCGTGACGGAGAACCTGATCGAGCCGATGGACAGGCCCGTGACGATCGACGGGCGAGGGGGCGCCATTACCTTCCAGCCCCTGCTCCAGGTGCACGGCTCCATCCATTCGCTCGGCTTCCGCATCGGCGATGTCGCCTATTGCAGCGATATCAGCGACTTCCCGGGCGAAACCGTCCCGCGCCTCAAAGACCTCGACATGCTGATCGTCGATGCGCTGCAATACCGCTTCCACTCCAGCCATCTGTCGCTCAGCCAGGCCTTGGAATGGATTGAACGGCTGAAGCCGGCGCGCGCCATCCTGACCCATATGCATGTGCCGCTCGACTACGACACGGTACAAAAGGAAACGCCGGATCATGTCGAACCGGCGTATGATGGTCTCAGCTTCGAGATCGTGCTTGCGGACGATCAGGCGAAGTAGGGCTTCAGGTTCTCGCGGATGCGCTCCAGCACCGTCGCGCCCGAAAGATCGGGCACAAAAGTCTTGCCGGTGATCTGCTCGAAAGCTTGAATATAGACCTTCGAGGTCTGCTCGACGAGCTCGCGCGGGATTTCGGGGATCGGGTCCTTGTAGGGATCGCAGCGCTCGGTGACCCAGGCGCGCACGAAATCCTTGTCGAAGCTTGCCGGACGCCCGCCCGTCGCAAAACTCTGCTCGTAACTGTCGGCGATCCAGTACCGGCTCGAATCCGGCGTGTGGATTTCGTCGGCAAGCACGATGCGGCCGTCCTTGTCCGTGCCGAATTCATACTTGGTGTCGACGAGGATCAGCCCGCGTTCGGCCGCACGGGCCTGACCGCGCGCAAACAGTGCCAGCGCATAGCGCGACACGGTTTCCCATTGTTCTGCCGTCAGCAGGCCCTGGGCGAGGATTTCATCGCCGGACAACGGTTCGTCATGGCCGCCGTCGAACGCCTTGCTGGTCGGCGTGATGATCGGCTCGGGCAGCTTTTCGTTGTCCCTCAGGCCATCCGGCAGCGTGATGCCGTACATCTGGCGCTCGCCCTTGCGGTATTTTGTCAGGATCGAGGTGCTGGTCGTGCCGGCGAGATAACCGCGCACGACGATCTCGACGGGCAGGATATCGAGCCGCGTGCCGATGACGACATTCGGGTCGGGATAGGAAATGACATGGTTCGGGCAGATATCGGCGGTTTCCTCGAACCAGTAGCGCGCCGTCTGCGTCAGCACCTGGCCCTTGAAGGGAATGGCCGTAAGGATCACATCGAAGGCACTGAGCCGGTCCGTCGCGATGATGATACGGCTGCCGTCCGGCAGGTCGTAGTTCTCGCGGACTTTCCCGTTGTAGCGGTTCGGCAGTTCCGGGATATGGGCGTCGGAGAGAATGCGCAACTCACTCATCGGGACAGGCTTTCGCTGTTGGTTTCGTCTGCCGTTTCGCTTAAGGCCACGGGTGGTGAAGGGTCAAGGCGCAAACCGGACTTTTGGAGGGTTCGGCGGTTTTACAGACAGGAGTAAGTTCCATAATCTATCTTATGTGATTTATTCATTTGGCCGGGCACCTTCGCTTTCCAAGTGCAGCACTCCAATCATTTCAACAGCTTCGCTCTTTGAGGCCCTGCTTGTCTCGGTTCTGCCTGCTGCTCTCCTTACAGAGCATCGCCGCTTTGTGGACACGATATCGACGGCCTGGATCAAATCGTCGTAAACTGCTGCGAATCTCGGCCAGCGGCTTTCGACGCGACGCCAACATCCATATTTAGATCACCGTTTCTTCCGGCCCGCCACACGATCCCATGTCCGATATCCCTCTGCTTGAAACCGACCGTCTCGTCTTGCGCGGCTTCCGTCCGGAAGACCTTGATGCCATGACCGCGATGTGGGCCATGCCCGACGTCGTGCGCTATATCGGTGGCGTGCCGTTGTCCCGCGAACAGTCCTGGGGCCGCCTGCTGCGCCATATCGGCATGTGGCGCATCATGGGCTTCGGCTTCTGGGCGATCATCGAAAAGGCGTCGGGCCGGCTTGTCGGCGAAGCCGGGTTCCATGAAATGCGCCGCGAGATGATGCCCAGCATCGAAGACACGCTGGAAGCCGGCTGGGGCCTGCTCCCGGGCTCTCACGGCCGCGGCTATGCCAGCGAGGCGCTGGAGGCAATGCTGCCCTGGGCGGAAGCAAACCATGGCGGCATGCCGGTCACCTGCATCATCGATCCTGCAAACACGGCCTCGATCCGGCTTGCCGGACGGCACGGGTTCCGCGAGTTTTCCCGATCGACCTATCAGGGAACCGAGATCATTCTCTTTCGGAAGGCCTCCGGCATTTAAGCGGACTACAAACAAAGGATCCCAAACAATAATACCATAATATAAATCACTGTTTTTAAAGGGAAATATTTAAAGAACAAACATAGATGATCGCGTAGCGGTTCTTTTCTGGTGTCCGTGCTATTCTGGTTTCATCCGAAAAGGAGTGTGCGCCATGAAAATGCTTGCCGCCGTGTTCCTTTGCGTTTCGCTTTCCCTACCCTCCGCCGCACGGGCGGGGGAGCCCGTCGATACGGTGCAGGGCATCATACAGAGCCAGATAGCCGCCTTCCTGGACGACGATGCGAAGGCCGCCTATTCCTTCGCCTCACCGACCATCCGTGGAAAATTTCCGACCGAAGATGCCTTTTTCGACATGGTGAAGAAGGGCTATGCGCCGGTCTACCGGCCGGGCAATTTCGCCTTTGGCCGCTCGAAGGTCGCCGACGGCGTGGTGGTGCAGGAGGTGCTGATTTCAGGACCTGATGGCAAGGACTGGACGGCGCTCTACCAGGTCGTGAAGCAGCCGGACGGCAGCTACAAGATCAACGGCGTGCACATCGTGCGCACCGCGCCGGGGCCTGAAATCTGAGCAATTCCAGCAGAGGCGTGAAACGCGAGCCTCAGAGAGGGGCGAGATCGCCCCTCGCCCAGGTCTCCTGCGTCTCCGCCATGAAATCGGCAAAACGCCCCTCCTCGATCGCCTTTCGGATGCCGGCCATCAGGTCCTGATAATAGGACAGGTTGTTCCAGGTGAGCAGCATGCCACCGAGGGATTCGTTGGCGCGGATGAGGTGGTGCAGATAGGCGCGCGAATAGTCGCGCGCCGCCGGGCACGTCGATTCCTCGTCAAGCGGGCGCATATCCTCGGCATGACGGGCATTGCGCAGGTTGATGCGGCCGCGGCGGGTGAAGGCAAGGCCGTGCCGGCCGGAACGGGTCGGCATCACGCAGTCGAACATGTCGATGCCACGGGCGACGGATTTCAGCATGTCGTCAGGCGTACCGACACCCATCAGGTAGCGTGGTTTTTCGAAAGGCATATGCGGGATGGTGGTGTCGATCATGTCGAGCATGACCTCCTGTGGCTCGCCGACAGCGAGCCCGCCGATGGCGTAACCCTTGAGGTTCAGCTCGGCGAGCGCCTGCGCGGAGCGGACGCGCAGGTGCGGAATGTCGCCACCCTGCACGATGCCGAACATCGCCTTGCCCGGCTGATCCCCAAAGGCCACCTTGCAGCGCTCGGCCCAGCGCAGGGACATTTCCATCGCGCGTTCGATTTCCTTCGGCGAGGCCGGCAGGGCCACGCATTCATCGAGCTGCATCTGGATATCGCTGTCAAGCAGGCCCTGGATCTCGATCGAGCGCTCCGGCGACATGTGGTGCAAGGCGCCGTCGACATGGCTCTTGAAGGTGACACCCTGTTCGTCGAGCTTGCGCAGGCCGGAGAGCGACATGACCTGGAAACCGCCGGAGTCGGTGAGGATCGGGTGCGGCCAGCGGATGAGCTCGTGCAGACCGCCGAGGCGTGCGACGCGTTCCGGACCGGGACGCAGCATCAAATGATAGGTGTTGCCGAGGATGATGTCGGCGCCAAGCTCGCGCACCTGGTCGAGATACATCGCCTTGACGGTGCCCACCGTGCCGACGGGCATAAAGGCCGGCGTGCGGATGACGCCGCGCGGCATGGAGACCTCGCCGCGGCGCGCCTTGCCGTCGGTCGCGAGAAGCTTGAACTGGAAGGTTTCGGTCATCGGTGGTCCCGGAAAAGCAGGCTGGAGTCGCCGTAGGAATAGAAGCGGTAGCCGGTGGCGATCGCGTGGGCATAGGCGCCGCGCATCGTTTCAAGGCCTGAAAAGGCGGAAACGAGCATGAAGAGCGTCGATTTCGGCAGGTGGAAGTTGGTCATCAGCATGTCGGCCGTGCGGAAACGGTAGCCGGGCGTGATGAAGATGCCCGTCGCGCCGGACCAGGGCCGGATCGTGCCGTCTTCGTCAGCAGCGCTTTCGAGAAGGCGCAGCGAGGTCGTTCCGACGGAAATGATGCGCCCGCCCCTCGCCCTCACGGCGTTGAGCGCCGCAGCGGTTTCCCCGGAGACGTAGCCGATCTCCTCGTGCATGACATGGTCGGTCGTGTCGTCAGCCTTCACCGGCAGGAAGGTGCCGGCGCCGACATGCAATGTCACGAAATGCCTTTCAACGCCGAGCGCGTCGAGTTTTTCGAAGAGAGCGTCGGTGAAGTGCAGACCCGCCGTGGGTGCTGCGACAGCGCCCTCCTCACGGGCATAGATCGTCTGGTAGTCGCGGCGGTCCGCCTCGTCCTCCTCGCGCTTGGAGGCGATGTAGGGCGGCAGCGGGATATGGCCGACGGTTGCGATGGCGCGGTCGAGATCGGGGCCGGAGAGGTCGAAATGCAGGGTGACTTCCCCGCCCTCGCCCTTCTGCTCCACGGTTGCCGAAAGGTCTTCCGCTGCGCCGAAGGTGATGCGGTCGCCGCGCTTGATGCGCTTGCCGGGCCTGGCGAACGCCTTCCAGCGGTCGCCGGCGATGCGCATGTGCAGCGTCGCGGAGACCTTCTGGCCGCCGGCGCCGTCGCGGTGGCGAATGCCTTCGAGCTGGGCGGGGATGACGCGGGTGTCGTTGAAGACCAGCGCATCGCCGGGACGCAGCAGCGACGGCAGATCACCGACAGTCCGGTCCTGATAGGGCACATCCCTGTCGGGCTCGACGACGAGCAGCCGTGCCGCTTCGCGCGGGCTCACCGGGCGCAGGGCGATGTTTTCTTCCGGAAGATCGAAATCGAAGAGGTCGACGCGCATGGGGGGCTCAGTAAAAACGGATCATCAGCGCACCGGCGACGAGCAGAATTGCCCCCGCGATGCGGCCGAGGGACACTTCGCGCACGGCCATGCCGAGAAAGCCGACACGGTCGAGCAGGATGCCGGCGAGAAGCTGGCCGGACACGGCGAAGGCCATGACGGCCGCAGCACCGATGCGCGGCGTCAGGAAGATGGCGGTCGTGACATAGATCGTGCCGATTGCGCCGCCGGCAAAATAGAGCCAGGTGTCCGGGCCGCGCCAGTCCGGCGCCCTGCCCTCGAAGGCGGTTACGGCGAGAACGACGCACGCGAGGACGAGTGTGCCCGCGAAGAACGAGATGAAGGCGGCCGCTGCCGGCATGCCGAGACCGCGGCCGAGCAGCGCGTTGATGGGGGCCTGGATGGCGATGCACGCGCCCGCCGCAATGCCGAGCAGCGCCCAGAGGAAAGCAGCCATATCGACGTCATCTCTTGAAAAGCGCACAAAGAAAAACCGCGCCCGCCGGGGCGAGCGCGGTCGAAAACGAAAGGTTCTCTATCAGGCCGCTACGTCTGCGGCAACCTTCATCGAGACGATGGTGTCGGGATCGCGCACCGGCTCGCCGCGCTTGATCTTGTCGATATTTTCCATGCCTTCGATGACCTGACCCCAGACGGAGTACTGCTTGTTCAGCCAGGGAGCGTCGGTGAAGCAGATGAAGAACTGCGAGTTGGCCGAGTTCGGCATCTGGCTGCGCGCCATGGAGCAGGTGCCGCGCACATGGCTCATGTTGGAGAACTCGGCCTTCAGGTCCGGCTTTTCCGAACCGCCCATGCCGGCGCGGGCCGGGTTGAAGTCCTTGCCGCCGGTCTTGCCATACTGCACGTCGCCCGTCTGGGCCATGAAGTCCTCGATGACGCGGTGGAAGACGACGCCGTCATAAGCGCCTTCGCGCGTCAGTTCCTTGACGCGCGCGACGTGACCCGGTGCGAGATCCGGAAGCAGCTGGATGACCACCTTGCCCTTCGTGGTCTCCATGATGATGGTGTTTTCCGGATCCTTGATCTCGGCCATGGTCTTTCTCCTTCAAAGGCAGTTGCGCAAAAGGTGTGTCGCCGTTTTGCGATTACAACAGGCGGCACACCAAAAAGTGAATTACTTGCCGACGGTGACCTTGATCATCCGGTCGGGATCGGTGACCGAGCCATTGTTGGCCTCGTCGCCGCGCTTGATCTTGTCGACGTTCTCCATGCCGGAAACGACCTTGCCGACGACCGTGTACTGGCCGTTCAGGAAGTCGCCCGGAGCGAACATGATGAAGAACTGCGAATTGGCCGAGTTCGGGTCCTGCGAACGGGCCATGCCGACCGTGCCGCGCTCGAAGGGCACGTCGGAGAATTCCTGCGGCAGATCCGGCTGGCTGGAGCCGCCCGTGCCGGCCGCATCCGGCTGGAAACCAGCCGACATATCGCCGTACTGGACGTCGCCGGTCTGCGCCATGAAGCCCTCGATCACGCGGTGGAAAGCGACATTGTCATATTCGCCGGCTGTCGCCAGCGCCTTGATGCGCTCGACATGCTTGGGTGCGACCTTGTCGTTCAGTTCGACGACGACGGGTCCGTCCTTCAACTGGATCGTGATGAATTCGGCCGCCTGGGCAACGACGGCGCTGGTGGTGGTCGCAAGGAACAGGGCTCCTGCAAAGGCGAAACGGAGGATGTTCATGATAGCTCCCTAAGGGGTTCAGGATGATGGGCTCAGCCCTTCTTGCGGGTTTTCAACGCCGCAAAGACGGGCGCCGGGACGAACGCGCTGACATCGCCGCCCATGGCCGCGATCTGGCGGACCAATGTGGCGGTAATGGGCCGCGAGGCGACGCCCGCCGGCAGGAAGACGGTCTGCACATCCGGCGCCATCTGGCGGTTCATGCCGGCCATCTGCATTTCATAGTCGAGATCCGTACCGTCGCGCAGCCCGCGGATCAGCATGAGTGCGCCATGCTGGCGCGCGGCATCGACGACCAGGTTGGAGAAGGAGACGACGCTGACATCCCCTGCCCGCGCCGGCAGTGCCTCGGCAATGGACGTGCGGATGAGATCCGCGCGTTCCTCGAAGGAGAAGAGCGGTGTCTTGCCGGGATGGATGCCGATCGCGACGATGACCCTGGGCGCCACGTTCAGCGCCTGCACCAGAACGTCGATATGGCCATTGGTGATCGGATCGAAAGAGCCAGGATAGAAGGCGACTGTCATCGGCGGGGTCCCGTTTGCCGCCTTTTGTCATGGACGGCCCCTTTCCGCAAGGGCGCGGCCTGTCGCAGCCCGCGCTGTCCCCTGCCAAGAACATGAACGCGGCATGAATGGGCCGTTCAAGAGCATTTCAGGCATGCCATGTCTAAATAGAAACATCAAAGCCGGGAACAAAGGTCGCCGTCGCGCATTCTCCCGGCACAATACAGTGAAACAAGTAATGCGTTTCCTTAGGCTTGAAGGAACACGACAATGGCCCTGGCTCTACTCTGCATGACCATGTTCATCGCCCTTACCGCCGCAACCATCCATGCGTTGCGGGAAGAGGATCGTCCGGCAGCGCCGAAAATCGCCGCCCGTGGCAAATGGCTGCGCTGAGCGGGACTTTACCATGGCCGCGCTCACCATCCTCTTCACGATCTTCATCAGCACCGTTTTCACCATCGACTTCGCGCGCACGATTCTTGAACTGAAACGCGACCGCGCAGCCCTGAAGGCGGCCAAGCTGAAAACCCAAGCAGGTGGCTTTGGCGTCTGAGAGCGCCCCCTGCGGCACGGCGCCCCGGCGCAAGACCTGCCGCAGTCCGTATGCCACCGTCAGAGCGGGTAGCATTCCCTCCGGGCTGCCCGCACACTTGAAAAGCCGGACGGTCGTTCCCTGCCCGTCCGGCTTTTTCGTTTCATGAAAAGGGCCTTTCCGGTGAACACCGGAAAGGCCCTTTCTTGTTTAATCGGAACGGCTGGGCTGCTTTCGCCCGGCCTATTCCTCGCTGACCGGGGTCGCATCATCCCCGGCATCGACATCGCCTTCAATGCCCGTACCATCGGCATCGTCCTCGCCTTCCGGCTCGCTGATGCGTTCGACCGAGACGACTTTCTCGTCCTTGGCGGTCGAGAAGATGGTGACGCCCTTCGTCGCGCGACTTGCGATGCGGATGCCGTCGACCGGCACGCGGATCAGCTGGCCGCCATCGGAGACGAGCATGAGCTGGTCCTTCTCCTCGACCGGGAAGGCGGCAACGAGTTCGCCGATCTCGCTGGTCTTCGACGTATCGGTGGCGCGGATGCCCTTGCCGCCGCGGCCCGAGGTGCGGAAATCGTAGGAAGACGACCGCTTGCCGAAACCCTTCTGCGACACGGTGAGGACGAACTGCTCGCGGGACCGGAGTTCCTGGTAGCGCTCCTCCGTGAGGTCGCCGATTTCACCGACCTCCTCGCCGACCAATGCGATATCCTCCTCGTCGACACCGCTGGCGCGGCGTTCGGCGGCGGAGCGCTTCAGGTAGGCCGCCCGCTCCCACGGCTCGGCATCGACATGGCTGACGATCGTCATCGAGATGATGCGGTCGCCGCCGCCGAGCGAGATACCGCGCACGCCGACCGAGTTGCGGCCGGCGAAGACGCGCACGTCATCGACCGGGAAGCGGATGCACTGGCCGAGCGCCGTCGTCATCAGCACGTCGTCATGCTCCGTGCAGGTCTCGACATTGAGGATCTCGTCGCCCTCTTCTTCGAGCTTCATCGCGATCTTGCCGTTGCGGTTGACCTGGACGAAGTCGCTGAGCTTGTTGCGACGCACCGTGCCGCGGGTCGTTGCGAACATGACGTCGAGGTTTTCCCACGTCGTCTCGTCCTCGGGCAGCGGCATGATGGTGGTAATGCGCTCGCCGGGCGTGAGTGGCAGCATGTTGATCAGCGCCTTGCCCTTGGACTGCGGCGTACCGATCGGCAGACGCCAGACCTTCTCCTTGTAGACGATGCCACGCGAGGAGAAGAAGAGTACGGGCGTGTGCGTGTTGGCGACGAAGAGGCGGGTCGCGAAATCCTCGTCCTTCATGGCCATGCCGGAGCGGCCCTTGCCGCCGCGGCGCTGCGCGCGATAGGTGGCGAGCGGTACACGCTTGACATAGCCGGCATGCGACACGGTCACGACCATGTCCTCGCGGGCGATGAGGTCCTCGTCGTCCATATCAGGACCGCCCTCGGCGATCTCGGTGCGGCGCGGCGTGCCGAACTCGTCGCGCACGGCGATGAGCTCATCCTTGACGATGTTCATCATGCGCAGACGCGAGGAGAGGATATCGAGATAATCCTTGATCTCCTCGCCGATCTTGTTGAGCTCCTCGTCGATCTCGTCGCGGCCGAGAGCCGTCAGGCGGGCGAGACGCAGCTCGAGGATGGCGCGGGCCTGCTCTTCCGAGAGATTGTAGGTGAGGTCCTCGTTGATGCGATGGCGCGGGTCGTCGATGAGCTTGATCAGCACGTCGACGTCTTTCGCCGGCCAGCGGCGCTCCATCAGCTGTTCGCGAGCCGTCTGCGGGTCCGGCGCGCGGCGGATCAGGCTGATCACCTCATCGATATTGGCGACGGCAATGGCGAGGCCGACCAAGACATGGGCGCGGTCGCGTGCCTTGCGCAGCAGGTACTTTGTGCGGCGGCTGACGACTTCTTCGCGGAAGGCGACAAAGGCGCGCAGCATGTCGAGCAGCGTCATCTGCTCCGGCTTGCCGCCGTTCAGCGCCACCATGTTGCAGCCGAAGGAGGTCTGCAGCGGCGTGTAGCGATAGAGCTGATTGAGGATGACCTCGGCATTGGCATCGCGCTTCAGCTCGATGACGACGCGGTAGCCCTGGCGGTCGGATTCGTCGCGAAGGTCGGAGATGCCCTCGATGCGCTTGTCGCGCACCAGCTCGGCCATCTTCTCGATCATCGACGCCTTGTTCACCTGGAAGGGAACTTCCGTAACGATGATCTGCTCACGGTCGCCGCGCATCGGCTCGATATGGGCGCGCCCGCGCATGATGACGGAGCCGCGGCCGGTCTCATAGGCCTGACGGATACCGGCACGGCCGAGGATCAGCGCGCCGGTCGGAAAGTCCGGGCCGGGAATGTGCTGCATCAGGTCGAGCAGCTCGATCGCCGGATTGTCGATCAGCGCGACGCAGCCGTTGATGACTTCGGCAAGATTGTGCGGCGGAATGTTCGTCGCCATGCCGACGGCGATGCCGCCAGCGCCGTTGACGAGCAGGTTCGGAAATTTTGCGGGAACGACGACCGGCTCGCTCATCGTGCCGTCGTAGTTGTCGCGGAAGTTGACCGTTTCCTTGTCGAGATCGTCGAGCAGCGAATGGGCGGCCTTTTCCAGGCGGCATTCCGTGTAGCGCTGGGCGGCCGGCGGGTCGCCGTCGATCGAACCGAAATTGCCCTGGCCGTCGATCAGGGGCAATCGCAGCGACCAGTCCTGCGCCATGCGCGCCAAGGCATCGTAGATCGCAGCGTCGCCGTGCGGATGGTATTTACCCATCACGTCACCGGTCACGCGCGCCGACTTCACGTATTTCTTGTTCCAGTCGACGCCCATCTCGCTCATCGAGTAGAGAATGCGCCGGTGAACGGGCTTGAGACCGTCGCGCACATCGGGCAAGGCGCGGGAAACGATCACGCTCATGGCGTAGTCGAGATAGGACCGCTGCATTTCCTCGATGATGGAAATAGGCTCAATGCCGGGAGGGTTCTTGCCGCCGGGTGTCGATTGGTCTGTCAATTTCGGTCACGATCGTTGTTCAGAATC
Source organism: Shinella sp. JR1-6 (assembly GCF_004284735.1). Lineage (NCBI taxonomy): Bacteria > Pseudomonadati > Pseudomonadota > Alphaproteobacteria > Hyphomicrobiales > Rhizobiaceae > Shinella > Shinella sp. JR1-6. The sequence continues at coordinate 219,195 of NZ_SHMI01000005.1, read as the reverse complement.
AGAAGAGAATTTTATAGCCTACCGGCGCTGGGAGCGCCAATTTCGCCAGGGGTTTTGAACAGGCTTTTGCAAGTAAAATCCGCCAATTTGCGCATTTTCATGGCGGTGGCATCGCATTGCTCCGACCGCCCTTCCCTTGGGCGGCGCCCTCCCATAACAATAGCCGGACAAGGCTGGAGAAAATCGGCCGCGCAACGGCGAGGGGAACGCCCGACATGCTCAACATCGATCTTCTGGTCAATGCGATCACGACCCTGCTCGTGACCATCGATCCGCCGGGCCTCGCACCAATCTTCCTCGGCCTTACGGTCGGCATGACGCGCCCGCAGCGCACGCAGGTGGCGCTGCGCGGCTGCATCATCGCCTTCTGCATCCTTGCCGTCTTCGCACTGACGGGCGCCGGCGTGCTGTCGCTGCTCGGCATCTCCATCGGCGCCTTCCGCATCGCCGGCGGCCTGCTCTTGTTCTGGATCGCCTTCGAGATGATCTTCGAGCGCCGCAACGAGCGGAAGGAGAAGACCAGCGAGGTGGCGATCACCCGCGATCACATCCACAATATCGCCGTCTTCCCGCTCGCCCTGCCGCTGATCGCCGGTCCGGGCGCGATCTCCGCGACGATCCTCACCTCGGGTTCCTTCCCCTCTGCGCTCGAGCGCGCCGCCCTTATCGGCGTCATCGCGCTCTGCCTCGTCATCCTGTTCCTCTCACTGGTCATCGCCGAGCGCATCGACCGCTTCCTCGGCAAGACCGGCCGCGCGATCCTGACACGCCTTCTGGGCGTCATCCTCGCGGCGCTGGCGGTGCAGTTCGTGGTGGACGGGGTGAAGTCGGCCTTCGCCGGCTAACGGCGACGACTACCCCTTCAGTTCCCGGACATTCAGCAGGTAGAAGGCCCCCATCTGGTCAAGATACTGCTGGTAGAAGAAGCGCCACTTATTGCCCTTGCGCACGCCGACCATGGTGACCTTGACGTCGGTCTGGCCGGGCACGTTCATGTAGTCGGACTTGTGCAGCGTCGACTTGTGGAAGCGCATGCCCTGCCGCAGGCCGGCCTCGTCGATGCGCCCCATCGGCGTCTGCAGGTTTCCGTGCGATGCGGAATAGACGCCACCGCCATGGTTCGTGAAGCCGAACGAGCATCCGTCCATCGCCGGCGTCAGCATCACGTCGGCGTCGCTTTCGAGAACGACGACGTGCTTGAAATCCTGGTCATAGGGCAGCCAGTAGCAGTCCCAGCCGTTGACGTTCTGCGCATTGGTCGACTTTATCGACCAGACATCGACGGTCTTCTCCTTGAACTGGGAAATGATGCCCGTTCCCTTGCGCATGCAGGTGAAGTCGTCTTCCTTGTTCAGCAGAAAGCGTTTCACACCGGGGTTGCGGTATCCTGATTCATAGGCCTGGTACTGGATCAGCAACAGGTTGTTCTTCAGGAAGCTCTCGGGATCGGACGTGATGGCGGTCATGTTCGGCATTGCCGGCTACTCCAGATGTTCTTCTTCGATCACGGATCAGATGACGTTCATGACGTCCGAGCGGTAGTCCTTCTCCTGCTCGCCCGCCGAGAGGAACCAATAGGGCTTCATCACCGCGAAGTTCTGCTTGTCGTCCCGCAGAAGCACATAGGCGCAGTAGACCGTCTGGTCGGCAGGCCGCTCGAATGCCGCGATCCAGGGGTTCTGGCGGGTGCCGATATGCCGGGCATGGCCAAGCTTGCGCTCGATGTCGTTGCGGAATCCATAGAGAATGGCCTTGTGCCCGGCCCGGAAGCCGCGGGCGTCCAGTTCGGTGAAATTCTGCAGGACATGCGGCGGGTCGTCGCAATTTTCGACGTACCATTGAGCAACGGCCATGTAGTCGCTGGCGCGCGCATTGGCGCGACCGTAGCGCGCCTCCTTCTGGAAATCCGTTTTGCCAGCCCGTATCCGCTGGATGAAATTGATCAAACCCATTCGAAAGCCCCCTGTTTTACAAATGAATTTTACTAAAATGCACCTCCGGCCATGCAATAGACGACCCGGGCACGGATCGCTCCCCGTATCCGCGGCCGGATCATGCCGGGAAGAGACTAAGAAAGTCAGAACGACCGGAACGGGATGTTGGCATCTTCGCCCATATGGCCATCCACCCGAACAGCCGGTCCGATACGAAATGGTCTATCCCTGCGGCAGGGCGCTCAGGGATTGTCGGCAAACCATTTGACGATGGCCGGCATGTTTTCCTCGAAACCGCCCGGCAGGAAGACATTGAGCAGACCGACACGCGCATCCGTGCGGTTCTCGAAGTCGTGCATGACACTGGCCGGGATGCGCACGAAGCTGCCCGCAGGCGCTTCCAGCCAGTCCTCGCCAGCCAGAATGCTGGCCGTTCCGGCAATCACATAAAAAAGCTCGATATTGTCGGTGTGGAAATGGGCGCCCGGCCCTGTCGTGTTCGGCTCCAGCCACCATTCGGAAACGCTGTAGGCGCTTGCGGTTTCGTGGTGATCCGCCTTGAACACTGCGTTCATGCGACCGAGTGGATAGGCCCGGCCCTCGCCCGGACGCAGGAAAAGCACATCCGCGGCCGTCTTCTCGTCGCCCATGACGCACCTCCTACCGCATTGCTGCCCGCCGGACGCGCGTTGAGCGGAGGCCGACCTGAATGCCGGCCTCGCTGCCGTCCTCAGAACGGGATGTCGTCGTCCATGTCCCGCGAGAGCGAACCGCCCGAACGGTTGCCGCCGCCGCTGGCGCCACCACCCGAAGACGGGCGCGAGCCGTAGTCGTCATAGTTGGGCGCGCCGCCGAAATCGCCGCCGCCGCGGCTTGCGCCGCCGCCTTCACCGCGGCCGTCCAGCATGGTCAGCGTCGAGTTGAAGCCCTGCAGCACGACTTCCGTCGAGTAGCGATCGTTGCCGGTCTGGTCCTGCCACTTGCGGGTCTGCAGCGCGCCCTCGATGTAGAGTTTCGCGCCCTTTTTCACATATTGCTCGACGACCTTGCACAGGCCCTCGTTGAAGACGACGACATTGTGCCATTCGGTCTTCTCGCGACGTTCGCCGTTGTTGCGGTCGCGCCAGGTCTCGGACGTGGCGATGCGCAGGTTGGCGATCGGCCGACCGTCCTGCGTGCGCCGGATTTCCGGGTCCGCCCCGACATTGCCGATCAAGATCACCTTGTTGACGCTTCCAGCCATACCCGTAACTTCCCGTTGTCGCGCCGGGCGCAGATTGCCCGGCATCATTTCACTACACGAATGCGGCATCTTATCGGCTGCCGGCCATCGGCGCCGCCCCGCAGAGGTGGTAATCCACAGATGAATTGCAGATTTTTGTTCTTTTTTTGTTCTAATAAATCCCTACACTCTTGTCAACCGAATCGGAAACGGGCACGGAATTCTCTGACCCGCACATGGACAGGCCCCGTCCGATCCCTACATAGGGGCCTGATCCGAATTTGATGCGCAACGACCTTCGACGCTGGACACCATGAGCGAACTCAAGACCATTTCCATTCGCGGCGCCCGCGAACACAATCTCAAGGGCATCGACCTCGACCTGCCCCGCAACAAGCTGATCGTCATGACGGGCCTTTCGGGCTCCGGCAAATCGTCGCTCGCCTTCGACACGATCTATGCCGAGGGCCAGCGCCGTTATGTCGAGAGCCTGTCGGCCTATGCCCGCCAGTTCCTCGAGATGATGCAGAAGCCCGACGTCGATCAGATCGACGGCCTCTCGCCCGCCATTTCCATCGAGCAGAAGACGACCTCGAAGAACCCGCGCTCGACGGTCGGCACGGTCACCGAGATCTATGACTACATGCGCCTGCTCTTCGCGCGCGTCGGCGTGCCCTATTCGCCGGCGACGGGTCTGCCGATCGAAAGCCAGACGGTCAGCCAGATGGTCGACCGTGTCGTGGATTTCGGCGAAGGCACGCGCCTCTACATCCTCGCGCCCGTCGTGCGCGGCCGCAAGGGCGAGTACAAGAAGGAACTCGCCGAGCTGATGAAGAAGGGCTTTCAGCGCGTCAAGGTCGACGGCCAGTTCTACGAAATCGCCGACGTGCCCGCTCTCGACAAGAAGTACAAACACGACATCGACGTGGTGGTCGACCGCGTCGTCGTGCGCGCCGACCTTTCCTCGCGCCTTGCGGACAGTCTCGAGACCAGCCTGAAGCTCGCCGATGGCCTGGCGGTCGCAGAATTTGCCGACAAGCCGCTGCCCGTGGAAGAGACGGCTGCCGGCGGCTCGGCCAACAAATCGCTGAACGAAACGCACGAGCGCGTGCTGTTCTCCGAAAAGTTCGCCTGCCCTGTCTCCGGCTTCACCATTCCGGAAATCGAGCCCCGGCTCTTCTCGTTCAACAACCCCTTCGGCGCCTGCCCGACCTGTGACGGCCTCGGCAGCCAGCAGAAGATCGACGCCGACCTCATCGTGCCCGAGGTGGAGCGTACGCTGCGCGACGGCGCCATCGCGCCCTGGGCCAAGTCCTCCTCGCCCTACTACAACCAGACGCTGGAAGCGCTCGGCGCCGTCTATGGCTTCAAGCTGTCGAACCGCTGGTCCGAACTGTCGGCGGCGGCGCAGGGCGCGATCCTCAACGGCACGCAGGAAAAGATCGAGTTCAACTACAAGGACGGCGCGCGTTCCTACAAGACGGTCAAAACCTTCGAGGGCATCGTGCCGAACCTCGAACGCCGCTGGAAGGAAACGGACAGCGCCTGGTCGCGCGAGGAAATCGAACGCTACATGTCGGCGGCCCCCTGCCCGGCCTGCAACGGCTTCCGTCTGAAGCCCGAGGCGCTGGCCGTCAAGATCAACAAGCTGCATATCGGCGAAGCGACGGCCATGTCGATCCGCGTCGCGCGCGACTGGTTCGAGGCGCTGCCGGAGCATCTCAACAGCAAGCAGAACGAGATTGCCGTCCGAATCCTCAAGGAAATCCGCGAGCGCCTGCGCTTCCTCAACGATGTCGGCCTCGAATATCTCTCGCTGTCGCGCAATTCGGGAACGCTTTCGGGCGGCGAGAGCCAGCGCATCCGCCTCGCCTCGCAGATCGGTTCGGGCCTCACGGGCGTGCTCTACGTACTGGACGAGCCCTCCATCGGTCTGCACCAGCGCGACAATGCGCGCCTGCTCGACACGCTCCGGCATCTGCGCGACATCGGCAACACGGTCATCGTCGTCGAGCATGACGAGGATGCAATCCTGACGGCGGACTATGTGGTCGATATCGGCCCCGCCGCCGGTATCCATGGCGGCGAGGTGATCGCGCAGGGCACGCCCGGCGAGGTGATCGCCAATCCGGCGTCGCTGACCGGAAAATACCTTTCCGGCGAACTTTCCGTGGCGATCCCCGGGGAGCGCCGCAAGCCGAAGAAAAAGAAGGAAATCAAGGTCGTCGGCGCGAAAGCGAACAACCTGAAGAATGTTACCGCATCGATCCCGCTCGGCGTCTTCACCGCAGTGACCGGGGTTTCCGGCGGCGGCAAGTCGACCTTCCTGATCGAAACGCTCTACAAGTCGGCCGCCCGCCGCATCATGGGCGCACGGGAAATCCCTGCCGAACACGAGCGCATCGACGGGTTCGAATATATCGACAAGGTCATCGACATCGACCAGTCGCCGATCGGCCGCACGCCGCGTTCGAACCCGGCGACCTATACCGGCGCCTTCACGCCGATCCGCGACTGGTTCGCCGGCCTGCCGGAAGCGAAGGCGCGCGGCTACCAGCCCGGCCGCTTCTCCTTCAACGTCAAGGGCGGGCGCTGCGAGGCCTGCCAGGGCGACGGCGTCATCAAGATCGAGATGCACTTCCTGCCCGACGTCTACGTCACCTGCGACGTCTGCCACGGCAAGCGCTACAACCGCGAAACCCTCGACGTCACCTTCAAGGGCAAGTCGATCGCCGACGTGCTCGACATGACCGTGGAGGAAGGCGTCGAGTTCTTTGCCGCCGTGCCGGCCGTGCGCGACAAGCTGGTGACGCTGAACCAGGTTGGCCTCGGTTACATCAAGGTCGGCCAGCAGGCGAACACCCTGTCGGGCGGCGAGGCGCAGCGCGTCAAGCTCGCCAAGGAGCTGTCGAAGCGCTCGACCGGCCGCACGCTCTACATCCTCGACGAGCCGACGACGGGCCTGCACTTCCACGACGTGGCAAAGCTGCTCGAAGTGCTGCACGAGCTCGTCAACCAGGGCAATTCGGTCGTCGTCATCGAACACAATCTGGAGGTCATCAAGACCGCGGACTGGATCATCGACTTCGGCCCCGAGGGCGGCGATGGCGGCGGCGAGGTGATCGCCGAGGGAACACCCGAGGATGTCGTGAAGGTGGAACGCTCCTATACCGGCCATTTCCTGAGGGAGCTGCTGGAGCGGCGGCCGATGAAGACGATCGCGGCGGAATAGCGCCATGATCCTGATCGGCCAGTATGATTCGTCCTATGTGCGCCGTGTCGGCATCGCGCTGAAACTCTATGGCCTCCCCTTCGAGCACCGGCCCTGGTCGGTGTTCAGCGAGGGCGTCAGGGTGCAGGCGGCCAACCCGCTGATGCGGGTGCCGACGCTCGTGCTCGACGATGGCGATGTGGTGGCCGACAGCCATTCCATCCTCGACTACCTCGATGGCCTTGTCCCGCCGGAGAGCCGTCTTCTTCCGCAGGCCGAACCCGAGCGACGGCAGGCGCTGAAGGTGATGACCTTCGCAACCGGTTTCGCCGACAAGGGCGTCAGCCTGTTCTATGAACTGCACCTGCACGAGGCGCCGTCGACCTATTTCGTCGAACGCTGCCGCGCGCAGATCCTGACCGTGCTGGCGGCGCTGGACGCCGAGCGCGCGGCGCGGCCGGGAGAGCGCTGGTTCGGCCGGCTGACCCATGCGGATATTGCCGTCGCCTGCGCCTGGCGGCATGTCAGCGAGGCCCATCCCGGCCTGGTCGATCCGGCGCGCTACCCCGCCCTGGCCGCCCATTGCGCCGGCATGGAAGCCTTGCCGGTGTTTCAGGAGATTTCCCAGCCCTTCATCGCGCCCGCTTGAAAGGCGCCGCCATCTGTCTGTCGAGGAGAACTGACATGAGCACATCCGGCACCATCAGAACCGGCATCGGTGGCTGGACCTTCGATCCCTGGGAAGGCACGTTCTATCCCGAAAAACTGCCGAAGAAGCGCCAGCTCGAATTCGCCAGCCGCGAATTGACCTCGATCGAGGTCAACGGCACCTATTACGCCTCACAGAAGCCGGAAACTTTTGCCAAATGGGCCTCCGAAGTGCCTGACGGCTTCATCTTCTCGCTGAAGGCGAGCCGCTTCACGACGAACCGCAAGGTTCTCGCCGATGGCGGCGAATCCGTCGAAAAGTTCCTGACGCAGGGGCTCACCGAGCTCGGCGACCATCTCGGCCCGATCCTCTGGCAGTTCCCGCCGACGAAAAAGTTCGAGCCGGAGGACTTCGAGGGCTTCCTGAAGCTCCTGCCGGAGAAGCTGGACGGCCTCGCGCTGAAACACGCGCTGGAGGTGCGCAACGAAACGTTCCTCGTGCCAGAATTCGCGGCGCTTGCCCGCAAATACAACGCGGCGATCGTCTACGCCCAGCATATGGACTATCCCGAGATCGCCGACGTCACGGCGGATTTCGTCTATGCCCGCCTGCAGAAGGGCTCCGACGACGTCGAGACCTGCTATCCACCGGAAGCGCTCGACGAATGGGCGGAGCGGCTCAAGGCCTGGTCCGGCGGCGGCGAACCGACCGATCTGCCGAAGATCGACCCGGCGACCAAGCTGGCGGAGAAACCCCGCGACGTTTTCGCCTTCTTCATCACCTCAGGCAAGGTGAACGCACCGAACGGTGCACGCGAACTGCAGCGGCGTACCGGCTGAGACGGACCGCCGCCCGCCCGTGCCCTCTTCGGCACGGGCGTCAGCCCGGAACCGCCGAGCGGAAAAGCCGGACGGCATCGGAAACCATGTCGGCGTTTCCAGCGGCTCTCTCGCCGTCGAGGCGCAGGCAGCCGTCTTCCAGGCCGACCCGCGTGGACCAGCGTTCCCGGTGTGCGCGCCGGACGAAATGCCAGACAGTCAAATCTGCTCCGTGCAGGAGGATCGGCCGGCGGACACCGGCCTTTGCGAGAACCCGGGCGATCCCGTCCACGATGGCGTCCGCGCTTCGAAAATCCTGTTCCTGATCAATCTCGATGAGGACGCGCAGTGCGCGCCGGCACGCCGGCAGCGCGACGAACCGTTCCGCATCCGCGACGCGCGCCAGCCCCGCCTCGACGCCGACGCCTGTCTGGTGCAGCAGGTCGATGACCGCGGGCGCGTCCGGTTCGGAGAGATTGACCGAGGCGTAGTCGGGACGTTCCTGCCATGCCGCAATGAGGCTGCGTGTGCGCGCGGGGTCACCTTCGATCCAGGCGCCTGTCGACACCCCGATGAATGTGCCGGGGCATCGTTCACGCACGGCGCGCACCGTCTCGTCGACCGCCGCCAGGCTCTCGCGCCCGTCCGGGCCGCGCGGATGGATGTGGAGCTCCGCCGCGCCGGCGGCAATGCAGGCCGCGGCATCGATCGCCATCGCCTCCGCCGTCAGCGGCAGGCACGGATGGTAGTCCGCGGGGCGGGCACCGTTGATGCAGGCCTGGACGATCATGCCGGTCTCCCTCATTCCCGGTTCCGTTCAAGACATAGGCAGCCGGCAGGGTCGTTATGCTGGCCAGGGCGGAATGGTGTCCGGCAGATCCTCCGCCGTCAGCCCCTCGCCCGCCACGCGACCCGCTTCGCCATGGCGCCAGACGGCGCTGGCGGCCGCTTCGAAAGCGGGCATGCCCTGGGCAAGATGCGCACCGACGATGCCGGCAAGCACATCGCCGGAACCGGCCGTCGCCAGCCAGGGCGGCGCGTTTTCGTTGACGAGGACCCGGCCATCCGGCGCGGCGATCACGGTGTCTGCCCCCTTGAGGATCACGATGCCGTTGCTGCGCGCGGCGGCTTTGCGCGCACGGTCGATTTTCGAAAGGGCCTCGTCCATCGCAAGGTCCGGAAAGAGGCGCGCGAACTCGCCGTCGTGCGGCGTCAGCACCAGCCGCGGGGCGCCGGTGGAGAAGCGTGAAAAGAGCATCGCCGGATCCTCGCGGAAGGCGCTGATGCCGTCGGCGTCGAGCACCAGGCGCCGGCCGTTGTCGGCGATGAGGCGCACATAGTCCCTCGCCCGCGCGCCGTCGCCGAAGCCGGGACCGAGCACGAAGGTCTGCAGCCGTGCGTCGTCGATGAGGGCTAAGAGGTCGTCGTCGCTATCGACGGGCTTCAGCATCGCCGCGGTCAGCTGTGCGGCATTTACGGAAAGCGCTTCCCGCGGGGAAAGCAGCGTGACAAGGCCGGCACCGGCGCGAAGGCCGGCCGCAACGGAGAGGCGCGCGGCGCCCGTGGCCATGGCCGGACCGGAAAAGACGGCAAGATGGCCACGTTCGTATTTGTGGGTACCGCTGCCCTGCAAGGGCAGCGCGAGACGCCAGATTGCCGGCGTATTCACGCGCATATGCTCCGCATGCCGGGCCAGAAGGCGCGCGGGGATGCCGATGTCGAAGACTTCGAGCTCGCCCGCGAGGCTGCGGCCGGGCATAAGCAGATGGCCCGGCTTGCGGCACATGAAGGTGACTGTCGCGGTCGCCGCGAAGGCCGTGCCCCGCACCCGCCCGGTCCGGCCGTCGACGCCTGACGGAAGATCCACCGCCAGAACCGGAATGGTGCTGCGACAAACGGCGTCGATCGTCTCTGCGACCGCCTGGGGCACATCCCGCGAAAGCCCCGCGCCGAACAGCGCATCGACAACGACGTCGCCTGCGGTGGGCCTGTAGGCCGCCAGGGGCAGGACGGAGCCGGAAAATCGGGCGAAGGCGCTTGCGGCATCCCCTGCCAGGGCCGAGGGCTCCCCGAGCGCATGCACGGCGACGCAGGCCCCCGCCCCCAGCAGGGCGCCGGCCGCGACATATCCGTCGCCGCCATTGTTGCCCGGCCCGCAGAGCACGACAAAGCGCAGCGCGCCCGGAAAGCGGCGCAAGGCGGCGGCGGCAACCGCCTGCCCTGCCCGTTCCATAAGACCGTAGCTCGAGAGGCTGAGGGCCGCGGCCCGGTCGATCCGGCCCATATCCTCGGGCGTGACGATGAGTGTGTCCATGTCCTTGTGCATGTCGCCACCATGCGCGCAAAGCCATGGCGGAAACAAGCCCGGGGATCGGTCCGACATCAAGCCTGTTTTTTATGCATCTGCATATTCGATATGCTCAAAATTGCAGCTTTACGCGGCAGGTCAGTCGGCTCCACGCCTCGCAGCAGCCCACGATGGCGAAAAGTGACAATTTTTAGGCAGATTCCGCTGGCCCTTTCGCCCGGAAAGCCGCATCATCCACGGCGTGAGGACGGGCAGGAACACACCGGACACGGATTTCATCCGATCCGGCATAGGTTTTGCTCAAGTTGGCATGATACGTGCATTTGATTGTGCAGCGGGCGCACACCGCGCGCAAACGGGAGAAGCGGAGAGACATTTTCTCATGAAAAAGATCGAAGCGATCATCAAGCCCTTCAAGCTCGATGAGGTGAAGGAAGCCCTTCAGGAAGTTGGCCTGCAGGGTATCACCGTCACCGAGGCGAAGGGCTTTGGACGCCAAAAGGGCCACACGGAACTCTACCGTGGCGCCGAATACGTTGTCGACTTCCTGCCCAAGGTTAAGGTCGAGGTCGTTCTGGCGGACGAAAATGCGGAGGCGGTCATCGAGGCGATCCGCAACGCGGCCCAGACCGGCCGCATCGGCGATGGCAAGATCTTTGTCTCCAACGTCGAAGAAGTCATCCGCATCCGCACCGGCGAAACCGGCGTCGACGCCATCTAATCCCGCCCGGCCATCCGGCTGCGGCTTTCATCTCGTCATCTCACACAGGAACGCGACACAATGACGACTGCCAATGAAATCCTCAAGCAGATCAAGGAAAACGACGTCAAGTTCGTCGATCTGCGCTTCACCGACCCGAAGGGCAAGCTGCATCACGTCACGATGGACGTCGGCTGCGTCGACGAGGACATGTTCGCCGACGGCGTCATGTTCGACGGCTCCTCGATCGGCGGCTGGAAGGCGATCAACGAGTCCGACATGGTGCTGATGCCCGACCCGGCGACCGTGCACATGGATCCGTTCTTCGCGCAGTCCACCATGGTCATCATGTGCGATATCCTCGATCCGGTCTCCGGCGAGAGCTACAACCGCGATCCGCGCGGCACGGCCAAGAAGGCGGAAGCCTATCTCAAGGCCTCGGGCATCGGCGACACCGTCTATGCCGGCCCGGAACCGGAATTCTTCGTCTTCGACGACGTGAAGTACAAGGCCGACCCGTACAACACCGGCTTCAAGCTGGACAGTTCCGAGCTGCCGTCCAACGACGACACCGACTACGAGACCGGTAACCTCGGCCATCGCCCGCGCGTCAAGGGCGGCTACTTCCCGGTTCCGCCGGTCGACAGCTGCCAGGACATGCGCTCCGAAATGCTGACGGTCCTCACCGAGATGGGCGTCACCGTCGAGAAGCAGCACCACGAAGTGGCCGCCGCCCAGCACGAGCTCGGCGTCAAGTTCGACACGCTGGTGCGCAGCGCCGACAAGGTGCAGATCTACAAGTACGTCGTGCACCAGGTCGCCAATGCCTATGGCAAGACGGCCACCTTCATGCCGAAGCCGATTTTCGGCGACAACGGCTCGGGCATGCACGTCCACCTGTCGATCTGGAAGGATTCGAAGCCGCAGTTCGCCGGTGACGAATATGCCGGCCTGTCGGAATCGTGCCTCTACTTCATCGGCGGCATCATCAAGCATGCCAAGTCGATCAACGCCTTCACCAACCCGACGACGAACTCCTACAAGCGTCTCGTCCCGGGCTATGAGGCGCCGGTCCTGCTCGCCTATTCGGCCCGCAACCGCTCGGCCTCGTGCCGCATTCCGTTCGGCACCGGTCCGAAGTCCAAGCGCGTCGAAATCCGCTTCCCCGACCCGCTCGGCAACCCCTATCTCGGCTTTGCCGCCATGCTGATGGCCGGCCTCGACGGCATCAAGAACAAGATCCATCCCGGCAAGGCCATGGACAAGGATCTCTACGACCTGCCGCCGAAGGAACTGAAGAAGATCCCGACCGTCTGCGGCTCGCTGCGCGAAGCGCTGGAAAGCCTCGACAAGGACCGCAAGTACCTGACCGCCGGCGGCGTCTTCGACGACGACCAGATCGACAGCTACATCGAGCTGAAGATGGTGGAAGTCATGCGCTTCGAAATGACCCCGCACCCGGTCGAGTTCGACATGTACTACTCCGCCTGATCGGCAGCGACCCACGACGAAAAACCCGGCCTCTGGCCGGGTTTTTTGTTTATCGCGGAGCGTCGCGGCGGCGCGGGAATGCCCTGCCTACGGCTGGAGCCGCTGCTTCAACAGGTTGAGATATTCCTCGTTGCTGTCGTCCGTCGCGCTGGTGGCAGCCGCAGCGGGCTTGCAGGCGGGCTTGTAGTCGAGCGCCATGCCGGCCTTCACGCAGACGCCGACCTGCCAGCCCGGCGGCAGCGCGGTGAGATCCACCGTCTTCCACTTCGGATGGCCCGTCGTCTTCAGCTTGTCGAGGCCGGTGACGATGAGGTTGGAGAAGTCCGCCACCGTCTTGCAGCTGTCGCGGTGATAGGCGTTGCGCTTCGTGTCGTAGTCGTAGGTCATCATCACCGCCTTGACGGCGATAAGATCCACCGGCTTGTCCTGGAAGGAATAGGTGCCGGGCTCGATGCGCGAGGGCGTATAGGTGGCCAGCAGCGGCGCCTCGGTGATCGGTACCAGGTGGAATTTCGTCTTGTCGATGGCGTTGCCGGTAAAGAGCGAGGCGGGCGCGCCGGCAACGTAGAAGAAGGCGTCGATCTCGCCGGAGACAAGCTTCGGCAGCGCCTCGTCCGGGTTGATGTCCATGCGCTCGCCGGCCTTGACCTGAAGGATGTCCATGATGAGCGTGGCGGTGAGGAAGGTGCCCGAATCCTTCTTGCCGACAGCCACCTTCTTGCCGGCGAGATCCTTCAGGCTGCCAATGTCGGTGCGCGCGAGGACGTGGATCTCCTCGTTGTAGAGCGGGAACATGATGCGCACGCCCTTGACGGCCTTCTGCACCTCCGGATCGTTCTTCTCGAAGGTCTTCAGATATTCGAGCACGTCGCTCTGGACGATGCCGAACTGGGTGTTGCGGCGATTGCGCACGCCGACGAAATTCTCCAGCGATCCCGCGCTTTCCAGCACATTGAGCGTCTGGCCGCATTCGGCCCCGAGCGCGGCGATATCGCGGCCGATCTTGATATAGGTGCCCTGCGGGCCGCCGGTCATGATGTTGCGCTCGAAATCCGCGGCGAAAGTGCCCGCGGTGGAAAGCGCCAGTCCGAGCACGGCCAAAAGAACAGATCGCTTCATTCCTGGTCTCCCTTAGAGGATACGTTCAAGGTTACGGCTCAGCAGTCACTGTCGAGGTCGCGCATCAGGTTTCGCAGCGCAAGAACCGGGATGCGGCGGAAGACGCCGCCAAGCGCGCTCGTCACGCATTCGCCGGCCGCAAGCGAGCGTTCGAGCTGGTCGCGTTGTACGCTGGTCAAGGCATCGAGACCGGGCGTTTCGCGCATCGCTTCGGCCACCCGTGCGCCGTTGCGCGGGTTGAGGGTCGGGATGACGGCATCCCGGGCGGCCTCGCCGGTCGCCTCCTTCTCCGGCACCGTCTTGCGGCCATTGTCGTTCGGTTCCTTCGGCAGCGCCATGCAGCTCGCGGCCTCGAGCGCTTCGACCTGCCCCGTCAGAGCCCTGGTGCGCTCGCCAAGGGCCGCGATTTCCGTGTCCTTGCGCTTGATCTCGTCTGCCAGCGCCGGGAGGTTCTTCGTGCGCAGCGCCTCTTCGGCCTTGCGAACCTTGTCCAGCTCCTCACGCAGGCTGGCGGTCTCGGCCTTCAGCGTTTCGGCCTCAGCGCCGCGCGCGGCAGCCTGCTGGGTGCAGGTCTTTTCAAGACCGGCGATCTTGTCGGTCTGGAGCGAAAGGCGCCGCTCGCGGTCCTTGACGGCCTCCTCGGCCTTCTTCCGCTGCGCCTCGGCATCCGCGACGCGCTGGCCGAGCAGTTCGATCTCGTTCTCAAGCGCGGGCACGACCTCCTGCGCAAGCTTGGTGCGTTCGGCGGCGATCGTCGCCACATCCGAATCCGATGCATTCGCATCCTTGCGCAGGGCCTCGACCTGGCGTTTGAGCTTGCCGCTCTCCTCGGTCAGCGCCTGTGCCTTCTGGGTACTTTCCTCGACCTGAGCGGCGCGGGCGTCGAGTTCGCGCGCAAGGTCGGCAATGCGCGTGTCGCGCGCGTCGATCTCGCTGCGCGGAATGGCGTCGTCCATCAGCCGGAAGGCGCCGTAGCCGCCGGCGGCCCCAAGCGCCAGACATATCACGGAGGCGAAGAGGATGCCCCCGACGCCGCTGCTTGCCGCCGATCCGTTACCGCTCCTGCCCCATTGATTGTTCATGCCACCCGATCCACGCGAGACGCCCCCTTTCGAGGTACGCCGAAACCACCGGTGGCGCAAGCGCCCCACCCCCTTGGATAAAGACGTGTCAGGCGGCTGAACTATTGATGTTTCGGCGTATTTACCCAAATATAAGTGGAAAGGTAGGTACGCCATGAAGATGCGTAACGCAAAATTTGCCATTGGCGACATCGTCCGCCATCGGGTTTTCCCCTTCCGTGGCGTGATCTTTGACGTCGACCCGGAATTCGCCAACACGGAGGAGTGGTGGAATGCCATTCCCGCCGAAATCCGGCCATCGAAGGATCAACCGTTCTATCATCTCTTCGCGGAGAACGAGGACACGGAATATGTCGCCTATGTCTCGGAACAGAATCTCGTGCCCGACGAGAGCGGCAAGCCGATCCGCCATCCGCAGGTCCGCGCCCTGATGGATGTGGACAAGGGGCATTATCGCTGGAAGGAGCAGAGCGGCATCTTTCACTGAAGCCGCGCGCTTCGGCCAACCGCCCCTGCTTCGCCCAACAAAAAACCCGGCCGATGGCCGGGTTTTTCATAAGTCTTGCGAAGCGTCTCGCTTACTGGCTCTTGGCAGCCTTCTGGGCTTCCTCGAGCTTCTTGCGGGCTTCTTCCGCCTTCTTCTGCATTTCTTCCTGCAGCAGACGCTGGCGCTCTTCGAGCTGCGACTGCTGGATCGCTTCGCCGTCGAACACGCCGGTGAAGCCTTCAAGCGAAATCTTGATCGGGTTCGGCGCGCGCTGGAAGTTGACCGAGGTCAGGACGAGTTCGCCGCCCTTCTTGAGGCTGGCGAGCATCTGGTCGGTCAGCGGCACTTCGGCGACGCACTTGTCGGGCATGCAGATGGCGTAGTCGAGCTTCTGGGCCTTGCCACCGTCGATCTGCATCTGAACGCCCGGCGGGATCAGACGGGCGCTCGGCACCGAGACCTGCATGATCTTGCGGTTGGTCTTGCCGGCAACGGTGATGAGGCCGACTGCGGTGATGAGCTGGCCGCTATTGGCCGTCAGCAGGTTCTGCACGATGCAGACGTCGTTATCTTCCTGCTTGGTGCAGACCTTGAACCAGCCCTTCGGCGGAACAGCTGCCTGCTGCTGTGCCAGCGAAGCGGAAGGAGCAGCCGCCAGGGCAACGGAAGCAGCAAAGGCGGAAAGCACGGTCCGCTTGATGAGGTGCGATGTGAAGATCATAACGATTTCGGTCTCCTGAAAATCCGGTGCCGGAGCGACAGCGCCCCCTTTGGGTCCCTTTCGGGCGATTTGGTCAGCCGTGCGCTCTCCTGTCGGCGAAATGAGGCATTTGCATGACCCGCTTCGGGGAACCCTGTTACAATGGGCCGCGCCGGATATCCAGCCTTTCTTGATGAAATTCCCGCGTGTATTCGATTTCCCTCACCTGCCACGCTGCCGTCCCGTTTCAAGCGCGTATAATGGCAAAGAATCATCCGGACCCCACGAGGAGACACAATTGCGCCCCTTCCTGACGGCCCTTGCCGCCTGCCTTCTCGGCCTGCCCGCGACCTTCGCCCATGCCGCCCCGGTTCACGGCATCGCCATGCACGGCGCGCCGGCCCTGCCGGCGGACTACAAGCATTTCAGCTACGTCGATCCGGACGTGAAGAAGGGCGGGCGCATCTCCTACGGCGTCGTCGGCACTTTCGATAGCCTCAATCCCTTCATTCTCAAGAGCATGCGCACCACGGCGCGCGGCATGTGGGACCCCGAATTCGGCAATCTCGTCTACGAATCGCTGATGGTGCGCTCGCGCGACGAGGCCTTCACCATGTACGGCCTTCTGGCCGAAAGCGTGGAGTGGGACGACGATCGCAGCTTCGTCGAGTTCCACCTCAACCCGAAGGCACGCTGGGCGGACGGCAAGCCGGTGACGCCCGAGGACGTCATCTTCACCTTCGAGCTGATGCGGGACAAGGGCCGCGCGCCCTTCAGCATCCGCCTGAACAGCGTGGAAAAACTCGAAAAGACCGGCGACAACAGCGTCCGCTTCACCTTCAACGACAAGGGTGACCGCGAGGCACCGCTCCTGATCGCACTCTCGCCGATCCTGCCGAAGCACGCCACCGATGTGGAGACGTTCGACCGGTCGTCGCTCGCCCTGCCGCTCGGCTCCGGCCCCTACAAGGTCAAGCTGGTGAACCCCGGCGAGCGCATCGTCTACGAGCGCGATCAGAACTATTGGGGCAAGGACATCCCCTCCAAGGTCGGTTTCGATAACTACGACGAAATCTCGGTGGAGTACTTCCTGCAGGACAACTCGCTGTTCGAGGCCTTCAAGAAGGGCGCGGTCGACATCTACCAGGAAGGCAATCCGACCAAATGGGCGCGCGGCTACGATTTCCCCGCTGTCCAGTCCGGTACGGTCATCAAGGATGCCGTGAAATCGAAGCTGCCGCCCGTCATGTTCGGCTTCGTCTTCAACACAAGGCGTCCGATGTTCCAGAACGCGGAACTGCGCAAGGCGCTGCTCTATGCCTTCGACTTCGAATGGGTCAACCGCAGCCTGTTTGAAAACGCCTATACCCGCACGGAAAGCTTTTGGCAGAACACCGCGCTGTCCGCGCTCAGCGCACCGATCGACGCACGGGAGCGCGAGATCCTCGGCGATGCGGCGAGCCGGATCGATCCGGCCATCCTCGACGGCACCTACCGTCTACCGGTAACCGATGGTTCGGGCCGCGACCGCAAGGTGCTGCGCGAGGCGATGAACCATTTCAAAGCTGCCGGCTATTCCATCAAGGATGGCCGCATGGTCGATGCCTCGGGCAAGCCGCTCGCCTTCGAGATCATGACGCAGAATGCCGATCAGGAAAAACTCGCCCTCGCCTACCAGCGCTTCCTGGGCGCGCTCGGCATTCGCATCACGCTCAGGACCGTCGATGATTCGCAGTACCAGAGCCGGAGCCAGACTTTCGACTACGACGTCATCATGAAGGCCTTCCTCTCCTCCCTGTCGCCGGGCCTCGAACAGGTGCGGCGCTGGGGATCGCAGGCACGCGACACGGAAGGCAGCGAAAGCTTTGCGGGCGTTGCCGATCCCGACCTCGACCGCGTCATGGCTGCCATCCTTTCCGCCCGCACGGCAGAGGATTTTGGCTCGGCCGTGCGGGCCCAGGACAGGATGCTGCTGTCCGGCAACTATGTCGTGCCGCTCTATCATCTCGGCGAGCAATGGATCGCGCGCAACAAGAACATCGGCCGCCCGGACATGACGCCGCTCTGGGGCTTTCAGCTTCCCGTCTGGTGGGATGAACGGGTGCAATAAAAAGAGGCTATCCCCAGAATTGGGGTTACCTCCAGGTAACCTGTTGAAAGCGGCGGCAAGCCGGCCTATCTCGGCAGTAAGAGCACGGCGCGCCCTATCGGGCCGCCGCCGCCGCAGATGTTTGACACTGCCACGCAGACCGCGCATGCGGCTGCGCGGTGGCCGGGATTGTCCGGCGCCTTGAAAGGAAATGCAGATGGAAGCCATTACGATCGATGTCGTCTCCGACGTCGTCTGCCCATGGTGCTATCTCGGCAAGAAGCGTCTCGAACAGGCGATCGAGGCGGTCAAGGACGATCTCGCGGTCGCCGTGACGTTCCGCCCCTACCAGCTCAATCCCGACATGCCGGCCGAAGGGGTCGACCACAAGAAGCACCTGGCTGAAAAACTGGGTGGCGAGGAGGCGGTAGCGCGCGCGCATGAAATGCTGGCGGGGCTCGGCCAGGAAGCCGGCATCGACTTCGACTTTCCTGCCGTGAAGATCAGCCCGAACACGCTCGACGCCCACCGCCTGCTGCGCTGGGCGATGATCGAAGGCCCCGAGGTGCAGAGCCGCGTCGCGGTTGCGCTCTTCAAGGCCTATTTCGAGGAGGGCCGCAATGTCGGCGATCGTGCCGTCTTGCTCGACATAGCCGAGACCTGCGGCATGGACCGCGCCGTCGTCACTGCGCTCTTTTCGGCCGGCGCGGATGTCGATTCGGTCAAGGAGGAGATCGGCATGGCCCGCGACATGGGCGTGACCGGCGTTCCCTGCTTCATCATCGACAACAAATATGCCGTGATGGGTGCGCAGTCGGTGGACGTGCTGACCAATGCCTTCCGTGAAATCGCGGCCCTGAAGGCGCAGGAGCGCATCGGGAAGAACTGAGCAGGAGGGCGCGGCACCTCTATCCGCCGCGCCGTGCCTCGAACGTCATGGTTCCGGTGTTCTTTCCAGGTGCCTGGCCGAAGACATAGTCGCTGGACACGATGACATCGGAAAACCCGGTCGCCTCCAGGGCAAGCCTGAGTTCCTGCATGCCCCACCAGCGCAGCGTGAAGAGGTCGAGCTCGCTTTCGAGCAGTGCCCCTCTCGACCACCGTTCATAACGCAGGTACGCCGATGTCGTCTGGGACACATAGTCCGGCTCGGCGCGATGGTCGAGCAGGGTTAGGAGATCGCCTTCTGCGGTTTTCCAGCTGCGCGCCGGCGCCGCCGAGCCGAAAAGGCCATCGATCCCGCCTATGTCGATGATGAGCCTTCCGCCGGGCAGAAGGTGAGCATGAAGGCGCCGGAGGAAGGCGAGCGCATCGTTCCCATCGGTGATGAGCTGAAAGGAACCGGCGGGAATGATGGCCGCCGCGAACCGCCTGTCGTAATGAAATGTCTCGAAGGTCTGCTGCGAAAGTCTGGCGACGATGCCGCGGGCCTGACACGCCTCCCGGCCATAGGCCAGCATCTCCTCGGAAGCATCGAACCCGTCTACGTCTATGCCCGCCTCGCGAAGCGGTACATAGACGCGCCCATTGCCCACTGCCGGTTCGAGGACGGGCCCACCGCATTCCTGGAGTCGTGCACGGTAATATTCGACATCACCGAACGAGCGGCCGACGGGTTTGTCCATATTGTAAACAAGTGACGCTAAAGCGCTGTATCTATTATTCATATCTATATTCTCCACGAGAAAAATCTCGCATGCTCAAATTTCCAGTCCCGCGAGATCCAGGAACCGGCAAAGCTGCAGGTTTGAAAAGTTTCCCGAGCTTTGGACTCACGCCCCCGTCGTTGCCACGGAGGAACGCGTCCTGATCCCCTCCCACCAGGCCCGGATTTGCGCAAACTCCGCGAGAAGCGCAGTGCCTTCCGGTGCCTGCTCGAACAGGGCAAACATCGGTACCGCATGAAAATCGGCGAGCGAGGGTTCCGATCCGGCCAGCCAGGGCCCCTCGCCGAGCAGGCCCGAAAGCGCCGCAAGGAAGGTGCGAGCCTTTTCCAGTCCGGCAGCGATGAGCGCCTCATCCGCCGGCTCGGTCTCCATGCGCTGGACATAGACGTCCCAGACCATCGGCCGATAGGCATAGTTGTCCAGCATGGCGACGATCTGGTTCATCCGCGCCCGTTCACGGACATCGCGGGGCTGGAGCGACGGGCCGGAGAAGGCCTCGTCCACATAGCGGGTGATGGCGCTCGTCTCGTAGAGGCGGAAACCGTCATGCTCGAAAGCGGGAATGCGGCCGAAGGGATGACGCGCCTGGTAGTCCGCCGGCAATCCCTGCTCGGCGAACACGTCGATCGGCACGAGATCATAGGACACGCCCTTTTCGTGAAGGGCGATCCGAACGATGCGGACATAGACGCTGTAGGTGGCGCCGTAGACAGTGGCGGACGTATTGGCGGTCGTCATCTTCATCCTCCATCCAGGCGCAACGCACCTACTGTTTCGCAAGCCCTGCAAGCTGCGTCATCACCTGCGCCGCACCCGTCAGCCGCTTTTCCGGCGTCGGGTAGTCACGGGCGAGGAACAGGCTCTGGTCGGGCCGGATCTTGGCCATCGTGCCCTGCTTGGCAATGTAGCCGACCAGCGCCGCCGGGTTCGGAAACTCCTTGTGGCGGAACTGCACGACGACGCCCTTCGGTCCGGCATCGAGCTTCTCGACATTCGCCACGCGGCAGAGCGACTTGATGTAGACGATCTTGAGGAGGTGCTGCACCTCGATCGGCAGCGGCCCGAAGCGGTCGATGAGTTCGGCGCCGAAGGCGTCGATATCGCGCAGTTCGGTGATCTCGCCGAGGCGGCGGTAGAGGCCGAGGCGCAGATGCAGGTCTGGCACGTAGTCGTCGGGGATCATCACCGGCGTGCCGACGGAAATCTGCGGCGACCACCCGCTATCGGCGACCTCCTCGTCACCCTTGATTTCGGCAACCGCCTCCTCGAGCATCTGCTGGTAGAGTTCGAAACCGACCTCCTTGATATGGCCGGACTGCTCCTCGCCAAGCAGGTTGCCGGCGCCACGGATGTCGAGGTCGTGGCTGGCAAGCTGGAAGCCCGCGCCGAGCGTATCGAGCGATTGCAGCACCTTCAGGCGGCGCTCGGCCGTGCCCGTCAGCGTGCGGTTGACCGGCAGCGTCAGGAGCGCGAAGGCGCGCACCTTCGACCGGCCGACGCGGCCGCGCAGCTGGTAGAGCTGGGCAAGGCCGAACATGTCGGCCCGGTGGATGATCATCGTGTTCGCCGTCGGCACATCAAGGCCGGATTCGACGATGGTCGTCGAAAGCAGCACGTCGTAGCGGCCTTCGTAGAAGGCATTCATGATGTCTTCGAGTTCGGTGGCCGGCATCTGGCCATGCGCGACGGCGACCTTCAGCTCCGGCACGTCCTGGCGCAGGAAATCATGGATTTCCGAGAGGTCGCTGAGCCGCGGGCAGACGTAGAAACTCTGGCCGCCGCGATAGTGCTCGCGCATCAAGGTCTCGCGAATGACGAGCGGATCGAAAGGCGAGATGAAGGTGCGCACGGCCATGCGATCGACCGGCGGCGTGGTGATCAGCGAGAGTTCGCGCACGCCCGTCATGGCAAGCTGCAGGGTACGCGGGATCGGTGTCGCCGAGAGCGTGAGCACATGCACGTCGCTCTTCAGCTCCTTCAGCCGCTCCTTATGCTTGACGCCGAAATGCTGCTCCTCGTCGATGACCAGCAGGCCGAGATTGGCGAACTTGATCGACGAACCGAGCAGCGCGTGGGTGCCGACGACGATATCCGTCTTGCCTTCGGACAACTCCTTTTTGGTGAGCGCCAGTTCTTTCGCGCCGACGAGGCGGGAGGCCTGTTGCACGCGGATCGGCAGGCCCCGGAACCGGTCGGAAAAGGTCTTGAAATGCTGGCGGGCGAGCAGCGTCGTCGGCACGACGACGGCGACCTGCACGCCGTTCATCGCGGCGATAAAGGCCGCGCGCAGCGCCACCTCGGTCTTGCCGAAGCCGACGTCGCCGCAAACAAGGCGGTCCATCGGCCGGCCGGCACCAAGGTCTTCGCGCACGGCATCGATGGCATTCGCCTGGTCGTCGGTCTCGTCATACGGGAAGCGGGCCGCGAACTCGTCGTAGATGCCCTCCGGCGAGGCGAGCACCGGCGCGTGGCGCACCAGACGGGCGGCGGCAATCTGGATGAGGCCGCCGGCCATGTCGAGCAGGCGTTTCTTCAGCTTGGCCTTGCGCGCCTGCCAGGCGACGCCGCCGAGCTTGTCGAGCAGCGCATCGGTACCCTCGCCGCCGTAGCGCGTGAGCAGATCGATGTTTTCGACCGGCAGGAAGAGTTTCGCCTCGTCCGCATAGACGAGTTCGAGGCAGGCATGCGGCGCGCCGGCCGCCTCGATGGTGCGCAGGCCGACGAAGCGGCCGATGCCGTGCTCGGCATGCACGACGATCGAGCCCTCATCGAGCCCGGCGACCTCGGTAAGGAAATCCGCGCCACGCTTGCGCCGTTTCGAGCGCCGCACCATGCGATCGCCCAGAATGTCCTGCTCACCGATGACGACGATGTCGCCAGCCTCGAAACCGCTTTCGAGGCTGAGCACGGCCGACCCCGCCTCACCCGGCTTCAGCTTGCGGATATCGGAGAATTTCTCGACGGAAACGACATTGCCGAGACCGTGTTCGGCCAGCACCTGCAGCAGACGGTCGAGCGATCCTTCCGACCAGCCCGTCACCAGCACCTTGGCACCGGACGCCCGCTTGTCGGCAATGTGCTTTACCGCCTGGTCGAAGACGTTGATACGGGCGCTGTCCGCATCCTCGCTGCCGGCAGGCCGGGCCCAGCGCATGCCGGGCCGCGCCGCGATGGTTTCGACATGCCGCGTCTCGCCCTCATGCTCGTTGAAGGGGGAGAGGCGGATGGCAGCGCGTTCGTCGAGCTCGCGGCCGAAGCGCTCGGCATCGAGATAGATGAGGCCCGGCGGCACCGGCTTGTAGGGCGTCGCCTGTGCCACTTGGCCCTTGCCGGGCGTCGCGGAGGCCACGCGGGCGTCGTAGTAGTCGCGTACGAGACGGGAGCGCTCGACAGCCGCCTCACGCACCGTATGGTCCGTGACGATACGGAAGCCGGCGAGATAGTCGAAGGCGGTTTCCAGGCCGTCGTAGAAAAGCGGCAGCCAGTGCTCCATGCCGGCATAGCGCCGACCTTCGGAAACGGCCTGGTAGAGCACGTCGTCTCGCGTCGCAGCGCCGAAGGAAGAAAGGTAGTGCTTGCGGAAATGCGAGATCGTCTCCGGTGTCAGCGTCACCTCGCTCATCGGATTGAGGTCGAGGGAGCGCGCCTGACCGGTCGTGCGCTGGCTGGCGGGATCGAAGGAACGGATGCTCTCCAGCGTGTCACCGAAGAAGTCGAGGCGCACCGGCTCGCCGCTGCCGGGCACGAAAACGTCAAGGATGCCACCGCGCACGGCATATTCGCCAACCTCGCGCACCGTTGCCACGCGCTCGAAGCCGTTGCGCTCCAGCCGTGCGGCAATGTCGTCCATGCGCACCTGGTTGCCGGGCTTGGCGGAGAAGGCAAGGCCCTCGATGATGTCGCGCGGTGCCGTCTTCTGCAGCATGGCGTTGACGGTGACGAGCACAATGGCCGCATGCGGCTTCTTCTGGTGGGCGATCAGCGCGGAAAGGGCGGAAAGGCGGCGTGCCGACACTTCCGCGCTCGGCGAGACGCGGTCATAGGGCAAACAGTCCCAGCCCGGCAGCGTCAGCACCGGAATATCCGGCGCGACGAAGCCGAGCATCTGCTCAAGATCGGGGATGCGCTGGCCGTCCGACAGCACGTAGGCGAGCGGGCCGGAAGAGCGGGCAAGCTCGGCGAGAATCAATGGCTCGACGCCGGATGGTACGGCGCCGATGGTCATCGGCCGGCCGGCGGCCGCAATGTGTTCGGGAGAAAATCCGGGGATCATGCGCGGTCATCTTTGAAGAGCGGCGAGAAATCGGGCCGATAGGCGGCGATGCGCGGGAAGAGGCCGTCGCGGAATGTCTCCGGCACCGGCTTTTCCCCCGTCACCCACTTGATGAGGTCGTTGTCCTCTTCCGCCATGATGCGCTCGAGTTCGTCGAGCTCGATGTCGGAAAGCGTTTCGATCTCCGCATCGGCGAAGGCACCGAGCACCAGATCCATCTCGCGGATGCCGCGGTGCCAGCAACGGAAGAGGATGCGCTTGCGGCGCGGGTCGATGTCGGCGCTGGAGCGTGTCGTACCCGTCATGATCGTGCTCGCTTTCTGCCAGTTCATGCAATTCCGCGTTTCTATAGACCGGCAAAAGCCGCTTGTCAGCCTTGCCAAAGCGTCCTCGTCCGGCGATTTTGGCCGCCATGAGACCTGCATTGCTCGATCCGCTCTTCGCTCCCCTCTCCTCGCTTCCGGGCATCGGCCCAAAGCTCGGCGATCTCTTCGCGCGCCTGCTCGGTCAGGAGAGCATCGAGGACTGCCGGGTCATCGACCTCGTCTTCCATTTCCCGCATTCGATCGTCGACCGGCGCAACCAGCCGGGTGTTGCCCATGCGCCCCAGGGCGTCATCGTTACCATTACCGGCCGCATCGACCGCCACCAGCCACCGCCACCGGGCAAATCGAGCCAGCCCTACCGCGTTTTCCTGCATGACGAGACCGGGGAGCTGGCGCTCACCTTCTTCCGCGTCAAGGGCAACTGGCTGGAAAAAGCACTGCCGATCGACGAGACGGTGGTGGTGAGCGGCAAGGTCGACTGGTTCAACGGCCGCCCGTCGATGGTGCACCCCGATTACATGGCGCGGCTCGGCGAGGCCGACAATGTGCCGCTGGTCGAGCCGGTACACGGCCTTACCGCAGGCCTCACGTCACGCGTGCTGCGCAAGTCGGTGGAAGCGGCCGTCGCCCGCGTACCGCAGCTGCCGGAATGGATCGAGCCGACATTGTTGCAGCGGCAAGGCTTTTCCTCCGCCTTCGACGCCATCCACCGCCTGCACGACCCACGCGACGAGACGGATCTCGACCCGCAGGCACCCGCCCGCCGCCGGCTCGCCTATGACGAATTCCTGGCAGGCCAGATCTCGCTCGCTTTGGTGCGCCAGCGCCTGCGCAAGGTCGCCGGCCGCCCGGTGATGGCGACGGGCGTGCTGAGCCGTCCGGTGATCGATGCCCTGCCCTTCTCGCTGACGAACAGCCAGCAGACGGCCATTGCGGAGGTGCTGAAGGACATGGCAGGCGAGCAGCGCATGCTGCGGCTTTTGCAGGGCGATGTCGGCGCAGGAAAAACCGCGGTGGCGCTGATGGCGATGCTGGCCGCGGTCGAATCGGGCGGCCAGGCGGTGCTGATGGCTCCGACGGAAATCCTGGCGCGCCAGCATTTCGCCACGCTCTCGCGCATGGCGGCGCCTGCCGGTGTCACCATCGACGTCCTGACGGGCCGCACCAAGGGCCGCGAGCGCGACGCCATTCTCGAACGCATCGCCTCCGGCGAGACGCAGGTCGTCATCGGCACCCATGCGCTCTTCCAGGACAATGTCGCCTACAGGGACCTCGTGCTCGCCGTGGTGGACGAGCAGCACCGTTTCGGCGTGCACCAGCGCCTGCGGCTGACCGCCAAGGGCATCTCGCCCCACATGCTCGTCATGACCGCGACGCCCATCCCGCGCACGCTCGTGCTGGCCGCCTTCGGCGACATGGATGTGTCCAAGCTCACGGAAAAACCCGCCGGCCGCAAGCCGATCCAGACGGTCGTCATGCCGCTGGAGCGCATCGGAGATATCGTCGACCGCCTGCGCACCGCGCTTTCCGAGGGCAAGAAGGCCTACTGGATCTGCCCGCTGGTGGAGGAGACGGAGGAGAGCGAACTCATGTCCGTCGAGGAGCGGCATGCGACACTCGCCAGCATCTTCGGCGATGCGGCGGGGCTCGTGCACGGACGGATGAGCGGACCGGAGAAAGACGCCGCCATGCTCGCCTTCAAGAACGGCGAGACGCGGTTGCTCGTCGCGACGACCGTGGTGGAGGTTGGCGTCGATGTACCGGATGCCTCCATCATGGTGATCGAGCATGCCGAGCGCTTCGGCCTTGCCCAGCTCCACCAGCTGCGCGGCCGCGTCGGGCGGGGCGAGGAGGCGTCGAGCTGCATCCTCCTCTACAAGGGGCCGCTCAGCGAGAACGGCCGGGCACGGCTTTCGATCCTGCGCGAGACGGAGGACGGTTTCCGCATCGCCGAGGAGGATTTGAAGTTGCGTGGCGAAGGCGAGCTTCTGGGCACCCGCCAGTCCGGCACGCCCGGCTTTCTGGTGGCAAGCCTCGAAGCCCATGGCGACCTTCTCGAAATCGCCCGCAAGGACGCCGCCTATGTGCTGGAGCGCGATGCGGACCTGACGAGCGAACGCGGCGAAGCGATCCGCACGCTGCTCTATCTCTACCGCCGCGACGAGGCGATCCGCTTCCTGCGTGCCGGATGAAGCGCAGGAGGATTTCGCACAGGAGCGCTTCCGCCACAAAAACGTGATTTCGCCGATGTCCGGCGTGAAGGCATACTTTCCATCGCCCCAGCGAAGAAGGAGAAATGCCATGAAGACAGTTCTCGTAGTCGCAGCAACGCTCGGCCTTTCGGCATCCGCCGCCTTTGCGGAATGCGCCTGGCACAACAAGGTCAATGCGGAAGCCAAGGTCGACAAGACCATCACCACCGCAAGCGTCACCACAACCAGAAAGCAGTCCCGCCTGCCCGCCGAGGAGGGCAAGGTCATCCTGGAAGAGCAGACGGACGCAGCGGTTACCGAATAGCCTTTTCCGGCCGCCCCTTCACGGGGCGGCTCGAAGGCTGAACGCCGACATCACCCGTAAACCTTCCCTCCGTCATCCTCGGGCTTGACCCGAGGATCCATGCCCCAAGCAGGGCCGTGCCGTGACGCATGGATCCTCGGGTCAAGCCCGGGGACGACGTCGAGGGTTCGGTTCCCTCAGCTCTTCTTCTTGCCCTTCGCCTTGCGCTGAGCCTCGCTCTCGACGAGCTGGAGCGGCTTGTCCGGCGGCGTGACGAGGCCGACGGAGATGATGAGCTTGGCGGCGTCCTCCGCGCTCATGTCGAGCGGCACCAGCTTTTCGCGCGGCACATAGACAAGGAAACCGGCGGTCGGAAAGGGCGTCGGCGGCAGGAAGCAGGCAACCATGTCCTTGCCCATCGCACGGAATTTCGTCGCGATCTCGCCGCGCGCATCCGTGGCCACGAAAACGATCGCCCACAGGCCGGGGCTCGGATATTCGATCATCGCCGCCTTGTTGAACGAGGTCCCCTTGTCCTTCAGCACCGTCTCGAAGATCTGCTTCAGGCTCTTGTGTACCGTGCGCACCAGCGGCGTACGGTTGAACAGCCCGTCGCCGAACTCGACGATGGTGCGGCCGATGAGGTTCTTGCCCAGAAACCCGACAAGCGTGATCAGCACCAGCGCCGTCAGGAGCCCGAAGCCGGGAATGGCGAACTGCAGATAGTTTTCCGGATTGTACTGTGCCGGAATATAGGGTTTCACCCAGCTGTCGGCCCAGCGGATGAAGGTCCAGGTCAGCCATATGGTGATGGCGATCGGCGCACAGATGACGAGGCCGGTCAGAAAATTGTTGCGCAGCCGCATGGCGAGCGACTGTCTCGGAACGAGGTCGGTCATCGGATATCCAGCATCTGGCGAGCGTGGGAGGTCACTCAGCCGTAGAAACCCGGATGATAGGAAACCGTTCCCCCGCCGTAAACCGGAGAAAACGCCACGCGCATGAAATACTCCGGTGGCACCCCGTCGAGCGTCAGCTTCGGATCGGCCACAAAGCCGAACCGGCTGTAGTAGGCGGGATCGCCGAGCAGAACGCAGCCGGCCGCGCCCAGGGCCTTGAGGCGCTGCAGCCCCTCCCCGATCAGCCGGCCGCCGATGCCCTCGCCCTGGCGGGCCGGGTCGACGGAGATCGGGCCGAGGCCATACCAGTCCGTACTTCCATCGGACACCGTGACCGGTGAAAAGGCGACGTGGCCCACAATGGCGCCGTCCGCCTCCATCACCAGCGAAAGCGTCAGGGCACCCGCGGCGCGAAGACGGTCGATGATGATATGCTCCGTACCATCGGCATGGGGCGCGGTCTTGAAGGCCGTTTCCGTCAGCATGCGGATGGCATCCACGTCCTCGGGTCGTTCCGGGCGCAAGAAGATCATTCGACGGTCACGGACTTGGCGAGGTTGCGCGGCTGATCGACGTCCGTGCCCATGAAGACCGCCGTGTGGTAGGCGAGAAGCTGGATGGGCAGCGAATAGATCATGGGCGCGATGATCTCGTCGACATTCGGCAGCACGATCGTCGCCATGGTCTCAAGCTTCGAGGCCGCAGCGCCCTTCTCGTCGGTGATGAAGATGATCCGGCCGCCACGGGCTGCGACTTCCTGCATGTTGGAAACG
This sequence comes from Shinella sp. JR1-6, assembly GCF_004284735.1. Taxonomy (NCBI): domain Bacteria; kingdom Pseudomonadati; phylum Pseudomonadota; class Alphaproteobacteria; order Hyphomicrobiales; family Rhizobiaceae; genus Shinella; species Shinella sp. JR1-6. The sequence goes on along the minus strand of NZ_SHMI01000005.1, from coordinate 190,951 downwards.
GTCTTTTCAAAGAACCGGTCATGCGGGGCGATGACGATGACGGGCATGTTCTCGTCGATCAGCGCGATCGGGCCGTGCTTGAGTTCACCGGCAGCGTAGCCTTCGGCGTGGATGTAGGAGATTTCCTTGAGCTTGAGCGCTCCTTCCATGGCCAGCGGATAGCTGGTGCCACGGCCGAGATAGAGCACGTCCTTGCACTTGGAGAGGTCGCGCGAGAGCTGCTCGATCGACGGCTGGATGGTGTTGAGCACGCCGGCCATGATGCGCGGCATTTCGGCGAGGTTGCGCACCAGCGCCTTTTCTTCCGCCTCGTTGATCGTGCCGCGCGCCCGGCCCGCTCCCACGGCGAGTGCCGCCAGGACGGCGAGCTGGCAGGTAAAGGCTTTGGTGGAGGCGACACCGATTTCCGGGCCGGCAAGGATCGGGAAGACGGCGTCCGATTCGCGGGCGATGGTCGATTCGCGCGTGTTGACGACCGCGCCGATCTTCAAGCCGTTCTCCTTGCAATACCGCAGCGAGGCGAGCGTGTCTGCCGTCTCGCCGGACTGCGAGATGAAGAGCGCGGCGGAGGCCGGATTCAGCGGGATTTCGCGGTAGCGGAATTCCGAGGCGACATCGATCTCGACCGGAAGGCGGGCATACCGCTCGAACCAGTACTTTCCGACGAGGCCGGCGAGATAAGCCGTGCCGCAGGCGGAAATGGCCAGGCTCGGCACCTTGGAAAAATCGATCTCGGACGCGATCGGGCGCACCGTATGGGCGAGAAAATCGACATAGTGGCTGAGCGCATGGGAAATCGCCTCGGGCTGCTCATGGATTTCCTTTTCCATGAAATGCCGGTGATTGCCTTTGTCGACGAGATAGGCGGCAGCGGACGAGAACTGGCGCGGCCGCTCCACACGGTTGCCGTCGATGTCGAAGACGAAGGCGCCGTCGCGGCCGATCACCGCCCAGTCGCCATCGACGAGATAGGTGATCTCGTTGGTGAAGGGGGCGAGCGCAATGGCATCGGAGCCGAGGAACATTTCGCCGCGACCGTGGCCGATCGCAAGCGGCGGGCCGCTGCGCGCGGCCATGATGGTCGACGGATCGTCCTCGAAGACCACCGCGAGCGCATAGGCGCCGGTGACGCGGCGCAGCATGGCATGCATCGCCTCGCGCCGGCCAAGGCCGTCGCGACGGTGCTTTGCGACGAGCTGGGCGACGACCTCGGTGTCGGTCTGCGTCGTGAAGGTGGCGCCACCGGCGATCAGCTCGTCCTTCAGCTCGGAAAAGTTCTCGATGATGCCGTTGTGCACGACGGCAACGCCATCGACGAAATGCGGATGGGCATTGGCCTCGGTCGGCGCGCCATGCGTCGCCCAGCGTGTGTGGGCGATGCCGATCGTGCCGGCGAGCGGTTCTTCGGCGAGGCGCTTTTCGAGATTGAACAGCTTGCCTTCGGCGCGGCGGCGCACCAGCTTGCCGTCGACGATGGTGGCAACGCCGGCGGAATCATAGCCGCGGTATTCAAGGCGCTTCAGGGCATCGACGAGGCGGCCGGCAACAGGCTGGTTTCCGACGATACCGACAATTCCGCACATGGACCGCTCCGCAGGTTCATTTCGTTCTACTGCATTCGTTTCGTAGAGGTTTTTCGCCGCGGCGCAACACGACGACACTCACTTTCGATTGCAAGCGTTAACGCGGGCAGCGGCTATCCGGCAGCCTTCTTCCTGGCATCCTTGATCGCCTGGTTGCGCTCGCGGATCAGAACGGCCCTGCCCTCCTTGTTCTCCTGCCGGGCCCGGCCGAAGGCGACCGCATCGTCGGGCACGTCCTCGGTGATGACGCTGCCGGATGCGATATAGGCGCCATCGCCGATCGAAACGGGGGCGACGAGCGACGTGTTGGAGCCGATGAAGGCGTGGCCGCCGATGCGGGTCAGGTGCTTGTTGATGCCATCATAGTTACACGTGATGGTGCCCGCGCCGATATTCGTCTTTTCGCCGATGATGGCGTCGCCGATATAGGTAAGATGGTTGACCTTGGCGCCCGCACCGATCTCCGCCTTCTTTACCTCGCAGAAATTGCCGACCTTGGAATGCGGGCCGAGATTGGCGCCCGGCCGCAGGCGGGCATAGGGGCCGATCTCCGCATCCTCGGCGATATGCGCCCCCTCGATATGCGAAAAGGAATGGATGAGCGCGCCGCTTTCCACGGTGACACCGGGGCCGAAGAAGACGTTCGGCTCGATGGTCACGTCAGGCGCGATCTTCGTATCATAGGCAAGGAACACGGTCTCCGGTGCAATCATCGAGACGCCGTCCAGCATCATCCGGTGGCGGCGGCGCTGCTGCCAGAGCCGCTCGATGACCGCAAGTTCGGCGCGTGTGTTGCAGCCGGTCAGCTCCTCCTCCGGAGCCTCGACGGCAATGGCCCGGCCGCCGGCTCCGCGCACCACCTCGACGATGTCGGTGAGATAATACTCACCCTTGGCATTGGCGTTGCCGATCCGGCCGATGAGATCGAGCGCCTTGCGCCCGTCGATCGCCATCAGGCCGCCATTGCAATAGGTGATCGCGCGTTCGGCCTCGCTTGCATCTTTCTGTTCACGGATCGCCAGCAATTCGCCGTTCTCCACGATCAGCCGGCCGTAACCGGTCGGGTCCGCCGTCTCGAAACCGATGACGACGACATCCGCACCTCCGGCAAGGCCCGCGCGGGCGGCCGTTAGCGGCGCATCGGTGACGAGCGGCGTGTCGCCGAAGATGACGAGCACGTCGTCATAGCCCCGGGCGATGGCGTCGCGCGCGGCCAGCACGGCATGGGCGGTGCCCAGCCGCTCGGTCTGGATGTGCACGGAGCTGGTGACCGCCGGGTTCGCCGCCGCCGCCTCCACCTTGTCCGCATCGCGGCCAAGCACCAGTGCGACATCGGAAATGCCGGCGCCGACCAGTGCATCGACCACATGGGCGATCATCGGCCGGCCGGCGACGGGATGCAGCACCTTCGAACGGGAGGATTTCATCCGCGTGCTTTCGCCGGCAGCCAGAATGACGGCCAGGCAGGTGCGCTTCGTTGCAGTCATGGGAATCCTCGTTCACCCGAAATCGACGCCGTTCCTTAGCAAAAACGGAACGGAGGAGACAAAGGGATATTTCTCGGGCGGTCCGCGCAAGCCGCCCGGTCCTTCTATTGGCTTAGCCCTGGACCGCGGGCGCCTCAGCTCGCGCTGCTGCTGCGCAGGCGGCTCTCCGTCAGAAGCCCGCTCTCGTCGAGGATAGGATAGGCGACCGAGACGAGATGGGCGTTGACGCGCTTCAAGTCGCGCAGCATGTCGAGATGCAGCGAGCTCGTCTGGAGGCTGTCGAGCCGGCCGTCGCGAAGGCGTGCCAGATGACGTTCCGAGGACTGCTTCTCCATCCGTCGCACATCCACCTTCACCTCGACCAGCTGACGGGCAAGCCCGGCGTCCCGCGTGACGAAGATCGTCTGGGCGATGCGCAGGTTCTCGATCGTCAGGTTGAAGAGGTTGGCCAGTTCCTTGTAGCCGTCGTCGGAAAATTTCAGGCCATTGGCGATCTTCTTGCGCACCTGCTCCTGCAGGCCCTTCTCGATGATGTCGCCGACATGTTCGAGATTGATCGCATAGTCGATGATGACGATGGAACGCGCGGCGCTCTCGCCGGTGATGCCCTGACGGCCAAGGCGCGACAGGTAGATCTTCACCTCCTGCTGCAAGGCGTCGACCTGCCGTTCCAGTTCGCCGACATCCTTCAGCGGCGCCAGATTGTTGTCGTTGAAGGCCCGCATGGTGCGGATCAGCATCGATTCGATGATGTCCCCGACGCGCAACACCTCGCGTGTCGCGCCAGACAGCGCGACAACCGGGTTGGAGAGCGCGGAATCGTCGAGATATTTCGGCCCCGTCTCCGGCTGCTTTTCTTCCGGAACGAGCCTTTCCATCAGCTTTGAGAGCGGCCCCGACAGCGGCCAGAGGATCAGCGCGACCACGAGGTTGAACGCCAGATGCACATCGACGGGAAGTTTTGCGGCGGGGAGCGGCAGCAGCGCCAGAAGCTCGGCGACCTGCCCGGCAAAAGGTAGCACCGCAAGGCAGCCGACCCCGCGCACGATGAGATTGCCGAGCGTGACGCGCCGGGCCGAAGCCGCCGCCTTCATGGTGGCGATGACCGGCGGCACGGCGCCGCCGAGATTTGCGCCAAGCACGAGGATGACCGTCAGCGCCGGCGACAGGATGCCCATCGCCGTCAGCGAGATGATAAGCACGACGACCGCGAGGCTGGAGGACGAAATGATGGCGAGAACCGTCGAGAAGGCAAGCGCGACGGGCCAGGCCCCGTCGAGCAGCGTCAGGAAGGCGCCGAGCGCGGGCGACTGGCGCATCGGCTCGGTCGCAAGGCTGAGCAGGTGCAGCGACAGGAGCATGAGGCCAATGCCGACCAGAGCAGAGCCGAGACCCTGCCGGGCAGTGGAGCTGCTCGACTTGTAGAAGACAATGCCGATGAGGATAACCAGCGGGGAAACCGATTCGATGCCCGTCGCCACCAGCCAGGCCGTGACGGCCGTGCCGACATTGGCGCCGAGCAGCACGATCTGCGCCATGCGCGCCCTGACGAGGTTGCGCTCGACGAAAGAGGCGATCATCAGCGCCGTCGCCGTCGAACTCTGCAGCGCGACGGTGGCGACGAAACCGGCGAAGAAGGAGCGGAACGGCCCGCGCGTGCCGAGCGCCAGGCCGGAACGCAGGCGGACGCCGAAAGCGCGGGTCATGCCGTCCTTCACCTGTGCGAGGCCGAACAGCAGCAGCGCGACCGCGCCAAAAAGATTGATCATGACAATCGTGGATTCCACGGTTTTGCCCCCTTCCTCCCGGTGAAAACAGGACTCACCGGCCTGATCGCGCATCCGAACACGAAGTTTCGCATCGTGATAGGCCATTTTGGCGGTATTCCGTCAATAATTTCAAAAAACTTTTGTTTGCCGGCAAAATAAATCGACACCGCCTGACACATTTGCGTCAGGCCCTGTTTTCCCGAGCATTGCGTAACCCGGGCGGACTTCAATTCCCGCGAACTTTCCGTTAAGAGACGATTTCCGGCCGCACGGCCGCTGAGATTGAGGAAATTTAGACGATGCTCGAAGCCCTGAGACGCGCCTCCCAGACCTGGGTGGCAAAAGCCCTGCTGATCGTTCTGGTCGGTTCCTTCGCTGTCTGGGGCGTTTCGAGCTCTCTCGTGACCGGCACGGCCAATTCCGTGGTCACAGTCGGCGATGTCAGCGTTTCGCCGACAGACTTTCGTCTTGCCTATGAGCGCCAGGTCGCGACCATGTCGCAGCGCTTCGGCATGCGGCTGAATGCCGAGCAGGCCCGTGCCTTCGGCATCGAGAATCAGGTTTTCGCCGAGCTCGTCGCCGGCGCTGCGCTCGACCAGCTTTCGCGCGACATGAATCTCGGCCTTTCCGAAGGCCGCCTCGCCCAGCTGATCGCCGATGACCCGGCCTTCCGCGGCGTCAACGGCCAGTTCGATCGCATGGCCTTCTCCTCCGTCCTGCGCAATGCCGGCCTCCGGGAGAACGACTACATCAACAACCGCAGCCAGGTGGCGATCCGCGCCCAGGTCGTCGAGGCCGTTTCCGACGGCTACAAGGCGCCCGACGTGCTGACCGCGGCCCTGCGCCAGTACCGCAGCGAAGCCCGCACCATCGACTATCTCATCCTGAGCAACGCCAATATCGACCCGGTCAAGGCACCGGGCGACGACGTGCTCGCCCCCTGGTTTGAAGAGAACAAGGCCAAGTACCGCGCGCCGGAATATCGCAAGGTCGTCTATGTCTCGCTCGAGCCGAAGGACATCGTCGACACGGCCGCGATTACCGACGAGGCACTTCAGGCCGACTATGAGAAGAACAAGGACAAGTACCGCACGCCGGCCACCCGCACGATCGAGCAGCTGACGTTCGCCGACCGCGCGAGCGCAGACGCGGCTGTCGCCAAGCTCGCATCCGGCACGACCTTCGACGCCATCGTCGCCGAGCAGGGCAAGACGGCCGCCGACGTGCTGCTCGGTGATTTCACCGAAGCGAACGTGCCGGACCAGAAGTTCGCCGCGCCCGCCTTCGCCGTCGCTGAAAACGGCGGCACGACCCCGGTCATCGACGGCACATTCGGCCCGATCATCCTGCGCGTGACGAACATCCGCCCCGAAAACACCAAGACCTTCGACGAGGTGAAGGAGGATCTGCGCAACGAGCTGGCGCTGAGCGAGGCCGCCGATGGCATTCTCGCCGTACACGACCGGCTGGAAGATGCGCGCGCCGAAGGCCTCAGCCTTGCCGAAGCCGCGGCCAAGAACAACCTGAAGGCCGTGACGATCGACGCCGTCGATGCGCAGGGCAACGACCAGAAGGGTGAAGAGATCACCGGCCTGCCCGAAAAGGCCGCCCTTCTCGGCGAGGTCTTCAAGACGGATGTCGGCACGGAAACGCAGCCGATCAATGTCGGCCGCGAGGGTTATGCCTGGTTCGAGGTGCTTGACGTGATCCCGGACCGCGACCGCACGCTGGACGAGGTGCGCGAGCGCGTGGTCGCCGACTGGACCGCCGAGCAGCAGCGCCAGACACTCGCCAAGAAGGCCGAAGAGCTGGCCGAGCGCGTGCGAAAGGGTGGCGACATCGCCGCCATTGCCGGCGAACTTGGCATGGCCGTCGAGAACAAGGCGGGCCTCAATCGCGGCGCCCAGGACCCGGTGCTGAGCCCGGTGGCCGTCGCTGCCGCCTTCGCAGGTCCGCTCGGCCACGTCGCCAATACGCCCGGTGTCGACGGTGAAGGCCAGATCCTCCTGAAGGTGACGGAAGTGAACGCCGAGACCGCCACCGATGCGCTCTCCGGCGACGAGCAGCAGATCGCCGCCGTCGCCCGTGCCAGCGGCGACGACATCCTCGACCAGATGGTGAGCGCCCTGCAGACGTCCTACGGCGTTTCGATCAACCGCACGCTCGCCGAACAGAGCATCGCGCGATAGGGAGACGGCAACCGCATGTCCGACCTGAAACCCTATATCGCCAAGGTTGCCGGGGGCGCGACGCTGGACCGCGAGGACGCCCGCGGCGCCTTCGAGATCATCATGTCCGGCGCCGCCACGCCCTCGCAGATCGGCGGCTTCCTGATGGCGCTGCGCGTGCGCGGTGAGACCGTCGACGAGATCTACGGCGCCGTCGGCTCGATGCGCGCCCGCATGCTGCCGGTCAATGTTCCCACCGATGCGGTGGACATCGTCGGCACGGGCGGCGACGGCGCCGGCACCTACAACATCTCGACGCTCGCGGCGATCATCGTCGCGGGCGCCGGCGTTCCGGTCGCAAAGCACGGCAACCGGGCGCTCAGCTCGAAGTCGGGCACGGCGGACGCCCTCTCCTGCCTCGGTGTAAAGCTGGACATCGGCCCTGCGGAGATCGCACGCTGCGTGCACGATGCCGGCCTCGGCTTCATGTTCGCGCAGCTGCACCATCCTGCCATGAAGCATGTCGGCCCGTCGCGCGTCGAACTCGGCACGCGCACGATCTTCAACCTGCTCGGCCCGCTTTCGAACCCCGGCAGCGTCAAACGCCAGCTGCTCGGCGTCTTCTCGCCGCACTGGTTGCTGCCGATCGCCGAAGTGATGCGCGATCTCGGCTCGGAGAGCATCTGGGTTGTGCATGGCGAAGGCCTCGACGAGATCACCACGACGGGCACGACGACGGTCGCCGCGCTCGAAGATGGCAAGATCCGCACCTTCGAACTGACGCCCGCCGATTTCGGCCTTCCCCAGGTCGCACTGGACGACTTGCGCGGTGGAGACGGCGCGCACAATGCCGCCGCCCTCCTGTCCGTGCTCGGCGGCGCACACATGCCTTACCGGGACATTTCGCTCGCCAATGCCGCGGCCTCGCTGGTCGTCGCCGGCAAGGCGGAAACACTCAGGGACGGCATGCGCCTCGCCACCGAAGCGCTGGAAAGCGGACGTGCGCGCACCGTTCTGGAACGCCTTGTCGCAGTTTCCAACGAAGGCCAGGCGGAGTAGGATTGTCCATGACCGATATCCTGAAGAAGATCGAAGCCTACAAGCTGGAGGAAATCGCCGCCGCCAAGGCGCGTGTTTCCCCTGCCGAGCTTCGCGCGCGCATCCGCGACCAGGAGCCGCCGCGGGGCTTCTTTGCGAGCCTCAAGGCGAAAAAGGCGGAAGGCCGCTTCGGCCTCATCGCCGAGATCAAGAAGGCAAGCCCCTCCAAGGGCCTCATCCGGCCGGATTTCGATCCGCCGGCGCTGGCGAAGGCCTATGAGGCCGGCGGAGCCGCCTGCCTTTCCGTTCTCACGGACACACCGAGCTTCCAGGGTGCGCCGGAATTCCTGACAGCGGCGCGGGCGGCCTGCGCCCTGCCGGCGCTGCGCAAGGACTTCATGTTCGACAGCTACCAGGTGCTGGAAGCCCGTGCCTGGGGTGCGGACTGCATCCTTCTCATCATGGCCTCGCTCAGCGACGACGATGCGAAGATGCTGGAAGACGCCGCCTTCGCGCTCGGCATGGATGTGCTCATCGAGGTGCATGATGCGCCTGAAATGGAACGCGCGCTGAAGCTCAAGTCCAAGCTCGTCGGCATCAACAACCGCAATCTGCGCACGTTCGACGTGGATCTTGCCGTTTCCGAAAAGCTCGCAGGCATGGTGCCGGATGACCGCCTGCTCGTTGGCGAGAGCGGCATCTTCACCCATGCGGATTGCGAACGCCTCGGCAAGGTCGGCATCTCCACCTTCCTCGTCGGCGAAAGCCTGATGCGCAAGGATGACGTGGCGGCCGCCACTCGCGAGCTCCTTACCGGCTCGGCCGGCATGCTGGCAGCGGAATGATGGCGGTCTCGAAATGACGGGCGAGGCCCGCACGCTCACGCATATCGGCGCGTCCGGCGAAGCCAACATGGTGGATGTCGGCGGCAAGGCCGAGACGGTGCGCATCGCGGTTGCCGAAGGGTTCATCCGCATGGCGCCGGCAACGCTGGACCTCATCCTCAAGGGCGACGCCAAGAAGGGCGACGTGATCGGTACGGCGCGGCTTGCCGGCATCATGGCCGCCAAGCAGACCGCCAGCCTCATCCCGCTCTGCCATCCCCTGATGCTGAGCAAGGTCGCGGTCGACATCCGCGAGGACCGCAGCCTTCCGGGACTGCGGATCGAGGCAATGGCCAAGCTGACCGGCCGCACCGGCGTGGAGATGGAGGCGCTCACCGCCGTCAGCGTCGCCTGCCTCACCATCTACGACATGGCGAAAGCCGCAGACCGCGAGATGGAGATCGGCGGCATCCGCCTCGTCGAAAAATCCGGCGGACGCTCCGGCGACTACCGGCGCGGAGACGCAGGCTGATGTCGCTGCTGCCTGTCGAAGACGCCCTCCATCGCCTGCTTTCGGCCGCCCGGCCGACACAGCAGACAGAGCTGGTCCGGCTGCACGAGGCGGATGGCCGCGTGCTCGCCGAGGATGTCGCTGCCAAGTTGACGCAGCCGCCCTTCGACAATTCCGCGATGGACGGTTATGCCGTGCGCCACGCGGATATAGCCACGCTCGGCTCGATCCTGAGCGTTGCGGGCATGTCGTCCGCTGGCCACGCCTTCCAGGGCACCGCAGGCCCCGGCGAGGCCGTGCGTATCTTCACCGGCGCCCCGCTGCCGGCCTTCGCCGATACCGTGCTCCTGCAGGAAGATGCCGAGGTCCTGGAAGACGGTCGCATCCGCACCACCTTCCTCACACCGAAGGGCCGCCACATCCGCCCGCGCGGCCAGGATTTTTCCGAAGGCGAAATCGTCCTGAGGACCGGCGACGTGCTCGATGCCGGCCGCCTGACGGTCGCGGCAGCCATGAACCATGCGGCGGTGACCGTCTATGCACGCCCGCGCATCGCCGTGCTCGCCACCGGCGACGAGCTTGTGTCGCCGGGCACGCCCCCAGGCGCCAGCCAGATCATTGCATCCAACACCTACGGCGTCGCTGCGCTCGCCCGCGCGGCAGGCGCGGAGGTGATCGACCTCGGTATCGTCGGCGACGACAAGGACGCAATTCTGAACGCCGTGCGCCACGCACTGTCGCTCGGTATCGATGCGCTCGTCACACTCGGCGGCGCATCCGTCGGGGATTTCGACCTTGTGCAGCCCGTGCTCGGCGAAGCCGGCATGGACCTCGATTTCTGGCGCATCGCCATGCGCCCCGGCAAACCCCTGATGGTCGGCCGCCTCGGCGACGTGCACGTCGTGGGCCTGCCCGGCAACCCTGTTTCGAGTCTCGTCTGCTCGCACCTCTTCCTCGTTCCCCTCGTGCGCTGCCTCGCGCGCCTTCCAGCGGAAAACCGCGAACGTCCGGCCATTGCCGCCGTGCCGCTCAAGGAGAACGACCACCGGCAGGACTATGTTCGCGCACGCATTGCCCGCGACCCCGCCGGAGACCTGCTCGTCACGCCCCTCGACAAGCAGGATTCCTCCATGATGAAGGCCTTCGCCGCATCCGAGGCCCTTCTCGTCCGCGCACCCCACGCGCCGGCGGCCCCTGCAGGCGCGCCCTGTACAGTGCTTCTCCTGCGCGAACCATCCGCCTGAACAGTACTGTACCTGTTACAGCTAATCCGGAATACCAGCCTCTAGGCCGGAATTGATCTAGTAAAATGCAGTAAGTCCAGCCTTTATCCGATTTGTCTCAGGCGGCTTTCAGAAGTTGGGTCAAGCACTGTTTCGGACCTTCATCAGCTCGATAAACCGATAGACGGATGAGCGCGAGGGTATTCCGTCGCCGAATTTTGCTTTCGCGCGCTTGACCACTTCTGAGGTCGTTAACGTGACCGCGTTTTCAAGAATGAAATCCGCCAATGCAGGATTCCGCGCGATGGCGGAATGCGAAACTGCCCGATATGAACTGATTGCTTTCCGGTCTCGACCGATCTCGGCATAACGGCACAGCGCCTCGTATTCCTCGGCTGAGATTGTTACGGTTTCGCCGCTGAGTGCAAGGCGACCACAATCGCCACACCGCTCCATTGTAGTCATCTCGACCCCTTATGTTTCATGGCAGGACGGTCGCCAAAGTCCGCCCTGCCAATCTAACCGCTCGCCAGTACATCCGTGGTCAGGCGGTCGGATTGCTTTGATACCATCGTACGAGAGTTTCGACTTTATTGGGTGACGCCGGTTGCCGAGAAATTTTGAAGCATGAAATGGCTCACCAGTTCCTCCAATCGCGCACCCCAAGCACCGATAGCCGCTCGCTCTTCGGCTGTCAGATTCGGATTCCGCAGAAGCAGATTTATGACGGCCCTGTCATTTTGGGCGATCTCCTCAAGGAGCGCATCATAGGCAGCGATGACCTCGGAAACCGTCAACGCGTCATCGTCTTCCTTGGGTAGCTCGATGCAATCTGGCGGCAAGGCGTGCATAGAAAACTCCGTAGGGGCTATGGCCCCAAAAGCTCCGAAAGAAAAATCTCAGTGACGTGGATGACTTCCTGCTCATCATCGGCGGATAGCCCAAGATAGGGCCGAGCGGGGATGTTGACGCTGGAAGCAAAAACGAGTTGCCCCCCAGCCATAAACGCGAGCGCCGCCGCCGTGTTGGGCTTGATGGTCCCGCCAAGCTGATGAATGCGGGCATATACAAGGCCACTCCCGACAATGGCTGTGTCTGACGTGGTGAGATAGTCGATGGAATTGTACAACTGTCCGCTTCTTTCGAGCGTCCTGGTCCTACTAGCGTTCGGCTTCCATGGAGTTCCCTCAGGGGATTCCTTGTCTTGCGATATCCTCTTGCGTGTCCGCTCCTGGATCAGCCGTCCCACCCGCTCCATAAGCGGATAGGTCTCGATATCCGCGAGCGCTTCAATCCGAGTGAGCGCTTCATCCAGCCCAACCGAATGCACCTCAACAACGACGCCAGACATCCCGATACCTCAATGGCCATTCAGATGAAGCGCCCCGGCTGAACAACGGCAATTGTGCCGGGGCGCTACTGTCGCTGGCCCAAGGAGAAAGCCAGCAACCTTGTCGGTGGATGGCGGCCATGAGCCAAATCGCCATCCACCAGTTTGCTCCAGCCAACCGGTGCCGGAGTGCTCTGCGCGGCTGAGGACTTCCGCGCCTGCCTCTTAAACGCGCCCTAAATCGCGTTCTGAATGATGTAGCCGAGCGACTTGGCGCAGACGACTTCCTTGACCATCTCCCCGACACGCACCTGTTTGCCGCCCTTGATGCCGACGTTTGGTGCGGGAATAGAGCCGGCAATGCGTGTCTCCTGCTCGGCCGTGAAACCCCATGTCAGGATATTGTCCATGGTGGATTGCTTCCGGGGATCGACATAGTGGCACTGGATGGACTTGCCCCAGACGCGCGCCAGATTGACGGCCTGTCCCTTGGCGGCAATGTTCACCATCGACGCGCCGATCAGCAGGTTTTCCGGCGCGATCTCCAGCAGCTCGGCGAACTGCGCACGGCTGATCGCGCCATCCTCCGCAAGCCCACCCTTCACGGCCTTGATGAGCTTCGGGTGCCGTTTGGTCACTTCCCAGACCTCCATCCCCATCGAAACCGTATTCGCGCGATAGACGAGCGGCTTTGTCATGGCTGCATTCAAAACGCCGTAGGGATCGGAGTTCGCGAAGTCTGAGAACTTGTCGCCGCCGGTGAGAGCCAGCCGGCGCGCGGCGTCGTAGTTGTCGGGGTTCTGCACGAGCTTCGAGGCGCGCAGTTCGCGGCCAAGCATGACGAGACGCGTCAGGCTCTCGACGGCGGCGTTTTCGGGATCGTACGTGCTGGTTCTGGCTTTCCGCGCTGCCGCCGCCTCGTCAATGTCCGTAATCGGGATCACGTCATCAAGGCCGTAGTGGGAAATGGAGCCTTCCTCTTCCTTCGCCGTGAATTCGACCTGCGCCGGCTGACCTTTCCGGCCGACTTCCAGTTCCGGCACTGTGAACGCCTCTTCAATCGGATAGCTCAACCAGGCGAAGCGGCCGGACGTGACCGGCACGGCCGGAAGAACTTTCGCGTGGATCATTTCCGAGGGATCGTTGCGATAGGCGATGGCAATCGCCGTCATCGTTGCGTCTACGGGAAAGGGGCGGTTCATGGTCATGTTACGGCTCCGTTTTTGGCAGTCAGAAGGCGGCGCGGCCGGCGGACATTGCCGCAACCGTCGTGACCGCTTCCGAGATTGTAATTGCGCGACCAAGGGTCGCCTGTTCTGTCTGGTAGACCTGTGCCTTGCTGGCGAGCGCGCGGGCTTCCCGTTCCGTTTCGCCGGTCTGGTCGGGATCGAGCGCGGCGACCGGCAACGCGGGCCGATTGACCAGCGCCGCGCCGTCAAGGCCGATGATGCGACCGCCGTTCGCAAGACGCATGCTGGATGAAAGGAAGCGATATTCCCGCTCCCGGATCATAGCCGACGCACGCTCGGTCCATTCGATCTTGCCCCAGAGCGCGCCGTCGCGGTCTTCCATCGCGACGATCCAGCCAGCGGCCGGCGCAGCCTCACCCTTGAGAAGGTCTTGCCCATGCTCGTAATCGACCGCAAGTGGACCTTGGTTCGCGACGAAGGCCGCGACAACCTCGGCAGGGTTATACGTCCAGCGGCGATCATCGCGGGCCGTCAGATCGGGACCTTTCGGAAGGAGGTTCCCCCATATGACCAGCGCCACCATCAGAGTTCTTTCCGATTGGCGCGCCGCCGCTCAAGCGCACGCTCCTTGTCGCCATCGAGAATGGCGATGATGTTTTTCAAGTGCAGAATGGGCATTTCCATTTCATGCGCGATCTGCTCGACGGAATACCCTTCCGCGCGCAAATTCTTGATGCGCGTTCCCAAACGCTTGGCGCGCTGCCGGTAGACGCGCTGTCGGACGCGAAAGATGGTTCGTTCATGGAGGTTGAGCGCAATCGCGGTGTCATAGGCGGAGACGCCTTCGTCCATCAATCTGGCAACATCGGCGAGAGTGTTCTTGTGGTGATGATCAATCCCTTTCGGGATTTTTACGCGCGCGCCCGCGGATCGAACGCGATAGTACGAGCAGAGCTTTTCGGCTGCTTCCCAGCCCAGCGCGCGCACAACCCAATGCCCTTCCAGTGGTTCGGCCGGGACGTACATGGTGCGTCCGCCGAAAAGATCGCAAAAGTGGCGCGTCAGTTCAGGCCCAATAAGCTCTTCCAGAACCTCATAGGTGGTAAGCCCCTCGAAAAGCGAACTCTCCTTATCGTCCTTGATCTCAACCGTTGCCACAAAACCACCTCTTCACCGGGTTGATTGAAGAGATAGCGTGGCACTGACAGTGTCGGCGACACTGACAGTGTCAGTTGCATGGCTGTATAGGGACTCATAGGAGAGATTGCGCGGAGGGGCGGCACTCCCTCGCGGATCCGGACAACCGTCCCGGTGTACCTTGCTCGCGCCCGCGCAGAGTCGCATGAATGGTCACCCGGGGCAAGACGGGTCGAAAAAGGCCTGTGTTCTATCGGCTGGAAAAGCCGCTAGTCTTTATCAAGATCGTCACACAAAATCTGAAACAGACGATCAACCTCGCTGTAAGGCCGAATTCTGAGGGTCTGCTGCAAGCCGCGCGCTCGCTCAACCTCTTCCAGTATCGGTACACCACTGCAAGAGTAGGCGTGTTTTCCGCCCCGAACCGGCCACTGCATTCGGTTATGAGTGTCGCTGCGCTCTTCGTGTTGATGTTTTCCGCGAAGAATGCCGCAACCGTCGGCCGCTCGTCGATGAATGACGGCCTTGGCCGTTTATGTGTTTTCCGGAGCAGAGTGGCCGTCACATATTCCTCGTATTCGCGCAGCGGCACGACGGCATATTTGCGGTGGTCGATTGTCGCCACCCGTACCTCGACGTATTTGATTTTCTTACTCATGCGTTTTCCTTTGGATTGGCGCATAGGGAGCGCTTGAGTGGTGGCAGGCCAAGGTTGTTCGCCCAAAGCCGGGAATGCGCCCCACGGCCTTTAAACCAGCTTTAAATTTGATCCAGTTTGCGGGCGGCCATCGCCTTGAGCGCCGAAATGACTTTCGCCGCCCGTTTGTTGTCAACAAAGCGCAAGGAGGAAACCTTGTGCGACCGTTCCAGCCACTTGTTCAGTTCCACGTCACCATTATCCGGTTTGCCGGTGAATTTCCCCCAGAGTGACCGGATAAGATCGACCTGCGCAGGCGTTGCCATCGTCGGCCGATAGCCATAGGTCCGTTGCGTCCAGGTCGAGCGGAAGCCCATAGCGGTGAAATACTTGATGACAGCGGTGAAGCCGGGCTGAGTGAGATCGGCCGCGCTTTCGCACCTGCCGTACCGGGCGAGGATCGCCCGGTAGCTGTCGTCATCAAGGGAAAGCTGCTTCTTCGCGACGTGAAGAAGGGCTATCTGTTTTGGCGTGATAGGGGATGTGAAAGCGCTACTCTTCGCCATCGTCATTCTCCATATACGGGAGCCATGGAAGGTGAGGCATCATGCCCATCGCGTCGAAAATCGTCACTCGCCCGAAGGGCCTCAAGGGAAACCCATTCGAAATCATCCTCAAGCGTTCGTGCGAGATCGCTTATGGCATCCATTTGAGTATCAACATACGTATAGAAGGCAGAGAATACCGCTTGAAGCTCGTCAAGAGTATCCTCGCGAAGTGGTCTATCCATGCCGTATTGGTCATATACCTGCATCACACGGCACATTGCGCGGACATTTTGTTCGGTCTCGCATAATATACTGGCGAGCATCCGTTCTTCGTTGGTAAGCAGCGTGCGGAGCATGCTATGTTCGTTGATCTTGTGAAGCATGGTGTTTCTTTCTCTTGGACATAGCTCCGCACTACGCCGAACAGATGCACGGAGAACATTGGTTTCAGATGGTACGCGGGTGGGTGGAGGCGGCTGCTAGGCCGCTTCCGGTCTCAAAAGCCTCAAGTCCGCCTGATCAGGTTTTGCCTTCATGACGGTTTTGATGTGCTGTAAACGGATACCACCTGTGCCGGTGGTCAGCATTTTGGCCTCGCGCAACAACCGCCCAAGGTGGCGGGCAGTTGTGCGCATGCCGAAATTCCCTATCGCTTCGTAGGCGTCCATTCCTTCGACACCGTAGGCTGCGCCGATCACATCGCAGTCGCGTCGATCCAGTTTCGGAAGCTGAATTTTCATGCCAAGGCGCTCATCCACCTGCTTCCAGGCGGACTGGTCTACCTTCGATTTCGCGAGCCGGGAGCCGTTGCCGCTCATGATGAGCGCGAGGTCGCACGTCTCCTGAAGGTTCTGGAGTTCCCGCTGCGCCGTCGCTTCCAGCGTCTGGATTTCATCAACAATGAGCAAGCGGCGCGGGTTATGCTGCCGATCCCAATCAGTTCTGGCGAGCTTGCGGACAAGCACGTTGTAAAGATCGCGGGTGTACGTGCAGTCATGATAAATCTCGAAGGCGGCAAGAAGCATTCGATACATGTCCGGCACGGTCTTGTGAGCCTGCCCGGCAAGGCAGTAGACTCCGCCGAGTTCCTTCGCCAGATAATAGAGAGCAGTTGTTTTGCCATGACCGGGATCGCTTACAACTTGCACCGGCTCTCCGAAATTCATGGTGTAATCTAGCCCGTCGCGAATGCGCTTAACGGCGCTGATCTCCACGAAGTACTCCCTCGCCGGCACATATGGCTTAATGAGTTCCATCGTACTTCCTTTGATTGTGAGCGGCGGCGGCGCGAACAAGCAGCGACCGGGCCTCATCCATTTCCCGCTGTTTCTCTTCCAATTGCTGGCGGGTCTTTTTCGCAGAACGTACAGGAACGATGGCGTGGCTGCCGCCGCCGTCCAGATCGACCGAGATCACCCCGGCTGGCGCGTTTGGAACGATTTGCGCTGCCCCCTCGCCGATCTCGATCAACTTGCCGAGAACGTCGATTTCAGGCACGGAACGCTGCATCTTGCGGAGCGCCTGCTTACGGTTTTTATCGCGCGCCGCGCTGGTCTGTGCACCGCGAGGATCATCATAGAGGAATTCGCAATCCGGCGTGGCCCATCCGATGCGCTCGCCCTGGACGGTTTCCACCAGCAACTCATTGAAGCCGTGATAGGCAGGGACGCGGACGATGACAGTGGTTTCAAAGCACCTGTCGAGTTCCGGTCCGGTCCACAACCGCCCGCCGAGGCTGAAGGCGTGCTTTTCCAGCTTGCGGCGCTCCGGCTTGGCGAAGGCCATGTAGAACTGGCTGTCGTCTATCAGCGTGGAAGCCCATCCGGCCTTCACATGCCCCTCGAAAGCCTGCGACGGCGACTTGCCGGCAAGCGCGCCTCCCTGAGGCAATGCCTCGTAGGTCTTCAGAAGCTGGAAAACCAGTTTGCAGAATTCGTCAAAGCCGTTCTCGTATGGAGGCATCGGCTTGCCGAGTTCCCGGCGCTTCGGGTTCATGCGGTTGTCGTCGATCCAGCCGGGAATATGTCGAAAATATTGCTGGTTCATCTGGCGGAAGAAGCCTTCAACCACCTTAGCGGATGCGTTATAGGCCCTCGCCCGGATGACACGGTTACGATCCTCTGCCGTGTAAGGCGTGATGCTGCAATTCAGCTTCAAGGCGTCCTCAAGGTAGTCGGCAAAACGGTATTCGGAGCCATTGTCGCAATAGAGCTTCTACGGCATGCCGAAGGCCGGATGCTGGCACATACGCTTGAATGCCTCGATCACATCGACGTTGCGCACGCCGCCGCGCTCGTTGAGAAAGACGAGTTCCCCGAAAACACGGTTCGTCGCCACATCGTGGAAGGCCAGAAACTTAGGGCTCGCGACCGTGCCGTTATTCCGGCGCACCATCACATTGATATGGTGCACGTCCATCACCACAATCTCCATGGGCTGGCGACCAGCTATCGTGCGACGGATGCGTGGCTTGTTGTCCTCGCTGGCTTTCCGGTCGAAGTTATGCCGATAGACGGCCTTAAACCGGGCTTCGGCCGACACGATGCTGTCGGGGATATTAAACAGCTTCGTGGCCTCGGTCTCATCGGTGACGACATAACCATATGCAGCGGTGAGGCGGCGCAGCTCGGCAGAAGCCATGAACCGGATCAGCTTGCGCGTGGTGCCTTTGACGATCAGCCCGCGAATGAACTGGACGATATCCTCGGCAATGGTTTCCTTGGCGATATCGTCAAAGGGAACCGTCTGCATCCACGCCCGGTTGATTAGGGCTTTCTTTTCGCCCTTGTCGCTCCGGACTTTCTGCGCAAGGCCCTGAAATCCCTCTGTTTCGAAAATCTTGATCCACTCATATAGGGTGGATTGGGTGAGCTTGCGTTTATGGCCGGTCCAGTCGAGCCGATAGGTACCGTGCAGCTTCTCGATTTCGGCCTTGCGTTCCGGGCTCCGGTACGGATGCTCCAGCGCCGGCGCGATGATGTCGTGTTTCCACGCGCGTTCCAGCCGAGCCATATCGTCACCGAGGCGGAAGCTTAAAACCGCTTTATCGGCTATTTGAAGGGTCTTTAAATGCTCTTGAAGATGGGGCGGAAGGCTGGAAACCCGTACCTGATACTGGATGCCGGAGCGACCGCCACGGCCGTGGAAGGTGCGGACTTCAAGGGCGTCGCCCCGCCATACCTGACCGCTTCTTGCCAATGAAAGTGCGCGGCGCGCTTTACGAAATGATATTCCTGCCACTTGGGCAAAGTCGTCTGCCGTAAGCCAGTTCGACATTTAGGCCGCCCGTCGTTCGATAGCTTTCAAGATCGTCTCCACGAGACGTTTGGCGTTCTCGCTACAAATGTCGCCGCTTAGTGACTGTTCAGCGGTCCTGCGAACAACGCCATTGGCTTTGCACCATGCATTGAAGGAGGAACCTTGAAGGATGAACTCTACGCGAACGTAGACCAGAAGCTCCTTCGAAGGAGTTTTGGATTTGGCTTTCATTTCAAGGCACACCTTGATAAAACTGCATTATGCAGACCGCATGTCCGCACAATGCAGATGTCATGCGGCTCCGTCCGCATTTTGTAGACGAGGGTGCCTGTGAGCGATGCGACAACGTTAAATGTGCCAGAGATTTTGGATCGGATGAAAGCGGCGTGTGGCATAAACACGGATGCCAATCTCGCTACTCATCTTGGAGTTTCAAACAAAACAGTTTCCTCATGGCGATCCAGAAATTCCTTGCCAATCGAGGCAGTCCTCCAGCTAACTGTAGAGACTGGCCGCAAGATCGATTTCTTTCTCTTCGGTGAAGATCGCACGCCTCTGTCGGGCGAAGATTTTGTTCAGCTTTTTAAGTTTGAAGATTTAACAATCAGAGATTTTGAGATCGCCGGAGAGGCCATAATCGCTGAATTGCTCGGTCAATTTGCGGCCGAGGAATTGGCGTTCATGAGCGAGAGCGAGGTAACCGAGGCTGGGAAAAGCTTAGGGGCGGCAATTCTGCGTACCCTTGCATTGGTTCGACATGAGCGGCGGTCGCTTCTTGACAGTGGTAAGATGGATGAAGCCGCATTCGATGAGTATGGTCGAAAGAGTTTCCGCAGTGATTTACCTCATTTCATAAGAGCAATTGAAAACCGGACGGAGCGCCGCAAAAAGCAGGGTCCGCAATAGGGTCCGCAATCCCACGTGGGGTGATCGGCCATGAAGGTTAAGGGCCGCAATAATCGTTGTATTTTCAATTAGTTATTATATCCGCTGGAATGGCCGTGTTTGGGGTTACCAATTGGCGCATTGGGAACCCCCACTTTCGCGGCAAAAGCCCTTTAAAAACAAGGCAGCGCCTGTTTTTGAATTCCAGATTATCTATGCGCGCTATTCCGGATTAGCTCGCGCGCCTCCACCAGTACTATTATTGTTTCAGCAGCCCCTTGCAGAACACATATGGAACAGATAGTGTCTGTTCTGGATTTGTTTCACTCGATTCTCGGTGGAGGAGCCATGCTCACGCGGAAACAACAGGAACTTCTCCTGTTCATTCATGAACGGATGAAGGAGTCCGGTATTCCTCCCTCCTTCGACGAGATGAAGGACGCGCTGGATCTCGCGTCGAAATCGGGCATCCACCGCCTCATCACGGCGCTGGAGGAACGCGGCTTCATCCGGCGCCTGCCGAACCGGGCCCGCGCGCTCGAGGTGATAAAGCTTCCCGAAGCCTATGCCCAGAGCCTGCAGCCGCGCCGCGGCTTTTCACCTGCCGTCATCGAGGGCAGTCGCGGCAAGCAGCCCCCCGCTCCCGTCGCCGCCCCGCCGCGGCGCACGCCCGTGGCCGAGGTTTCCTCATCCGTCTCCGTTCCTGTCATGGGCCGCATCGCTGCCGGCGTGCCGATCTCCGCCATCCAGAACAACACCCATGACATCACCGTTCCAGCCGAGATGATCGGCAACGGCGATCACTATGCGCTGGAGGTCAAGGGCGATTCGATGATCGAGGCCGGCATTCTCGATGGCGACACGGTGATCATCCGCACGGCGAGCAGCGCCAATCCCGGCGAAATCATCGTGGCGCTTGTCGACGACGAGGAAGCCACGCTGAAGCGCTTCCGCCGCAAGGGCGCGTCGATCGCGCTCGAAGCGGCAAACCCCGCCTACGAGACCCGCATCTTCGGGCCGGACCGGGTAAAAATCCAGGGCAAGCTGGTTGGCCTCATTCGCCGCTATCACTGATCGCCCTGCGGATCGAAACTGCCTGTGCGCCAGTCGTAGCTGCGGTGGCGGGCCCAGGGCCGGTCGAGACTTTCCACGGCTGGTGTGACCTGCGCAGCTGAAAAGATGTTGGATAGGCCTTCGGCGTCCGGGTGGATTTCGAGGGCGCCGGTTCGCCTCAGGTGACGCGCCGTCACCAGGCGCGCACCCGAGCGGCAAGCCTCGAGCCGCAGGGCCAGGGACACGACGACGAGGTCGGCAGCGTCGCAGGCCGTGCCCAGGAAGGCGACGTCGTCGAGGGTCACGATCCGCCAGCCGCTTGGCGAGACGGCGGCACAGAAGGCCTTTGCCTCGCAGACGAAGCCATTGCCGGCCCGGGCCTCCGCGAGCGCGGACGCCATGGCGTCCCTCGCCTTCTGCCGGTCGGCCGTGCGCCGGGGCTTGTTTCGGCTTTCTGCAGCACCCGTGGTGCTGACGGCTTCTTCAAGGGTCAAGCCGGCGCTTCTGCGGATCTCCGGTTTTACAAGTTCGCCGAGCCGAAGGGCGCGCCGCCACTGCGAATAGATGAAGTCTGGCGGTCTTGCCCGGTTTGTGGCGACGGTTTCGCCGCGAAGGATGGCAACGAGGCGGCCATCCTCGGACACCAGCGCTTCCGGCGTGGCACCTCCAGCCGGAAAGCAGGCGATGGCGAGGCCGATCCCGACAAGCAGCGTTCCCGCATGGCGCAGCCGCGTGCGCAGGATGCAGACAAGCCCGCCACCAAGGCCGATCAGCAGGAACGCAATCGAGGGAATGCGGCCGGTGACGATCTCGCCCTTCCAGCTCGCAACCCATGTCGACAGCGCGATCATCCACTCGATGCCCTTGCCCATGATCGCGAAGGGCACGCCATCGAGGCCGAAAGGCATGAGCAGTACGGCGATGAGGCCGAAGGGCATGACGATCGCGCTGATGACAGGCATGGCGAGCAAGTTGCCGGCAAGTCCATAGGCCGGGATGCGATGGAAATGGCCGATGGAATAGATCAGGGTCGAGAACCCGCCGATCAGCGAGGACAGGAGCAGCCCGCCGAAGAAGCGCCCCAGCGCACCACCGAACAGTTTCAGGCGCCCTCCCTCGCCCTCGCGGCGGACAGGACGTTCCCGCCAGGCCGCATAGCCGGCGACGAGCCCGAGCGTTGCGGCATAGGACATCTGGAAGCCCGGATTGGTGACGGCCGACGGTGTCACGGCAAGGATGACGATGGCCGAGAGTGCCACGTTGCGCAGGCTGATCGCCGCACGGCCGAACAGCACCGCCACCAGCATGATGCAGATCATGATCCACGAGCGCACGGCGGAGATCGCACCGCCCGAAACGAGGATATAGAGCGTCACCATGACGAGCGCGCCGGCGGCGGCAATCTTCTTGGCGGGATAGCGTTCGGAAAAGCCCGGGATCAGTGCCATCAGAACGCGGGCGCCGACGAGGAAAGTGCCAGCGGCGAGCACCATGTTGAGCCCGGAAATGGCCAGCACATGGGCAAGCCCCGCCTCTCGCAATGCCTCCACCGTTTCCGGGCTGATCGCCCGCTGCTCCGCCGTCACCAGGGCCGCGGCGATCGCGCCGGCATCGCCGCCAATCCGCCCGCGGATATGCTCGGTGAGGTTGTTGCGCCAGGTCGCGACCGTCTGTCGAATCCGACCCTCGACGCCCGGCTCGGCCACTGCAACCGCACGCGGGGCCTGATAGAAGTAGCCGACCGCGCCGGTGCCGGCGAAATAGGCGTCGAAGGCGAAGTCGTTGAGGCCGGAAAGCGCCGGGCCAGAGGGCGGCCCGAGCCGTGCCCGTCCGGTTATCCCACCGCCGATCGGGATCGGCGCATGCCGACTGCGGGCGAGGAGCGTCACCACGCCGGGCGGGCGTTTGAGCACCGGGTCGCGTGTCGTATCGAGCGCGATGCGGTAGCGGATCGCACCCCGTTCGTCACTCTCGCGCGCCAGCACCCGCCCGCTGACATCGGTGGTAACGGGCGCATCAAGCACGACCGTATCGAGCCGCGCGCTTTCGAGCGCCGCCAGCAGCATGCCGACCGGAACGAAGAGTATCGCCCCGGCGGCGAGCGCAGTCCAATCCTCCCGATGTCTGAAGCGCCAGGCGGGCCAGAACGCGAAGGCAGCGAAAAGCAGCAGTGCTGGAAGCGATGGATCAGTAACGGCGGAAAACCACAGGGCCGCTCCAGCACCAAGGAAGACCGGCACGAACAGGAAGAAATGGCCATGTGCCCGTTCCTGCGCGAAGGCGGCGCGCCACGTCTGCGGCGTCTCGGAAGCACTCCTCAAGCGCCCCGCCGCTGTCAGAAGCACCACGACCCTGCCCCTGCGGGCCGGCGGATCGCGTGCCGGGACCGGCAGAGGAGCATCGTCAGGCGCCGCCCGCCAGGCATGCGCCTCGGGCACCTCCCGCCGTTCTGCGACCTTGCCCTTCTCCATGATCCCGGCCCCACCCGTTCACACCGCCATTGTGCAACCGAATGATGGAAACTTCAATCAGCAGTGGCCGTCACAAGTGCTAAGCAAGACAGAAAGGATGCCACCTCCGCATTTCGCGAAACACGCGTAAAAGTTGCTTGAAACTTGCTGGAAAGGGTAGATATTGCGTTGCCGGAAAGCCTATTTTCGCAATGCACAATTTGCCTTTCGTCTCGCTTGGCAGGCAGGTGCAAATGGGCTAGCAAAACGAGCATGTTCATGGTTCCGGCACAACTTCGTGCCGCCATTGGAAACAACGGAGGATCGTTATGACAGGAACAAGCGCGGGTGTATCGGTCGGTGGCAAAGCGGTTGAGCTGCCGACGCGATCCGGTACGATCGGCCCCGATGTGATCGACATCGGCACGCTGTACAAGAACACCGGCACCTTCACCTACGATCCCGGCTTCACCTCCACCGCATCCTGCGAATCGAAGATCACCTATATCGACGGCGACGAAGGCGTTCTGCTGCATCGCGGCTATCCGATCGAACAGTTGGCCGAACACGGCGATTTCCTTGAAGTCTGCTACCTTCTGCTGTACGGCGAACTGCCGACCAAGTCCCAGAAGGACGATTTCGATTACCGCGTCACGCACCACACCATGGTGCACGAGCAGATGAGCCGATTCTTCACCGGCTTCCGTCGCGACGCCCACCCGATGGCCGTCATGTGCGGCTGTGTCGGCGCGCTCTCGGCCTTCTATCACGACTCGACCGACATCACCGATCCGCACCAGCGCATGGTCGCCTCGCTGCGCATGATCGCCAAAATGCCGACGATCGCCGCGATGGCCTACAAGTACCACATCGGCCAGCCCTTCGTTTACCCGAAGAACGACCTCGACTACGCCTCGAACTTCCTGCGCATGTGTTTTGCCGTGCCCTGCGAAGACTATGTGGTCAACCCGGTGCTCTCGCGCGCCATGGACCGCATTTTCATCCTGCATGCCGACCACGAGCAGAACGCCTCCACCTCGACGGTTCGTCTCGCCGGTTCCTCCGGCGCCAACCCGTTCGCCTGCATCGCGGCCGGCATCGCCTGCCTCTGGGGCCCGGCCCATGGCGGCGCCAACGAAGCCGCGCTCAACATGCTCGCGGAAATCGGCTCGGTCGAGCGTATCCCGGAATATGTCGCCAAGGCCAAGGACAAGAACGACCCGTTCCGCCTGATGGGCTTTGGCCACCGCGTCTACAAGAACTACGACCCGCGCGCCCGCATCATGCAGAAGACGACGCACGAGGTTCTCGGCGAACTCGGCATCAAGGACGATCCGATGCTGGAAGTCGCCATGGAGCTGGAGCGCATCGCGCTGACGGACGACTACTTCATCGAGAAGAAGCTCTACCCGAACATCGACTTCTACTCCGGCATCACGCTGAAGGCGCTCGGTTTCCCCACCACCATGTTCACGGTGCTGTTCGCGCTCGCCCGCACGGTCGGCTGGATCGCCCAGTGGAACGAGATGATCGAGGATCCGGAGCAGCGCATCGGCCGCCCGCGCCAGCTCTATATCGGTGCCCCGAAGCGGGACTACGTACCGGTCTCCAAGCGCTGATTTCAGCGGAGCCATCCATGAAAAAGCCCGGTCAGTTTCGACCGGGCTTTTTTGTTGCAAGAAGGTCCAGGATGACCGCCGCGCCAGTTTCGCCGGGCGGGCGCTGTGTCTGCATGCGCGCGTGTACCAGGTCATAGCCTTCCAGCATGGCGCTGCGCTGGGCCGTATCGGTCGAAAGCCGCTCGACCCA
Organism: Shinella sp. JR1-6; assembly: GCF_004284735.1. NCBI lineage: Bacteria > Pseudomonadati > Pseudomonadota > Alphaproteobacteria > Hyphomicrobiales > Rhizobiaceae > Shinella > Shinella sp. JR1-6. Next base: position 166,051 of record NZ_SHMI01000005.1, on the reverse strand, counting down.
GCGGGTCAGACTGCCGGGGCGCACCATGTCGTTCAGATATTCCGGCACGACGGCGTAGTCGGCAATGATGTTGGGGATCGCCGCCGTCCAGATCTTCACCTTGCCGAGGAAGAGGTTGGCGAGCCAGTCGAAACGATAGGTCGAGACGACAGGCACGCGCGCGAGCGCCAGTTCGAGGATGACGGTGCCGGAGGCCGCGATCGCCGCATCGGCTTCGATGAAGGCCTGCCACTTCTCCGCGGTCGAAACGGTGATCTGCGGCTGCACCGGCCAGTCCGCCGTCAGTTTCCGCACCAGCGCCTCCTGCCGCGGCACGGTCGGCAGAAGGAAGCGCGTGCCGGGGTTGCGCCCGATAATTTCCTGCACCGCTTCGCCAAAGACCGGCAGCAGACGGGTGATTTCCGTGCCGCGTGAACCGGGAAGCAGCAGGCACGCGTGCTCGCCCGGCGCGCGTTCGCCACGGGCAAGCCGTGCGGCACGAACCTGCTGGATGTCGGGATCGCTGACCAGCCGGTGACCGACATAGGTGGTCGCAGGGCCGCCGAGCCGCTCCATCACGGAAGGCTCGAACGGCAGAAGCGCGAGGACATGGTCGACATAGGCGCGCATGCGCGGTGCGCGCTCTTGCTTCCAGGCCCAGACACTCGGGCAGACATAATTCACGACCGGCAGGTCCGGCAGCGCCTTGCGCACGCGGCGCGCCACGCGATGGGTGAAGTCCGGGCTGTCGATGATGAGAAGCACATCCGGCCGTGCGGCGACCAACGCATCGGCCGTCTGGCGAATGCGGCGGATAAGCGACGGCAGCCGCTTCAACACCTGCGAAATGCCCATGATGGAGAGTTCGGAGAAATCGAACAGGGATTTGAGACCTTGCCGCTCCAGCGCTTCGCCACCGACCCCGACCAGCGTCACCGGACCGGCATACATGGCCCGTAGCGCCGCGATCAGATCGCCACCGAGAAGATCACCGGAAACCTCGCCGGCAATGACGCCGATTTTCAGAGGGCTTTCCGTCATCGCCGTGCCTCCGCCCTCTCGGGTATGATGCCCGTCACGAACAGACCGTGCGCATCTGCTTCGGCAACAAGTGCCGCACGTTCCAGCACAAGCGAGCGCCCTGCCTCCACGGCGATCCCGGCAAGGCCGGCGGCGCGGGCGCGGCGCAACGTTTCCATGCCGATGGACGGCAGGTCGGCGCGCAAGTCCTGCTCGGGCTTGCACAGTTTGACAAGAACGCCCTTGCGGCGCGTGGAGATGCGTCCGGCGGCACGCAGGCTTGCCACGCGCTCCAGCATCGCATCCGTACCCTCCGCGCCCTCGAGCGCCACCACGCGCCCGCCAAGCGCGACGGCGCCCTGCCCCACATCGAGACGACCGAGCGCCAGCGCCGCGGCGGCCGCGGCGGCAATGTCGGCTTCGGCGGCCGCATCCGGCGTGACGGTGCCGAGCGGGCCTTCGCTGCCGAGCAAATCAGGCACGATTTCGTGCGCGCCGACGACCCGCACCCCCTCCGCTTCGATCAACCGGATGACCATCTTCAGCACCGCATCATCCCCCCCCTTCAGCAGGGTTCGGATGATGGACGGGACGGCGGCGAGCGCTTTCAACGGCGCATGGATGTCACGCCATTCCGGTCGACGGCGGACGGAACCCGACAGCACGGCGCGGCCGATGCCCTTCGCCCGAAAGGCGGCGCCAATACCGGCATAGTTGCCAATGGAAATGACCTGATGGTCAAAGCCGGTCCAGTCCGGGCTGGATTCGTCGCGAAGCGCCAGGACAAAGGGATCCTCGCCACGGGCGCGGGCCGCATCCGCGACATAGCGCGGCAGCAGGCCGCCGCCGGCGATGATGGCCAGCCGGTCGCGCACGAGGGGCCGGCTGTCCGCCACGCCGCTCAGCCCTTGCCGCGGTTCGGGGAAGACAGCGCGCGGTCGCTTTCTACAGCGATGAAATCGAGGATGTGCATGACAGGCACGCTATCGGCATAGTCCGCACGGATCGCCGCCGCATTGGCGCGGATCGACCCCTCGCCCTCGAAAATCTGCTTGAAGGCGCGGCGAACCTCATGGATCGTCGCTTTCTCCATACCGGAGCGGCTCATGCCGACGACGTTGAGGCCGCCGAGGATGCCCGGGTTGCCGTTCAGCATGCCATAGGGGATCACGTCATAGGCAACCGCCGAAAGCCCCCCGATGAAGGCCTGCCGGCCGATACGGGTGAACTGGTGCACCGCCGAACCGCCACCCAGGATCACCCGGTCCTCAACGGTCACGTGGCCGGCGAGCATGACATTGTTCGACAGGATGATGTGATCGCCGAGCTGACAATCATGCGCGACATGCGAATTGGCAAGGAACAGGTTGTGGTTCCCGACGACGGTCTTGCCACCGCCTTCCGTCGTGCCGGTGTTCATTGTCACACCTTCACGGATGACGCACATCTCGCCGACCGAGAGGGTCGTCTCGGCGCCGTCGTGATTCACGCTCTGCGGATCGCCACCTATAACGGCATTGGCGAAGATGCGCGTGCCGCGGCCGATATGCGTGCGCCCCGTCACCACCACATGCGTCAGAAGTTCGACACCATCGCCGAGAGCGACCTTGGGCCCCACATGGCAAAAGGGTCCCACGACGACGTTCTCACCGATGACCGCTCCGTCCTCGATGACGGAGAGCGGGTGGATCTTCGCGCTGGCGGCAATCATGATCAGGCGTCTTCCTTCTTGACGATCATCGCGCCGATATCAGCTTCCGCGACGAGTTGCCCATCAACTTTTGCATCGCAGTGAAACTTCCAGATATTGCCGCGCTGCTTCTGCTTGACGACATGGAACTCGACGCGATCGCCGGGCACGACCGGCTTGCGGAAGCGGGCATTGTCGATCGTCATGAAGTAGACGAGGTTGGAGCCCGAGCGCGTCTTGCGGGCACAGATCGCACCGGCGGTCTGTGCCATGCCCTCGATGAGCAGCACGCCCGGCATGATCGGGTGATCGGGAAAATGGCCCATGAACTGCGGCTCGTTGACCGTAACATTCTTGATGCCGACAGCAGAATCGTCGCCATCGATGTCGACGATCTTGTCGACGAGCAGGAACGGATAACGATGAGGAAGCAGCGTCAGGATCTCACGCAGATCAGCCACGCCGAGCGTTGCCTTGGTTTCTTCACTCATCGTTGCCCCCCTTTTTCTGGACTCGAGTGCTGGAACGCATGGCGATCTCCGCCATGTCGCGCAGGAAATCGCGCATCGGGCGCGCGGGAATGCCGCCGTATTTCTCGCCGGCTGGAATATCGGCGACGACACCGCTCATGGCAGCAATCTGCACGCCGTCGCCAATGGTAATATGACCGTTGATGCCGGCTGCGCCGCCGATCATCACGCCGTCACCGATGCGCGTGCTACCGGCGATGCCCACGCCACTGACGATGCCGCAATGCCGGCCGATGCGTACGTTGTGGCCAACCTGGACCTGGTTGTCGATCTTGGTCCCCTCGCCGATGACGGTATCGTCCATCGTGCCGCGGTCGATCGTCGTGTTCGCGCCGATCTCCACATGGTCCTGGATGATCACGCGGCCGATCTGAACGATCTTGATCATGCCGGGCTTGAGACCGGGAGCATAACCGAAACCGTCCTGGCCAATGCGCGCGCCGGGGTGAATGATGACATTGTTGCCGATCAGCGCACACTGGATCGTAACGCCCGCGGCGATCGTGCAGTCGCGGCCGATGCGCACGCCTGCACCGATGATCGCCCCCGGCCCGATGCGGCTGCCCTCGCCGATCTCCGCGTCCCTGCCGATCACGGCCATCGGTTCCACGGACACATTGTCCTCAAGCCGCGCTTGCGGATCGACATAGGCGCCCTGTGCAACGCCGACGGGCGCCGAGGTCATCGCTTCCGGGCGCATGGCCGAAGGGTGCAGGATTTCGCCGGCGCGGGCAAAGGCGGTGTGCGGACGGGCTGAAATCAGCACCGCGGTCTTTGGGGGAACGAGCGATACGAGAGCGCGGTCGCACAGGATCGCGCTCGCCTCGCAGGTCTCGAGCTCGGCGCGGAACTTGCGGGAAAGAATGTAACAGAGATCGCCTTCTTTCGCCCGATTGACGGGCGAAACGTTGCGCACGACGCGATCGGCCTGCGCAGGATCGGCGAGTTCCGCCCCAAGCCTTGTGGCAAGGTCACCCAGACGAATGCCGTCATGGGGCGGAAAGAACCAGTTATGCTCCATAGGCATGACTCCAGAACGTCCGTCTTCTCGCAGTTCTGGACTGCTTACCTCAGAACTGGGTCGCGATGCCGAACTTGAAGCGCTGCACCTCGTCGAAGGATTCCTTCTTGACCGGAACCGCGTAGTCGACACGCAGCGGGCCGAACGGCGAAGCCCAGATGATCGAGGCACCGACGGAAGCGCGCAGGCTCATGTCGTCACCACGGACCCTGTCGGCCGCAACGGTCTTGACGTCATTGCCGTAAAGCGTGCCGGCATCAACGAAGACAGCGCCGCGGAAGCCCGAGTCACGGGAGATGAACGGCAGCGGGAAGGAGGCTTCTGCGGACGCCGTGAAGTAGGTCGTTCCGCCGAGCGCATCGCCCGTCGAGGTTGCACGCGGGCCAATGCCGCTCGATTCGAAGCCGCGCAGGTCGTTCGCCGACAGCGTGAACTGGTCGAAGACCTTCACGTCGTTGCGGCCCCACATATGGCCACCGCTGACCGCGATGGAGCCGATGACATCGGCGTCTTCGAGCAGCGTGTGGAAGTAACGAGCCTTACCCGAGATCTTGTAGAAATCCGAATCGCCACCGAGACCGGCAAATTCCTGCGTGATCTGGGCGAAGATACCGTCGCGCGGCAGTGTGCGATCGTCGATCGTGTCGTAGGTCAGGCTGTGCGAGACCGAAGAACGAACCCATGGACCGTTGACCACGACATGCTGATACGGCGACGACAGCTCATCGAGGTCGCCCGACTTGTAGTCGAGCTTGGTGTAGTTGTAGCGCAGCGACGTCGACAGGTCTTCCGTGATCGGAGCCGTCACACGCAGGGTAAAGCCCTGCGTATCGACGCTGTAGTAATCTTCGCTGTCGTCCTCGTTCTTGAAGACGTCGAAGCCGGCCGCAAGGCGATAACCGAGGAAGTAGGGCTCGGTGAACGACAGGTTGTAGTCACGCGAATTCTCGCCGCCACCGGCAGCCACGCGGATATACTGGCCGCGGCCGAGGAAGTTCTTTTCCTCAATCGAAGCTTCCAGCTTGAAGCCGCCCTTGTTGCCCGTCTCGTAACCGGCGCCGATACCGAACGAGCCGGTCGACTGGTCCTGAACGTCGACGACGAGCACAACGCGGTCAGCCGAGCTGCCCGGCGCCGTGGTGATGTTGACGGTCGAGAAGTAGCCGAGCGCCTCAAGACGGCGCTTGGCGCGCGTAATGACTTCCTGGTTGAAGGCATCGCCTTCACCGATATCGAACTCGCGGCGGATGACGTAGTCACGCGTACGGGTGTTGCCGCGGATCTCGATGCGCTCGACATAGGCGCGCTCGCCCTGGTCGACGAGGTAATCGACGGCGATCGTGCCATTGCCGAGGTCGCGGTTGCCGCGCGGGGTCACGCGGGCAAACGGATAACCGTTGGCCGCGACGCGCTTGGAAATCTCGGACATCGTGTCCTGCACGTCGCGGGCGCGATAGGTCTTGCCCGGGCGCGATTCGACGAGGCCCTTCAGCTCTTCGCCATCGATGCCGTCAACGGTCGATTCAACGTTGATTTCACCGAAGTCGTAGCGCTGGCCTTCCTCGACCGTGAAGGTCACGACATATTCGTTGGAGGCTTCATCGAGAACGGCTTCCGACGAAACGACGCGGAAGTCGGCATAACCGTTGTTGAAGTAGAACTGGCGCAGCGCCTCTTCGTCGGCGCGCAGCTTGTCTTCGCTGTAAACGTCCTTGCGGGTCAGGAACGACAGGAAGTTCGACTTCTTGGTGACGACGACCGCCTGCAGGCGGCTGTTGCTGTAGGCCTGGTTGCCAACGAAATTGATCTGCGAGATCTTCGTGCGGTCACCTTCGTCGACGACGAAAGCAACGTTCACGCGGCCGTTGCCGAGCGGATAGACCTGCGTCGTGACGGTGGCGTCGGAACGGCCGATCGAAGCGTAGGCATCACGGATGGCCTGCTTGTCGGCCTCGATGGCGGTTTCGCTGTACGGGCCGAGCGACTGCGAACGCAGAACCGGCGCGAGCTTCTCGTCCTTGATCTTGCGGTTGCCGTTGATGACGACCTGGTTGATCAGCTGGTTTTCATCGACGGTGACGACGAGCGTGCTGCCGGAAACCGAAACCTTCACATCCGAGAAATAGCCGGTCGCAAAAAGGCGGCGCACGGAGGCGTCGATATCGGCATTGGAGAAATTCTTGCCGGGCGTGATGGTGATGTTCGCCTTGACCGTATCGGCGCTCACGCGGCTGGCGCCACGCACCTGGATGCTGCGGATAACGGCCGCTTCCGCGACGGAGGCGGAGACAAGCGTGGCAAAAGAGCCGCCCGTGACAACCATACTGGCCGACAATGCAACGGCCGACACGGCGTTCAAAAAGTTTGAACCAGCTTTCATCTTCACTACTTACCTTCGTTTCAACGTCCCGGAGGCGCGTACGCCCGATTCCGGTCACGTTTGCCGTTTTAACCGCTTTTGCCATACAAGCAAGCGCACGCGTTAATTTCTGTTTACTTCAATTCCAACCGTGGCCCGAAGGTCACTACATCCGTTTCATTACGGTAAACAGAGCGTTAGCACGACTGCCTCAGCGAAAGCGGCTCCCCTTTTGATTCCTGCCGGAAGACCGGCAAACCTTAGCCAAGAAGCATGGAAATGTCGTTCCAGGTCGCAAAGACCATCAGCATCAACACCAGCGCCATGCCGATGCGAAATGCGATCTCCTGCGCCCCGGGCCCGACTGGCCTGCCCCGGATAGCCTCCACCGCATAGAACATCAGATGGCCGCCATCAAGTACCGGAACCGGCATCAGGTTCAAAAGTCCAATGGAAACAGACAGAACCGCGGCAAGCTGAAGCAGGGCGGCAACACCGAGCGTCGCCATCTGGCCTGAAGCCTGCGCCACGCGGATAGGTCCACCGAGCTGATCGGCCTTCATGCGCCCCATGACGAGGTTGGAGAGATAGTCGAACGTGCCCGTCACGATGTGCCAGCTTTGCAGCACGCCCTGCCCCACGGCCTCGACCGGGCCGTATTCGACGACACGGAAATTGCCGCTTTCCTGATTGGTCACGATGCCGATCAGGCCAAGCTCGATCTTGTTGCCGAACTGGTCGGTGATCTCGGTACGCTTGGGCACCATGGGCAGGTCGAGATCCTGGCCATCGCGGCGTACCGTCACCTTGATCGTCAGTTCCGGACGCACGCTGACATAGCGGCGCACGTCGTCGAAGGTCGCCACCGGATTGCCGTCGAGCGCGACAAGCAGGTCGCCCGGGCGCACGCCGGCCTCCTGGGCGGCGCTGTCCGGCCGGACTTCGGCCACGATCGGATCGGCGATCTGCCGGCCATAGATGGAGAACATCACGGCGAAAATGGCGATGGCAAGAATGAAATTGGCGATGGGGCCGGCGGCGACCGTGACGGCCCTCTTCCAGAGCGCAGCGCCGAGGAAGGTGCGCTTGCGCACATCATCCGGCAGTGCGGCGACGGCATTGTAATCCGGAATGGACGCCGGGTCGTCATCGCCGAGGAATTTTACATAGCCGCCGAGCGGAATGGCGGAGAGCTTCCAGCGTGTGCCGTGACGATCGGTGAAACCGAGAAGTTCCGGGCCGAACCCGACGGAAAAGGCGGTAATGCCGATGCCGGACCAGCGGCCGGCGAGATAGTGACCCATCTCGTGCACAAAAACGATGAGGGTCAGTACGATCAGAAAGGGAAGGATATAGCCCGTCACGAATCCAACGGAGCCAGCCAGCATGTCCATGGTCCCAATCCCCAGTCTGTGTCGCCGCTACGGGCCGAAAAGGAACACGCCGGCCGGCGTGTTGACGGTGCCCGAAACGATCGCATCGCCAAGCGCAATGAGGAACGCGGCGAAGCAGGCAAAAACAAGGCCGTCCACCCGGTCCATGACGCCGCCATGTCCCGGAATGAGGCGGCTGGAATCCTTCACGCCGAAGCGGCGCTTGATGAAGGATTCGAAAAGGTCGCCGATCTGGCTGAACACCGAGAGCACGAGCGCAATGGCCGGTACCCACAGGCCATTCAGCGGGAAGAAGACCATATGCACGAGCGTGCCGGCAACAACCGCCGAAATCGCCCCGCCGATCGCCCCCGACCAGGTCTTCCCGGGCGAGATGGGCGGAGCGAGCTTTGGCCCGCCGATCGCCCGGCCGACGAAGTAGGCGAGGATGTCCGTCGCCCAGACGACGGCGAAAATGAACAGCATGGCGGCAAAGCCATGGGCGGTGTCACCGCGAATGGCAGCGAGCGAGATCACCGTCAGGCCGGAATAGACAATGCCGCCGGCAAGCCAGCCGCTGCCCTTCAGCGCAACCGCATAGACGATGCCGACCAGTGTGGCGGCAATCAGCACGGGCAGCGCAAGCTCGTCAAAGCCGAAGAGCACCAGCGCCGCGACGAGAACGGTCGACAGCCAGCCGAAGGCATTGGCGCGGAAATCCGTTTCCGACATGCGGGTGATCGTCGACCATTCATAGTAGACGAGCAGCGCGATGGCCGAAGCGAGCAGACGGAAGGCAAGGCCGCCAAGCCAGGTCGCAGCCAGCACGACGACTGCCAGAACAATGCCGGAGAGAATGCGCAGGCGCAGTTCACTGTGCATCACGAACCCACCGCAAGCGTCTTTGCCGCCTGCAGACCGCCGAAGCGGCGCTCGCGCATGGCATAACGCGACAGCGCGGCGACAAAGGTGTCGCGCGAAAAATCGGGCCAGAATTCGGGAATGAACATCAGTTCCGCATAAGCCGCCTGCCAAAGCAGGAAATTGGAAAGCCGCTCCTCGCCGCTGGTGCGGATGATGAGGTCGGGGTCGGGAATGCCGGCAGTATCAAGCGATGCGCCGATGCGCTCCTGCGTGATCGCAGCCGGATCGAGCCGGCCCGCGGCAACCTCTTCGGAAAGTTTTCTGACGGCGCGCGCGATCTCGTCACGCGAACCGTAGTTGAAGGCGATGACCAGCGTGATGCCAGAATTTTCCCGAGTCGTCTCTTCTGCCTCCAGCAGCAGCGGCAGAATATCGCTCGACAGGTTCGACTTGTCGCCGATGACGCGGATGCGCACGTTCTCGCGGTGGAGAATCGCAAGGTCACGCCGGATGAAGGTCTTCAGCAACCCCATCAGATCGGTGATCTCGCTCTCCGGCCGGCTCCAGTTTTCCGAGGAGAAGGCAAAGAGCGTGAGATAGCGCACGCCGCATTCGGCGGCCGTGCGCACGGCCTCGCGCACCGCTTCGACACCCTTGCGGTGCCCCATGGCGCGCGGCAGGCCGCGTGCATTCGCCCAGCGTCCGTTGCCATCCATGATGATGGCGACGTGTGCCGGCGCAGTGCTGGGCGAAAGTTGGTTCATGGGCAATCCGGAAAAGGAAAACAAATGCAGGTGGCGAACGCCTTAAACCTGCATGATTTCCTTTTCCTTCTCGGCAAGCAAGCGATCGACGTCCAAAATCGTGTCGTCCGTCATCTTCTGCACCTTTTCGGACTGGCTGCGGGACAGGTCCTGCCCGATATCGCCATCCTTTTCGGCTTTCTTGAGGTCGTCCATGCCGTCGCGGCGCACATGGCGGACCGCCACCTTGGCCTTTTCGGCATAGTCATGCGCAACCTTGACGAGCGACTTGCGGCGCTCCTCGTTGAGCTCCGGCAGCGGAATACGCAGATTCTGGCCGTCGATGATCGGGTTAAGGCCGAGATTCGATTCGCGGATGCCGCGCTCGACGGCGCCGACCATGCCCTTGTCCCAGACGGAAACCGACAGCATGCGCGGCTCCGGAACGGAGATGTTGGCGACCTGGTTCAGCGGCACGCGCGAACCGTAGGCCTCGACCTGCACCGGATCGAGCACGTTGGCCGAGGCGCGGCCGGTGCGCAGCGACGCGATGTCGTTCTTGAAGGCCGAAATCGCGCCATCCATGCGGCGCTTCAGTTCCTTCAGGTCAATACCTTCACTCATCGGATACTCCCGTTTTCATAGAGCGGCTGCACGCGGTTCGCGTACGCGCCTCAAGAATCAGTTGTCGGTTACGATGGTCCCGCGACCGCCGCCGGTCAATATTTCGGCAAAACCGCCCTTCTCATGGATGGAGAAGACGATGATCGGGATGGAGTTTTCACGCGCCAGGGCAACCGCGGCGACGTCCATGACGGCAAGGCCCTTTTCGAGCACTTCGCTGTGGGTCAGGCGGTCGAAGCGCGTGGCGGTCGGGTCCTTCTTCGGGTCTGCAGAATAGATGCCGTCGACCTGCGTGCCCTTGAAGATCGCTTCGGCACCCATTTCGGCAGCACGCAGTGCCGCGGCCGAATCAGTCGTGAAGAACGGGTTGCCCGTGCCGCCGGCAAAAATCACCACGCGGCCGAGCGAGAGATGATGGAGCGTCGCGCGCTGGGAGAAGCTTTCACAGATCTCCGGCATCGCGATGGCCGAGAGGACGACGGTGTCGATGTCGAGTTTGCGCAGCGAAGTGGCCAGCGCCAGCGCGTTGATCACGGTCGCCAGCATGCCCATGTGGTCGCCGGTAACGCGGTCGCCCCCCTTGGAGGCAACGGCAACGCCGCGGAAGATGTTACCGCCGCCGACCACGACGCCGACCTCGACGCCGAGCGCCCGCGCCTCGGCAATATCCGAGGCGATGCGATCGGCCACCGCGACATCGATGCCGAAGCCCTGCGAGCCCATCAGCGCCTCGCCGGAGGCTTTCAACAGAACACGTTTGTAGATTGGCTTGGCCGTCATGGTCGCTCCTGAACTCGTGCGCCTGCTCTCCCGAACCGGCAGCCGGGCAGAACCGAGGGCGGTCCCGCTTGAGGGCAGCCATCGCCGCTTGAGAATTTCGGGGCAGGCATTTCGGCAAGCCGGATACACGAAGGGCGCCGCGTTGTCACGCGGCGCCCTGTTCTTTTCCCTAACGGGATTAAGAAAATCAGCCCTTGGCGACGGCTGCGACTTCTGCGGCGAAGTCGGTTTCTTCCTTTTCGACGCCTTCGCCGAGCAGCAGGCGGGCCATGCCGACGACTTCGATCGGCGCGCCGACGGTCTTTTCAGCTTCCTTGACGGCAGCGCCGACCGTGAGGTCGGGGTTCATGACGAAGGCCTGCGACAAGAGGGCGACTTCTTCGAAGAACTTGCGCATGCGGCCTTCGACCATCTTCTCGATGATCGCGTCCGGCTTGCCGGAAGCGCGCGACTGCTCGATGAAGACGTTGCGTTCGCGCTCGGCGACAGCGGCGTCGACTTCTTCGGCGCGGATGGCGAGCGGAGCCGTTGCAGCGACGTGCATGGCGACCTGGCGGCCGATGGCGTTCAGGGCTTCCTTGTCGCCGGTCGACTTCAGCGCCACGAGAACGCCGAGCTTGCCGAGACGGTCGGCAGCAGCGTTGTGGATGTAGGTCGCGACGACGCCGTCTTCGACCGACAGCAGGACCGAGCGGCGCAGGTTCATGTTTTCGCCGATGGTGGCGACAGCGTCCTTGATCGTGTCGGTGACCGACTTGCCGGTTGCCGGATAGGTGGCGGCGCCAACGGCTTCAACGGTGCCGTCGGTCGTCAGGGCTACGTCGGCAACGCCGCGAACCATGGACTGGAAGGCATCGTTGCGGGCAACGAAGTCGGTTTCGGAGTTGATTTCGACGACAACAGCCTTCGTGCCGGCGCTGGCGATACCGATCAGGCCTTCAGCCGCGGTGCGGCCGGACTTCTTGTCGGCCTTGGCGATGCCCTTGGCGCGCAGCCAGTCGATTGCTGCTTCGATGTCGCCGTTGTTTTCAGCCAGCGCCTTCTTGCAGTCCATCATGCCTGCGCCGGACTTTTCGCGCAGTTCCTTCACCAATGCAGCGGTGATTTCAGCCATTGTGAGCCTCTTGTCGGTTCTTGTTGCGTGTCGCCGGAAAACCTCGGCGAACTCAAGGTTTTGGGAACGAATGTACCCGGAAGTGTGACAGGGTGATGAAGATCACCTCTGGCCTGTCGCCGCAAAACGATCCTTGGGGATCGTGGCAGACAGGGTCTTCAAACAAGCCGAGGCCAGGGATCGTCTCTCTGGCCTCGGTCATCTAGAAAAGCGGGAGCGAAAGACACCGCTCCGACCTTTGCCTTATGCTTCGGCTTCGAGAGCCGGCTCGACCGGAACTTCAGCGGAAGCACCGAGGTCGCGGCCCGAAGCGCCCTGCTGGCGTGCGATGCCGTCGATGGCAGCGCGCGCGATCAGGTCGCAGTAAAGGGCGATGGCGCGCGAGGCGTCGTCGTTGCCGGGGATCGGGAAATCGATCGGGTCCGGATCGCAGTTCGAGTCGATGATGGCGACGACCGGGATGCCGAGACGCTTGGCTTCCTGGATCGCGATCGACTCCTTGTTGGTGTCGATGATGAACATCAGGTCCGGCGTGCCGCCCATGTCGCGGATACCGCCGAGGGCCTTTTCAAGCTTCTCGCGTTCGCGCTCGAGGGTCAGGCGCTCCTTCTTGGAATAGCCGGAGCCTTCCGAGGACAGGATCTCGTCGAGCTTGCGCAGGCGCTGGATCGAGTTGGAGATCGTCTTCCAGTTCGTCAGCATGCCGCCGAGCCAGCGGGCGTTGACGTAGTACTGGGCCGAACGCTTGGCTGCATCGGCGATGATGTCCGAAGCCTGGCGCTTGGTGCCGACGAACAGAACGCGGCCACCACCGGCAACGGTGTCGGACACGACCTGAAGGGCGCGCGACAGCAGCGGAACGGTCTGTGCCAGGTCGATGATGTGAACGTTGTTACGGTCGCCGAAGATGTACGGCTTCATCTTCGGGTTCCAGCGGTGCGTCTGGTGGCCGAAGTGAATACCAGCTTCCAGAAGCTGGCGCATAGAAAAATCGGGCAATGCCATGCCTAGTTATCCTTTTCCGGTTGAACCTCCGCAAGGCGAACAGCACTTCCTTCGGAAGCGCCACCGGGCGGAACGGTCCGGATTTCTCCCGGACGATCCCATGCCTTACGTGTGGAATGAGCGGCCCTTTAACCGCAGTTTGCCGGCAAATCAAGGGCCGCAGGGTAAAAAAGGCATCTCCTGTGCAGTTTCGCCCCTCATCCGGCCTGCCAGCCACCCTCTCCCCGCAGCGGGGCGAAGGGATAAGCCGCGCCGGTTTTCCCAATCAATACCGCTCGTTTGGCACATTCCCTCTCCCTGCCTGCGGGGAGAGGGTTAGGGTGACCGGTAAGCCAAAACCGCCTACTTGCATTCCTGCTGTTTGAACATCTCCAGCTTGGCAAGCTTCCCGCTCAACACGAACTCGCCATAGTCCATGGTGAGATCGCGGGTGATTCCATTCTCGTAGAGCTTGAAGGACATACGGTAGACCGGCAACGCATCGCCTTCGCTCGTGTCGTTGTAGTAGGCGATCGAGACCGGCCAGAAGGCCTCCTTGGAGAAGGAACCGGCCTTGTCGGCGTCCGGATCACCCGCCTTGGGCTTTTCCTTCTTGCCGACGACGGCGGTCGTCATCAGCGTCTTGTCGCCCGCATCCGAGCCATCGAAGAGGCGCGCTTCGAAGAAACGCTCGCCCTTCTTGGCCCGATCGATGACGTCGAGCATGTGCTCGGTCGGGAAGCGGCTTGCGGCAAGCTCCACCTGTCTCGTGTCCGGCGCTGTCAGATCGACGCTGACGCCCTTCTTGTCCTCGCGCGCCGTGCCGCGCACCTCCTTGTCCAGCTTCTCGTCGGTGAAGGAGCGGGTGAGGAAGCGGAAGCTGCCGGTCTTCAGGTCCTCGTAGGTCGTCGTCTGCTGGTCCGTGAGGCGCGTCTCCTCGCCGGTATTGACCTGCGTGACGAAGCGGAAGCTGACCGTATAGCCGTCGCACGGACTGCCGTTGAACTCATAGACCATGCGGCCATACATGCCGGCGATGCCGGAGCGCTCGGTCGCATCCTTCAGTTTGAGGTCATAGACGGCGCGGTGCGGCGCAAGCCCGGTCGCCGGCGTGGCAAAGGCGCTCGAGACGCCGCTGCCGGCGAAGCATGCCCCGGCCGTCAGGGCCGCGACAAAGGCTGAACGAAACATCCGTTTCCTCCTGTTGAAGTCGGTCGCGATGTTATATGAACTCTTCCGGCAAAAGCGAGGCAATATCCACCTCTTGCCAACTTCATTTCCTCCATTGCGACGATCTGCGCCGCAATGCCCCTCACAGCCGCCACCAGCCGATCCTATCTATGGACCGGCAACAAGAAACGGAGACCGGAATGTCCGCTGAAATCGAAAACCGCGTCAAGGAACTGGGCTACGACATTCCCGTGGCGGCAGCACCGGCCGCCAACTACGTGCCCTTCGTCATCAGCGGCAACGTGCTCCACATTTCCGGCCAGCTGCCGATGCTGGACGGCAAGCTCGCCGTCACCGGACATCTCGGCCGGAACGTTGATGTCGCCGGCGGCCAGAAGGCAGCGGAACTGTGCGCACTCGGCCTTCTCGCCCAGGCCAAGGCCGCCCTCGGGGACCTCTCGCGCATCAAGCGCATCATCAAGATCAACGGCTTCGTCGCCTCCGCGCCGGATTTCGTCGAGCAGCACCTCGTCATCAACGGCGCATCGAACTTCCTCGTCGCAGCTCTTGGCGATGCCGGCAAACATGCCCGCGCCGCCGTCGGCATGGCAGCGCTTCCCCTCAATGCGGCCGTCGAGATCGACGCCATCATGGAAATCGCCTGATGCAGAAATTCCCCTGGCTGACCGAGCGGCCGATTGCCCATCGCGGCTATCACGATCTCAACCGCAAGGTCTGGGAAAACACGCTTTCTGCCTTCGCGCGCGCGGCCGATGCCGGCTTCGCCATCGAATGCGACCTGCAATATGCCGCCGATGCCGTACCCGTCGTCTTCCATGACGACGACCTGAAGCGGCTGTGCGGCATCGAGGGGGACGTGCGCCAGCGCACCGCCGCCGAACTCGGCCTGCTGAAGGTCGGCGGCACGGAAGACGGCGTGCCGACACTGCGCCGGCTGCTCGACCTCGTGAAGGGCCGTGTGCCGCTCGTCCTGGAGCTGAAGGGGCGCGAAGGTGACGATGACGGTTTCGCGATGGCCGTGCTCGACACGATCGAAGACTATGACGGGCCCGTCGCGCTGATGAGCTTCGATCACTGGCTTTTGAAGGATTTGACGGCGATCGGCACCAGCCGCCCCGTCGGCCTGACGGCGGAAGGCGCCCGGCCGGAGAATTTCGCCGTGCACGAGGAAGCCATGCAGCTCGGGCTCGATTTCATCTCCTACCACTACGGCCACCTGCCGAACGCCTTCATCAGCCGGCAGCGCGACCTCGGCCGGCAGGTCATCACCTGGACGGTGCGCGACGACGAAGCGCGCACGATTACGGCACTCAACGCGGACCAGATGACCTTCGAGGGTTTCGATCCGCGCGAGGCCTTGACGGCATAGGATGAGCGGGACGGTGCGAATCCGCGTCGAAACGAGCTTCGCCGACATTGCGGCGGACGACTGGGGGCGCCTTTCCGGCGCCTCCAGAGGCGACGCTTCGGTGCCGTACAACCCCTTTGTCAGCCACGCCTTCCTCTCCGCGCTGGAACAGTCGGGCTGCGCCACGGCAGAGACCGGCTGGCTCGGCCAGCATCTCCTGCTGGAGAACGACGACGGCGACCTTCTCGGCGCCCTGCCCGTCTATCTGAAGAACCACAGCCAGGGAGAATATGTCTTCGACCATGGCTGGGCCGATGCGCTGGAGCGCGCCGGCGGGCGCTATTATCCGAAACTGCAGGCCGCCATTCCCTTCACGCCCGCGACCGGCCCGCGGCTGCTGCACCGGACCGACCGGCCGGTCATCGCCAGCCAGGCCGCCCTTGCCGAAGGGTTGAAGGAACTGTCGCAACGCCACGGCGTCTCCTCCGCCCATGTCACCTTTGTCCCGGAAGGGGAAATGCCGGTTTTCGAGGCCGCGGGTTACCTCCACCGTACCGACCAGCAGTTCCATTTTCTCAATGAGGGCTACGGCTCGCATGCCGACTTCCTGGAAACGCTCGCCTCCCGCAAGCGCAAGGCGCTGAAGAAGGAGCGACGGGCGGCGGTGGAAAACGGCATCGAGATCGACTGGCTGACCGGAAGGGACCTGACCGAAAAAATCTGGGACCAGTTCTTCGCCTTCTACATGGACACCGGCAGCCGCAAATGGGGCCGGCCCTATCTCAACCGCCAGTTCTATAGCCTGATCGGCGAACGCATGGCAGACGATATCCTGCTCGTCATGGCCAGGCGCAACGGCCGCTACATCGCCGGCGCGATCAATTTCATCGGTGGCGATACGCTCTTCGGCCGGCACTGGGGCTGCGTCGAGGACCACCCTTTCCTGCATTTCGAGGTCTGCTACCATCAGGCCATCGATTTCGCGATCGAGAAGGGTCTGGCGCGGGTCGAGGCCGGCGCGCAGGGCGAGCACAAGCTGGCGCGCGGCTATCTGCCCGTCACCACCCATTCGGCTCACTACATCACCCATCCCGGCCTTCGGCGCGCCGTCGCCGACTATCTCGAGCGCGAGCGCCGCGACGTCGAGGCGACGGGCGAATACCTTGCCGAACACGGCCCCTTCCGCCGCAGCGGCGGCCAAGACGACAACGACTGAGCACATCGGAGACGAGCATGACCGCCTACGACACGAACAACATCTTCGCAAAGATCCTGCGCGGCGAGATCCCCTCGCACCGCGTCTACGAGGATGACGACGCCGTCGCCTTCATGGATGTGATGCCGCAGGCAAACGGGCATACGCTCGTCATTCCCAAGACGCCGTCGCGCAACATCCTCGACGCTGCCCCCCAGACGCTGTCGCGCCTGCTGCCGGTGGTGCAGAAAGTAGCGGCCGCCGCCAAGGAGGCTTTTGAGGCCGATGGCGTCACTGTCATGCAGTTCAACGAACCGGCCGCCGGCCAGACCGTCTACCACCTGCATTTCCACGTCATCCCGCGCGTCGAGGGCCTGCCGCTGAAGCCGCATTCCGGTACGATGGAAGACCAGAGCGTGCTTGCCGCCAATGCGGAAAAGCTGCGCAGGGCACTGGCGCGGTAAGAAACACCACGAAAGCTGGAGACGGAGCGCGCGGAAGGCGCGCTCCGTTTCAAACGCCGAGCAGCGCCAGCCCTGCGGCAAGGAAAGCGATGGCCGCGGCGATGCCGGCGATCTGCCTGAATCGGCCGCCGAAGAAGAAGCAGAGACCGCCGAACACGACAGCCCCGAGGCGCAGCCAGAGAGGCGAAGCCTCCAGCGTGCCGGTCGGGAAGAAGATCAGCTTGGCGATGACCGCCGCCACCAGCGCCGTCGCCACCGCCCTCACCCAGTTCAGGACCTCGGACCGCTCGTCGATGCGATTGCCGGCGATGACGCCCGCCCAGCGCCAAAGGTCCGTCGCCAGCCAGCCGGCGACGGCGATGTAGATGTAAGGCCAAAGACCATCGAAACTCATCGTGCGGCCTCCCGGCGGCGCAGCGCCCTTTCGCCCCACCAGGCCGCGGTCCCCCCGATGACGCCGGTCAGGAGGATATCATATTCCGGCGCGACGACCGCGAAGACGTAACCGAGCGCCAAGCCGATGCCGAGCGCCCAGTAGATCACCCGGTGACGCGCTGAAATCCAGATCGAGGTCAGAAAGTAGACCGGCGTCAGGAAGAAGAGACAGCCGGAAACGATCGGCGGAAATTCCGAGACCGCACCATAGACGAGACCGACGAGCACAATATTGGTGAGCGTCAATGTTACGCCAAAGCCGGCGAAGAAGGCGACGCGGCCCCGACGCGGCACGTCCCTTACCTTCTCCATCGCAAAGACCCAGGCGGTGATGGCGACGAAATGCGAGATGATCAGCAACAGCCAGGTCGGCGTGCGGCTGGTGCGGATTTCCGGAATGAGCGCCGCCACCATCGGCATCATCCGCACCGACGAAAGCGTCACCGCGAGAAAGGCCGTGGCGATATGCGCACCCGACAGCATGGAGCCGACGAGAATCACTTTTGCCGGCAGCGCCCAGACCATGCCGGTCATGAACATCACCTGGTCGACCGGGATCTTCGCTTCCGCGGTAAAAGCCGCGAAACCGACGAAGGACAGCATCAGGATGATTGCCGGCAGGCTGAAGATGCCGCGCATGCCGAGGAGGAACCAGTGGATTTGGGGTTGGGGTTCGGGCGGGGCGGTCATTCAATTCTCTTGTAGCAAAGCAAGGCCGTACGGATTTTTGTCCCGGCCCCATGAGTTGGCAAGCTCACTTCGCCCACTGCTGTCATCTCTGGCCTCCGACCCGAGGATCCACACCCGCCCCGTAGCGCTGGATGATCGGGGCAAGCCCGGCCATTGCGGAGGAAAGGTTTGCGGCGGAGCGACGGTTTGCGCCACGTCCTCAACAATATAGGCCGGGCAGTCGCCTGCCCGGCCCATTCGTTTCATCAAACCGTTATTTCTTGCGCGGCACCTTCGGAACGGCGCCGGACGACTTGCGCGGCGGCTCGTCCTTCGGTTCCTCTGCCTTGGCCTCCACCACCTTCTTCGAGGAGCGAGCCTTGGCGGGCGCGGCCTCCGCGGCGACGGTTTCCTTGGGCTTGCGGGGCTTGGCCTTCTTGGCGGCAGCCTCCTCGACCTCGGCCTTTGGCTTGATCCGCGCCGTCTCCGGCACGGCGTCGAGAATCAGGCCCTTCGAGCCGTCTTCCTTCACACCGACGGAGACGCGCACGACGCCGCCCTTCTTGAGCTTGCCGAAGAGGATTTCGTCGGCCAGCTTCTTCTTGATGTTCTCCTGGATGACACGCGCCAACGGACGGGCACCCATCTTCTCGTCGTAGCCCTTCTCGGCCAGCCAGGCGATTGCCTCCTGCTGGAGATCGAAGGTGACGTTGCGCTCGGCAAGCTGGGTTTCCAGCTGCATGACGAACTTCTGCACGACCTGATGGATGACCGGCGTCGGCAGCGAGCCGAACGGGATGATCGCATCGAGACGGTTGCGGAATTCCGGCGTGAACAGGCGGTTGATCGCCTCCATGTCCTCGCCCTCGCGCTTCGACGAGCCGAAGCCGATGGCAGCCTTGGCCATGTCGGACGCGCCCGCATTGGTCGTCATGATCAGGATAACGTTGCGGAAGTCGATCTTCTTGCCGTTGTGGTCGGTCAGCGAGCCGTGATCCATGACCTGCAACAGAATGTTGTAGAGGTCCGGATGCGCCTTCTCGATCTCGTCGAGCAGCAGCACGCAATGCGGATGCTGATCGACGCCATCGGTCAGGAGACCGCCCTGGTCGAAGCCGACATAGCCGGGAGGTGCACCGAGCAGACGCGAGACCGTGTGCCGCTCCATGTATTCCGACATGTCGAAGCGCAGGAGTTCCACGCCGAGCGACGATGCGAGCTGCTTGGCGACTTCCGTCTTGCCGACGCCGGTGGGGCCGGAGAAGAGGTAGCAGCCGATCGGCTTGTTCGGCTCGCGCAGGCCCGCGCGGGCAAGCTTGATCGCCGACGACAGCGCCTCGATGGCAAGGTCCTGGCCGTAGACGACGGAGCGCAGTTCCTTGTCGAGGTTGGCAAGAACCTGCTCGTCGTCCTTCGACACCGTCTTTGCCGGAATGCGGGCCATGGTGGCGATCGTCGCCTCGATCTCCTTCTCGGTGATCAACTTGCGGCGCTTCCCCACGGGCAGCAGCATCTGGGCCGCACCGGTCTCGTCGATCACGTCGATCGCCTTGTCCGGCAGCTTGCGGTCGTTGATGTAGCGCGCCGACAATTCCACCGCCGTCTTGATCGCCTCGTTGGAGTATTTCAGCTTGTGATACTCCTCGAAGTAGGGCTTCAGCCCCTTCATGATCTCGATCGTGTCGTCGATGGTCGGCTCGTTGACGTCGATCTTCTGGAAGCGGCGGACAAGCGCCCGGTCCTTCTCGAAGAACTGGCGGTACTCCTTGTAGGTCGTCGAGCCGATGCAGCGGATCGCACCGGAAGACAGCGCCGGCTTCAGGAGGTTCGAGGCGTCCATCGCCCCGCCGGACGTTGCGCCGGCGCCGATCACCGTATGGATCTC
This sequence comes from Shinella sp. JR1-6, assembly GCF_004284735.1. Lineage (NCBI taxonomy): Bacteria > Pseudomonadati > Pseudomonadota > Alphaproteobacteria > Hyphomicrobiales > Rhizobiaceae > Shinella > Shinella sp. JR1-6. The sequence goes on along the minus strand of NZ_SHMI01000005.1, from coordinate 145,783 downwards.
GTCGATGAACAACACAGCGCCCGGATAGTCTTCGAGCTCCTTGACGACCTGCTTCAGCCGTTCTTCGAAATCGCCGCGATAGCGCGTTCCGGCGAGCAGCGTGCCCATGTCGAGCGAGAAGATCGTCGCGTCAGCGAGCGCTTCCGGCACTTTGCCCTCGACGATGCGCTTGGCGAGGCCCTCGGCTATAGCGGTCTTGCCGACGCCGGGATCGCCCACATAGAGCGGGTTGTTCTTGGAGCGGCGGCACAGGACCTGGATCGTCCGGTTGACCTCGGCATGACGGCCGATCAAGGGGTCGATCTTGCCGTTCTTGGCCTTCTCGTTGAGATTGACGCAATAGGCCGTCAGGGCGTCCTGCTTCTTGGCAGGCTCTTCCTGCTCGCTGGCGCCGCGGGTCTGCTTCTGCTCGTTCTCGCTCTCCTCCGCGCCGCGCACCTTTCGCTCCTCGGTCGAACCGGGGCGCTTTCCGATGCCATGCGAGATGAAGTTGACGGCATCGTAGCGTGTCATCTCCTGCTCCTGCAGGAAATAAGCGGCATGACTCTCGCGCTCGGCGAAGATCGCGACGAGCACGTTGGCGCCGGTCACTTCTTCGCGACCGGACGACTGGACATGGATCACCGCACGCTGGATGACGCGCTGGAAGCCGGAGGTCGGCTTGGAGTCTTCTTCGTAGCCCGTCACCAGATTGGCGAGGTCATGGTCGACATAGTCGGTGACGGTCTTGCGCAACACGTCGAGATTGACGTTGCAGGCCCCCATCACGGCCGCCGCGTCGGCGTCGTCGATAAGGGCCAGCAGGAGGTGCTCGAGCGTCGCATATTCGTGGTGGCGCTCGTTCGCGTAGGTCAGTGCCTGGTGGAGCGCCTTTTCAAGGCTTGCAGAAAATGTTGGCACGTTCGTTCCTCATTTCTTTTCCATGACACATTGCAGCGGATGCTGGTGCTGGCGGGAGAAATCCATCACCTGTGTCACTTTGGTTTCGGCAACCTCGTAGGTGAACACGCCGCACTCGCCTACGCCATGATTGTGCACATGCAGCATGATCCGCGTCGCCGCTTCGCGGTCCTTCTGGAAGAAACGTTCCAGAATGTGGATCACAAACTCCATGGGCGTATAATCATCATTGAGAAGCAGGACGCGGTACAGGCTCGGCTTCTTCGTCTTAGGTTTCGTGCGGGTAATGACGGAGGTGCTGCGACCGGGAGTGTCGCCGCCGCCTTCCCCATCCTGCATTCGAACCCGTCTCACATCCATTTTCGTGTTCATTCCCTTGACTGTGACCCGGACCGCGGGCCCTTCATGCGGTCGCTTTGCCTGTGGCGCACCGCTTGTCCGAGGTTGCCTTCTGGAGCTGTTATCTAATGTCTCGGCCCACGATTGTAAGACCCCCGCTTCGCACTGCAATCATAATCGCGGGTCATCCGAAGGAAATAGCGAAATTTGCCGCCGCCGCGTCAGCCTCGCGCAATCCCCGGAACGCGCAAAGGCCGGCTGCGGTTGCCCGCAGCCGGCCTTTGAACGCTATACGCGTACGCAGTACTTGGAAAAAATCAGGCGGCGACGGCAGCCTTGGCAGCGGCAGTCGTCTTGGCGACCGGTGCTTCGTAGGGCTTGTAGGCGCCCTTGGCGAGATCGGCATACATTTCGCTGAGCTTGGTGGCTTCGGCGACGAAACCTTCATAGGAGGACTTCACGAAGGCCGTCTGCAGTTCGAGAGCAGCTTCGACGCTCTTGACGCCCGAGAGCTTTTCGAAGTGAGCCACGCCGTTCTCGAAGGACTTCTTCGAATAGTCGGCGGTCTCGGTGGCGATCGCCTGCCAGCTCTGGGCAGCAGTGGTGTAGCTCTTGACGAACGTGTCCACGGCTTCCTTGCCCTTCTTGTTTGCCTCGTCGAAATTGAACATCGAAGTCTCCTTTGGATCCCGGTGGTATGGTCCGAAATCTATATGCAATGCACAAAAAAGTCAACAAAGATGCTGCATTGCAATATTTTGCAACCAAAGCAAGAGCTTGCGCAATAGGTATGATTATTGGACCTGACAAAAGCCGATTTGTCGCAAAAGAATAACAAAAGGCCCGGCGCCAAGGGCAGCCGGGCCTTAAACCTTGCGAATACCGATCGATCAGAGGTCGATGTCGAGGATCGCCATGGAGAAGTTGTAGGACAGTTCGCCGTCCTCGTCGTCGCGGAAGATGACGCCCAGGAACTCGTCGCCGAGATAGACTTCCGCAGACTCATCCTTGCGCGGACGGGCCTTGATGACAATCTCCTTGTTGAGATTGCGCTTGAAGTAGGCCTCGAGTTTCCTGATTTCTTCCGGCTTCACGATCTGTCTCCGTATCGGTTGATTTGCCGCGCTTCTCGCACCTGCCTCCGGCCCTGTAAACCCTCGAATTCCCAGAGAAAGCGACTTTTCCCGCTTTGGAGCCCTTCGCGCAACGCCGGGTGCAGAACTGCGTTACGCCTTCGCTGGCATTGCTAGAGATCGTAGTCGAAGGCCGCCAGGAGCTGGTCCATGGCACGCGACGGCTCGTTGCAGCCCGCCTCGCCGATCACCTTGGCCGGCACGCCGGCAACGGTCGATTTCGGTGGAACGGGCTTGAGCACGACGGAGCCAGCAGCAATGCGCGAGCAATGACCGACATGGATGTTGCCAAGGATCTTGGCCCCCGCGCCGATCATCACGCCGTCGCCGATCTTCGGATGACGGTCACCCCCCTCCTTGCCGGTGCCGCCGAGCGTGACATTGTGGAGGATCGAGACATTGTCGCCGATGACGGCCGTCTCGCCGACGACGAGGCCCGTCGCATGGTCGAGAAAGAAGCCCTTGCCGATGCGCGCAGCCGGATTGATGTCCGTCTGGAAAACGCTGGAGGAGCGGCTTTGCAGGTAGAGCGAGAGGTCGCGCCGGCCCTTCGTGTACAGCCAGTTCGCCAGACGGTGGGTCTGGATGGCGTGGAATCCCTTGAAATAGAGCACGGCATCGAGGAAGCGCAGGCAGGCAGGGTCACGGTCATAGACGGCCTGGATATCGACGCGCAGGATTCCGCCCCATTCCGGCCAGTCTTCCAGCATCTCGTCGAAAATCTGGTGCAGGAGGTTGGCCTGCAGGTCCGGATGGTCGAGCCGCTCGCAGACGCGGTGGATCACGCTTTCCTCGAGCGAACGCTGGTTCAGCACCGTCGAATAGAGGAAGGCCGCCAGCAGCGGCTCGGCCTGGGCGGCGACGCGGGCTTCCTCGCGCAGGCTGTCCCAGATCGGATCCATGGCCTTGAGCTTCTCGCCGGCCCTGAGTTCGTTCATCGCGACCATTGCCGCACTCCTTGTCGTCTGTCCCACGCAATATAGAGCAAATGGTGCCGGCGCGAAATGGCTGGCGCCCATCGTCGTAAACGGCCGCTCAGCGACCGCCGATCTCCGCATAGAATTCCAGAACAGCATGCTTGAAGACCTTGTCGCCGACAGCCAGCATGTGGTCGCGACCGGGAATGTCGAGCGCCCTTGCGTCCGGCATCAGGTCGGCGAGCGGCTGTGGCGCCCCGGCGATATCGTCCTTCGTGCCGACACCGATCAGCGCGGGCATGTCGATGCGCGCCATGTCGGCTTCCGTCAGGAGATCGCGCGAGGTCATGATGCAGGCGGCAAGCGCCTGCCGGTCGGATTTCGTCTGGTCGGCAAAGGCCCTGAACATGCGGCCGCGATCGTGCGTCACCACGTCGAGCGAGGGCGCCAGCAGCGCATCGGCAATGGGGTCCCAGTCGCCGACACCCTCCACCATGCCGATGCCGAGCCCGCCGAAGACGACGGAGCGCACGCGGTGCGGATGGGCGAGTGCCAGGAAGGCAGTGATGCGCGCGCCCATGGAGTAGCCGAACACATGGGCTTCGGGGATCGCCAGATGATCGAGCAGCGCGGCCGCATCGCCGGCCATCAGCGGCGGCGTGTAGAGCGTGGGATCATGCGGCTTGGCGCTCTTGCCGTGGCCGCGGTTGTCGAGCGCGATGACGCGGTAGCCGGCATCGCCCAGCGTCTTCAGCCAGCCGGGAAACACCCAGTTGACATTGGCGCTGGAGGCAAAGCCATGGATCAGCAGCACCGGTGGGCCCGATGGGTCGCCCTCGTCGAAGAAGGCGAGCTCCAGGCCGTCATGGGTGAAACGGGAAAAGGGCGGGGGATCAAGGTTCATCGCGGGCCGTCTTTCGTTTGCATGCCCTGCTCTTACTGCCCTTTGCCCGCGGAGAAAACGGCAGGCATGCGGAAATCTCCCGGGGCGCGGCGGTTTTGCATCTACACATTTGCCGTGAAGGCGACTATGGTCCGCGCCAGAAAGACGGCATTTCAGGAGCATTGACATGGCTGGCCACAGCATTCCCCATTTCCAGAACGACGGCGGCCATGGCTCGATCGAGATCGGCGTGAAGGAGTTCATGTGCGTCGGCGCCTCGGTGCCCTATGACCACCCGCATGTCTTCCTCGACATGGGCGACGACAACGAGAAGGTCTGCCCCTACTGCTCGACGCTCTACCGCTACAACCCGGCACTCAAAGCCAGCCAGACCGATCCGGCCGGCTGCATCTTCACCAACCAGGTCGCGGCGTGACGGCCGGAAGGCCGCCGCAGAGATGCCCTCCGGAAAATCCGCATGCATCGTCGGGGCCGGCATTGCCGGCCTGACGGCAGCTCTTGCGCTCGCCCGCAAGGGCATTGCCGTGCATGTCCTGGAACAGGCGCCCGCACTCGAAGAAGTCGGCGCCGGCCTGCAGCTTTCGCCCAACGCCTCGCGCATCCTTGCCGATCTCGGCCTCCTCGATGCCCTTGCCGCGCGCTGGAGCGAACCGGACCATATCCTCCTGTCCTCGGGCCATATGCTTGCCCCCCTCGCCTCCGTCCCGGCCGGTGCCGCTGCACGCAAGCGCTGGGGTGCGCCCTATGGCGTACTGCATCGCGCCTCGCTGCAGGCCGTACTGGCAGATGCCGTCAGCCGGGAACCGCTCTGCACGCTGACGACCGGCCGGCGAATCGATACCGCCGAGGACGCTTTGGCCATCGCACCGGCCGACGTGGTCATCGCCGCCGACGGTGTCTGGTCGGCGCTGCGAAAGGCAGTGCCAGGCGCCCTGCCGGCGCGGTATTCGGGGACAATCGCCTGGCGTTTTCTGGTGCCCTATGGCGCCGCGCCGCCCTTCCTCAATCCGCGCACGGTGACAGCCTTTCTCGGCCCGCAGGCCCACCTGGTCGCCTATCCGCTGGCCGAGGCACAGGCGTTCAATGTCGTTGCCCTTCACGCGGATGGGCAGACACCGGCCGCCGGCTGGTCCCGCACGGGCGATGCCGCCGCCCGCACCCGCCTGCTCGATGCCTTCTCACGCTGGCACGCCGATATCCGCCAGATGCTCGCAGAAGCGCGCGGTCCGCTGATGTGGCCGCTTTTCGAATGCCCCGACGGGGCCTGGACCGATGGACGCAAGCTCGCGCTCATCGGCGATGCCGCCCATGCCATGACGCCTTTTGCCGCCCAGGGCGCAGCGATGGCGATCGAGGATGCGGCGCTCTTGGCAAACCGTCTCGCCCGAACATCCGACACGGCACAGGCGCTCCGGCAGTTCGAGGCGACCCGCCGCGAGCGGGTCGCCAGTGTGCGCCGCCGCGGCGCCTTCAATCGATTCGCCTACCACGCCCGCGGCCCGATCGCGCTCGGCCGCAATCTCGTCCTGTCGCTGCGCGGGCCCGAAAGCCTCGCCGCCGATCTCGACTGGCTTTACGGCTACCGCACACCGGAGTGAACGGGCGCCGGAAATCTCCCGCTTCTCCTACAGAGCGGAAATGACCGCGCGTGGGCAAAGAGGGCGCCAGCGCGCCCTCCCCAAGAGCTGTCAGACAGCCCGCGCCGCCGCCAGGCCACGCTCGATGTCGGCCTTGATGTCCTTCACGTCCTCAAGCCCGATCTGGAGGCGAAGCACCGGACCTTCCTCCGGCCCCTTGGCGACGCGACGATCGCCGAGATTGACGTGCACCGCGAGGCACTCGAAGCCGCCCCAGGAATAGCCAAGGCCGAAAATGCCGAGCGCATCGAGGAAGGCATGGGCCTTCGCCTTGTAGCGCTCCGGCGAACCGCCGTTGAGGACGATGGAGAAGATGCCGCTTGCGCCCTTGAAGTCGCGCTTCCAGAGGTCATGGCCGGGGAAGCTCGGCAGAGCCGGGTGCAATACGCGGGAAACGTCGTCGACACCCTCCAGCCAGCGCGCCAGCTCGAGCGCACTTTCCTGGTGCCGCTCCAGCCGTACGCCCATGGTGCGCAGCCCGCGCAGCACCTGGTAGGCATCGTCGGGCGAGGCGCAGGTGCCGAGCGTGATCTGAGTCTCGTGCAGCTGTTCCCAATGGGCCGCATTGGCCGAGACCGTGCCGAACAGCACATCCGAATGGCCGGCCGGATATTTCGTCGCCGCATGGATGGAGATGTCGACGCCGAAATCCAGCGGGCGGAAATAAAGCGGTGTCGCCCAGGTGTTGTCCATGCTGACCACGGCGCCGTGCTTGTGCGCGACGGCAGCGATCGCCGGGATGTCCTGCATCTCGAAGGTGTTGGAGCCGGGCGCCTCCGTATGCACCAGCCTTGTGTTCGGCCGGATCAGCGCCGCGATGCCGGCACCGATGGCCGGGTCGTAGTATTCGACCGTAACGCCGAGGCGCTTCAGCATGGTGTCGCAGAAATGGCGGGTCGGATGGTAGACCGAATCGACGATGAGCGCATGGTCGCCTGCCGACAGGAAAGCGAGGAACGGCACGGTGACGGCGGCAAGACCCGAGGGCACGAGGATGGTGCCGGCCGAGCCTTCCAGCTCGTCGATCGCCGCGCAAAGCGCGTCCGTCGTCGGCGTGCCGCGCGTGCCGTAGGTGTATTTCTGCGCCCGGCTTTCCATGGTCGCCGCATCGGGAAAGAGCACGGTAGAGGCGTGAACGACGGGCGGATTGACGAAACCGTGGTAGTCCGCCGGGTCGTTTCCGGCATGGGCAAGGCGGGTGTTCACGCCGGCGCCGGCGAGGATTTCGTCTCTGTTTTTCATGATCGATCCGAGGAAGGCAGGAGGGAATTTGAGGCGCCGACTTTTGGACAGGCGCGGCGACAGGTCAACCCCATGCGACAGCGTGGACGCAGCTTCCAAAGCGCTTCAAGTGGGAAAGACGCGAATTTTTTGAGCGGTTTTCTGCACAAATCCACGATTTTTCGCCCAAAACCACAGCAATCGCCGACAAATTTAGGTTACCGGCCGGAAAATGGCGGCGCTCACTTGACCCTGTGAAATTTTGAGCATGAGATAAGCAACCTCGCGCCGGGAGGGTGGCGAGTTCCATGGGCGCGCCCGTCAAAGGGTGCGGGGCCTGCGGACAAAACAAAGACAACAGAAAAAGGTTGTGAAAAAATGGCAAAAAAAATCGTGACGGCGCTCGTTGGCGCTGCCGTACTGGGGCTTGGCGCGACGGCAGCACAGGCAGACACGCTCTCTGACGTGAAGGCCAAGGGCTTCGTGCAGTGCGGCGTGAACGGTTCGAACCTCGCCGGTTTCGGCGCGCAGGATTCGTCGGGCAACTGGGCTGGCCTCGACGTCGATCTCTGCAAGGCCGTGGCCGCAGCCGTCTTCGGCGATGCCACCAAGGTGAAATTCACCCCGCTCTCGGCCAAGGACCGCTTCCCAGCCCTGCAGTCGGGCGAAATCGATCTTCTTGCCCGCAACACCACCTGGAGCGTCAGCCGCGATTCGCAGCTCGGCTTCGATTTCCGCGCCGTGAACTACTATGACGGCCAGGGCTTCATGGTGAAGAAGGAACTCGGCGTGAAGTCCGCGCTGGAACTGTCCGGTGCCTCCGTCTGCGTCCAGTCCGGCACGACGACGGAACTGAACCTTGCCGACTACTTCCGCTCCAACAACATGGACTTCAAGCCGGTCGTCTTCGAAGCGCAGGACGAAGCGGACGCCGCCTACAATGCCGGCCGTTGCGACGCTTATACGACCGACGCCTCGGGCCTCTACTCCATCCGCCTGAAGATGGCCAATCCGGACGACCACATGGTTCTGCCGGAAATCATCTCCAAGGAGCCGCTCGGCCCGGCCGTTCGCCAGAACGATTCGAAGTGGTTCGACATCGTGACCTGGTCGCATTATGCGATGGTGGCTGCCGAAGAGTTCGGCATCACGACGGCCAATGTCGAGGAGATGAAGAAGTCCGCCAACCCGGACATCAAGCGCTTCCTCGGCGAAGAGGCTGATTCGACGATCGGCGCCGACCTCGGTCTGCCGAAGGACTGGGCCGTGCAGATCATCAAGGCCGTCGGCAACTACGGTGAATCCTTCGAGCGCAATGTCGGCGAAGGTTCCCCGCTCAAGATCGCCCGCGGCCTGAATGCGCTGTGGACGAAGGGCGGCCTGCAGTACGCACCGCCGGTCCGCTAAGCGGTTCGCGCACACTCCTTCCGGGAGGGCAGATAGCTGCCCTCCCCTTTAAACAGAACGCCCGGAAAACAGGGCGAACCAACGTCAGGGGAAATGCATGGCTCTTGCGGATGCCCGAACAGGGTCCGGCGAACCGCCGAAGGTATCTCTTCTCTACAATCCGGCACTGAGAAGCATCGTCTATCAGGTCGTCACGCTCGTCGTGATCATCTCGGCCGTCTGGTACGCGTGGAACAACGTCGTCCAGAACCTCGCGCGTGCCAACATGACGGCCGGATTCGGCTTTCTGAACAGCCGCGCCGGCTTCGACCTCGCGCAGACATTGATCGCCTATTCGAGCGACTCGACCTATTTCCGGGCGCTCCAGGTCGGTCTCATCAACACGCTCGTCGTCGCCGTAGCCGGCATTATCACCGCGACGATCGTCGGCCTGCTCGTCGGTATCGGGCGGCTGTCGCACAACTGGCTGATCGCCCGGCTCTGCACGGTCTATGTGGAAATCTTCCGCAACATTCCGCCGTTGCTCGTCATCTTCTTCTGGTATCTCGGCGTTCTCGCCCTGCTGCCGTCGATCCGCACCATCTTCCAGCATCTCAAGGAGGATCCGGACGCCGTCTTCTTCATCTCGAACCGCGGCATCTACATGCCGGCGCCGGTCTTCGGCGAGGGCTTCGGGGTCGTGGCATCCGCCTTTGTGATCGGCGTTCTTGCCGCCATCGCCTTTACCGTCTGGGCCAATGCGCGCCAGCGTGCCACGGGCCAGCGCCCACCGGTGCTGTGGGTCAATCTCGGCCTGATCGTGCTCTTTCCCTTCCTCGTCTTCCTCGTCATGGGCAGCCCCGTGACGCTCGACTACGCGGTGCCGGGCTCCTTCAACATGAAGGGCGGCATGGTCATCGGGCCGGAATTCCTGGCACTCTACCTCGCGCTGTCGCTCTACACGGCCTCGTTCATCGCCGAGATCGTGCGCGCCGGCATCCGCGGCGTGTCCAAGGGCCAGTCGGAAGCCTCCTATGCGCTGGGGCTACGCCCCGGCCAGGCGACCCGCCTCGTCGTGCTGCCGCAGGCGCTCAGGATCATCATTCCGCCGCTCACCTCGCAGTATCTCAACCTCATCAAGAACTCCTCGCTCGCGGTCGCCGTCGGTTATGCCGACCTCGTCGCGGTCGGCGGCACCATCCTCAACCAGTCCGGCAAGTCGATCGAGATCATCTCGATCTGGATGCTGATCTATGTCTCGATCAGCCTCATAACCTCGCTGTTCATGAACTGGTTCAACGCCAAGATGGCCCTGGTGGAGCGCTGAGATGGCTGAAAGCATTACCTATGTCCGCGACCGGTTCCTCGAAGCGGAAAAGCCGCCGTCCTCCGACCGTTCGGTCTTCGCCTGGATCCATCGCAACCTCTTTGCGTCCGTCACCGACGGTGCAATGACCATTGTCGCCATCCTGGCGATCGTCTGGTACCTGCCGGCAGCCCTCAACTGGCTGTTCGTCTCCGCCGTGTGGACCGGGACCGACCGCATGGCGTGCCTCACCACCGAGCAGGGCGGCCAGCTTCCCGCCGGCTGGAGCGGCGCATGCTGGGCCTATGTGAACGACCGCTTCGTGCAGTTCATGTTCGGCTCCTATCCACGCGACCAGCTGTGGCGCCCGCTGCTCGTCGTCGTCATGTTCGTCGGCCTGCTCATCCCGTTCCTGATGCCGAAGGCGCCGCGCAAGGGGCTGAACGCGCTCCTGCTGCTCGTCGTCTTCCCGGTCGTCTCCTTCTTCCTGCTGCTTGGCGGCTCGTTCGGTCTGCGCCATGTGGAGACCTCGCTGTGGGGCGGATTGATGGTGACGCTCATCATCTCCTTCGTCGGCATCGTCGTGTCGCTGCCCGCCGGTATCCTGCTGGCGCTCGGCCGCCGCTCGACCATGCCGATCCTGAAGACGGTCTGCATCGCCTTCATCGAACTGATCCGCGGCGTGCCGCTGATCACCGTTCTCTTCATGGCCAGCGTGCTCCTGCCGCTGTTCCTCGAGCCAGGCAACAATATCGACAAGTTCCTGCGCGCGCTGATCGGTGTGTCGATCTTCGCATCCGCCTATATGGCGGAGGTTATTCGCGGTGGTCTTCAAGCCATTCCGAAAGGACAATATGAAGCGGCCGACGCTCTTGGTCTAAACTACTTCCACAAAATGACCTTCGTCGTGCTTCCGCAGGCCATCAAACTCGTGATCCCCGGTATCGTGAACACCTTCATCGGCATGTTCAAGGATACCTCCCTCGTCACGATCATTTCGATGTATGACCTGCTCGGCATCGTGAAGGCGAGTTTTGGGGATTCGGGCTGGATCACGCCGGTCACACCGTTGACAGGCCTGATCTTCGCCGGCTTCGTGTTCTGGATTTTCTGCTTCGGCATGTCGCGCTATTCGGCCTTCGTGGAACGCCGGCTCGACACGAACCACAAGAGATAACTGAGAGGAAACAACAACAATGGCAAACCAGGCCCAGGCGCAACAGATGACGGTCTCCGCGACGGACGTCGCCGTCGAGATCGTCAACATGAACAAGTGGTACGGCGATTTCCACGTGCTGCGGGACATCAATCTCAAAGTCATGAAGGGCGAACGCATCGTCATCGCCGGCCCGTCGGGCTCCGGCAAGTCGACGATGATCCGCTGCATCAACCGCCTGGAAGAGCATCAGAAGGGTCAGATCGTCGTCGATGGCATCGAGCTCACCAACGATCTGAAAAAGATCGACGAGGTGCGCCGCGAGGTCGGCATGGTGTTCCAGCACTTCAACCTCTTCCCGCATCTGACGATCCTCGAAAACTGCACGCTCGCCCCGATCTGGGTGCGCAAGATGCCGAAGAAGGAAGCCGAGGAAGTGGCGATGCACTACCTCAAGCGCGTCAAGATTCCGGAACAGGCGAACAAGTATCCCGGCCAGCTCTCCGGCGGCCAGCAGCAGCGCGTGGCGATCGCCCGTTCGCTGTGCATGAAGCCGAAGATCATGCTGTTCGACGAGCCGACGTCGGCGCTCGATCCGGAAATGGTCAAGGAAGTGCTCGACACCATGGTGTCGCTGGCCGAGGAAGGCATGACCATGCTGTGCGTGACGCACGAAATGGGCTTTGCCCGTCAGGTCGCCAACCGGGTGATCTTCATGGACCAGGGCCAGATCGTCGAGCAGAACTCGCCGGCCGAGTTCTTCGACAACCCGCAGCACGAGCGCACCAGGCTCTTCCTGAGCCAGATCCTGCACTAGCGGCAGCCAAGGTCCCGTAGCACAGTGCAAGGCCGGAGCATCCCCGCGAGATGCTTCGGCCTTTTGCATTATATTCCACTTCGTTCACAGACAGCACACGACGCAGGTCCGGCCCTTGGGCGCATACCGGCCGCTGTCTTGGCAAGAATTTCCCCGGGGACAAAGGCAACAATTCGCATGGGAGCCGTGATGGCGATCTTCATTCGGCAAGCACGAACAGGGGACAGAGCTATCCTCGGCGCCCTCAAGCTACGGGCGTCGTTGGCGTGGGGAGACCATATTGAACAACTGAAAGCCCTGCCCGAGGCAAGCGAGGTCCCGGTCGCGCATCTGCCGCATGTCATTGTCGCAGAGCTTGGGGGTGAGCTCGTCGGCTTCGCGACGGTCCTTCCCGGCAGGAATGCTGTTCAGGCCGAACTGGAAGACCTCTTCGTTGCGCCCGAAGCATGGCGAAGAGGGGTAGGTAGCACGCTCCTTGTCCACGCTGAGCGTCAAGCCGCAACACTCGGAGCCAGAACACTGCATGTCGTGGCAGGCGAACGCGCACGCCCATTCTACGAAGCGTCAGGATACCGCTTTACAACGATGGTCGCGACGGAGTTTGCATCCGCAGTCGGATTAAAGAAGGACCTGATCTGAAAGGTTGTGCCGCCACTCGCCAAGCCGAAACATCGGTAGGCTTTTACACGGTTCCAAGAATACTATCTTGCCTTCCGGAAATCCGCAGCGAGCAGCTAAAACGGCAAGCGATTGGTCGCCATTGGCGGAAGAGGTGGGATTCGAACCCACGGTACGGTCTCCCGCACGCCGGTTTTCAAGACCGGTTCCTTAAACCACTCGGACACTCTTCCCCTGTCTGAAGGCCAAAGCCTGCCGGCTTTGGAGCGATGTGCAACCGGTCTCCGCCGGCCCCATCCTTCAGGCGATGCCGGCTTTGTAGCAGCTTTGGCTGCATCGTCAACGTGCGAGGGCCGACTAGCGGCAGACTTCGTCGCCAACATCTTGTTTTGAACACAATGCCCTCCTATATAGCCGTCATCGGCATTGCTGATGAGCGCTGGAAAGCTTCTGCCGCTCGCAATGGCCGCATCACCTGATGCCCTTGACCACGGATGTACTGGCATTGGTGAAAAGGTGATGATGAGGAAGGTCGGTGCGTTTTCGCCCCGGCCTTTTTTGTTTTCGGCCATCAGGCGCTCACGGGGCGCAGTCCCTGCCTGTGGTCGAAAAGCCTCGCCCGGCAAATGCCGCGTTATGCGGCCGGTGCAATATCTTATCAAATCGTTACCTGCCCACACTCTGCCACGATCTTCTCCATGAGATGACCTGCGGCCGGGAACCAATGCACCGGATTCGCCATTACCGTGCCAGTTAGAAGGAGTGCACAAATGAACAAGAAGCTTGGAACGATCCTTGCGCTGGGCCTTGCGCAAGCTTTCGCAACGACCGCTGGCGCGGCCGACATGGTGGCACGCGATCCCGCCCCGACCTATGTCGAGCGCGGGGGTGATCGCGACGGCGTGAAGATCGGCATGCTGACCTGCGACGTCGGCGGCGGCGTCGGTTATGTCATCGGCTCGGCCAAGAGCGTCGATTGCGTCTTCTCGTCCACCCGCGGCGAGCAGGACACCTATAGCGGCGTCATCCGCAAGATGGGCGTCGACCTCGGCTTCACCACGCAGGGCCGCATCGTCTGGGCGGTCTTCGCCCCGACGGCCGGCTACCACCAGGGCTCGCTCGGCGGCCTCTATCAGGGGGCGACAGCCGAAGCGACGCTTGGCTTCGGCGTCGGCACCAACGTGCTCATCGGCGGCACCTCCGGGTCGATCCACCTGCAGACGATCAGCGTCAGCGGCCAGATCGGTCTGAACCTTGCGGCCACCGGCACATCGGTGACCCTCACGCCGCAGGGCTGATACGGCAGAGACGGGCGGCTTCGGCCGCCCTTTTCTTTTGCCGCGCGCCGGCGTTCTGGTAGAGTTGCACGGGAGGAGTTTCACATGACCCGTATCGCCCTCGCCGCTTTCGCCGCACTTTTCCTTGCCGCCTGCACGACGGATGGCACCCGCGCGGTGGAGCCCATTCCGGGCAGCATCACCTATGGCGGCCAGCCGCGCACCAAACTCACCAAGGCGCCGATCGGCAGCACGTTCGAGCACACGTTCAACGATCGCTATGGCCGCCCCGTTGTGGAAACCTACCGCATCCAGCCGGATCGTTCGCTTCTCCTGATCCACCGCTACACGCGAATCGAGTATTTCTGAGGTGATGCAGGCCATGGAGACGACAATGCTGGAAAGCACCGACATCGAACTGGAAGACGAACGGCTGAGGCAGCTCGACATCCTCGCGCAGGAGCGGGCGATGACGCCCCCCGAACTGCTGTCGCACTATGCGTCCGGCTCCTTCGGCTTCCACGAGGCGGTACACACGGCATCCATCGTGCTCGACCTCGTCGACGACCAGCTTCTCCACCATCCCGCCATCGCCGGCAACGACGACTGGTTCCGCCTCGCCGCCCGGGCGAGTGAAGCGCTCTTCAACCTATACCAGTCGATGGGTGCGGCACAGCTTGCAACCCATGCCACGGACGAGGGCAAACGGCCGGAAGAGCTGAACGCCAGCAACGACGATTGACGGCGTTCCCGCCTTGCGCGACGGGGCCGACGGCCCTACCCTATCCTCTTGAATTCCCACGAATTAAGGATAGACGCGCTTGCCCCATGCGACACCGCTGATCGCAACCCTGGTTGCCGGTATCTGCCTCGCCTTCCTGGCGGGGCTGGTCGCACATCGCTTCCGCCTGCCGCCGATCGCCGGCTACCTTCTTGCCGGCGTCGTCATCGGCCCGTTCACGCCCGGTTTCGTCGCCGACCAGAAGCTGGCGAACGAGCTCGCGGAAATCGGCGTCATCCTGCTGATGTTCGGCGTCGGCCTGCATTTTTCGCTGAAGGATCTCCTCTCCGTGCGGGCCATCGCCATTCCCGGAGCGATCGGCCAGATCGTCGTGGCGACCCTCTTCGGCCTCCTGCTTGCACTGGCGATGGGCTGGTCTGCCGGCAGCGGCTTCGTCTTCGGCCTGTCGCTTTCCGTCGCCAGCACCGTGGTGCTGCTGCGCGCCCTGCAGGAGCGCCGCATGGTGGAGACGGAGCGGGGCCGGATCGCGGTCGGCTGGCTGATCGTCGAGGACCTCGTCATGGTGCTGACCCTCGTGCTGCTGCCGCCGCTCGCCGGCGTGCTGGGCGGCACGGCGCAGACGGCCGGTCGATCCGGAGCTGACGCGGGCGCTCGGCATCGGCGCGCTCTGGACGGCGGTGGGTGTGACGGCGCTCAAGGTCTCGGCCTTCATCGCGCTGATGCTCGTCGTCGGCCGCAAGGTCATCCCGATGATCCTGCACTACGTGGCGCATACGGGCTCGCGCGAGCTCTTCCGCCTGTCCGTGCTCGCCATCGCGCTCGGCGTCGCCTACGGCTCTGCGAAATTATTCGGCGTCTCCTTCGCCCTCGGCGCCTTCTTTGCCGGCATGGTGCTGGCGGAATCGCAGCTCAGCCAGCAGGCGGCGCGGGAAACGCTGCCGCTGCGCGATGCCTTTGCCGTACTCTTCTTCGTCTCCGTCGGCATGCTGTTCAACCCGGTCAACCTGATCGAGCGGCCGCTGGCGATCCTTGCCACCTTTATCACCATCGTCTTCATCAAGTCGGCCGCCGCCTATCTCATCGTCAAGGCCTTCGGTTATCCGCGCACCATCGCGCTGGTCATTGCCGCAAGCCTCGCCCAGATCGGCGAATTCTCCTTCATCCTCGTCGTGCTCGGGGTCGGGCTCGATCTCCTGCCGGCCGTAGCGCAAGATCTTGTCGTGGCCGGTGCGCTGTTCTCGATCCTGGTCAATCCGCTTCTCTTCATGGCCGTCGATCACTATGGCGCGAGGCTGGATGCTGCAGCAGCACAGGAGGCGGACGGCAGCACGGCCGCCGTGCCCCAGCCGGAAGAAGCGGCCGAGGACATTCCCGAACCGACGGCACTCATCGAGCATGCGATCGTCGTGGGCTACGGCCGGGTCGGCAAGCGTATCGTCGAGCGGCTGCGCGCCGCCGGCATGCCGGTACTGGTCATCGAGGAGCGGGCCGGCGTGGCAGAAGCCCTGCGGGAAAGCGGCATCGAGGCGATCGGCGAACCCGCAGGCGGGCGCGGCGTGCTCCTGCAGGCAAACATTGCCGGCGCACGCTGGTTCGTGACGGCGATACCGGATGCCTTTGCAGCCGGGACGCTGATCGAGCAGGCGCGCGCCGCCAATGGCGCAATCCGCATCGTGGCGCGGGCGGCATCCGGGGCGGAGGCCGATCACCTGCGCCAGTTCGGCGCCAACCATATCGTGATTGACAAGGAAGAGGTCGCCGCGGCCATGGCGGACCGCCTGCTTTCCGGGGAGGCTCGGCCGGCACGCGAGGAGGATGGCGTGCAGGGCGAACTCAACCTCACCGCACCGTCATCACTCTGACGGGCGCACGCTTTTACACAACACGGCCGCGCTACATGCCTTCGCGCAGCGCCTGCACGACGCGTTCGCGCCCGACCTTGATGACGTTCTCCATCGCCCGGCGCGCACCGTCCTCGTCCCGCTTGTCGATCTCCTCGACGATGCGGATGTGGCTGGTCGAGACATCGCCGATCTTGCCACGGTCAGCGGCAGGCGAGGAGAGCTTGAACGCGCCGACGAGACCTGCCTCGATGAGGCTGCCGAGCGTGCGCAGGAAGGGATTGCGCGAGGCCTCGAGCACGGAGAGGTGGAACTTCAGGTCGGCCATGGCCAGCGTTTCCGCCGTGTGTTCTGGATCCCCCATGGCGACGGCAAGGCGCATCATCTGGCTGATATCGGCCTCCGTCGCGTGGCGCGCCGCCAGCGCCGCCGCCTGCGGCTCGAAGGCGAGACGCACTTCGGACAGATGCAGCAGGAACGCCTCGTTGACGCCGACGGCGAAATACCAGGTGAGGATATCGCTGTCGAAGAGGTTCCACTGGGTGTTCGGCGTCACCCGCGTGCCGATTCGCGCGCGCGGCACGACGAGCCCCTTGGCGGCCAGCGTTTTCATCGCTTCGCGCAGCACCGTTCGGGAGACCTTGAAACGCGCGGCAAGCTCGGCATCGCCGGGCAAGGTCGCGCCGACGGGATAGTCGCCGGCAATGATTGCCCTGCCCAGTTCGTTGACAACCTGCGCGTGACTGGTACGCGTGTTCATCCCGCTGATGACGGTTTCTAACAAACCCCTGCGCAACGACGTCCCCTCCTCCGCCAAGGACCACCCATTTTGGTCCAAAGCCATTCGGCAGGTATAGAGCGCGCCGCCGATTCCGCAAAGGCCGTTCGCGTCATCGGCCCTTCACAAACGAAAAAGGCGCCCCGATGGGGCGCCTTCCGTGCTGGAATGGGTCAGCTTCAGCTTACTTCGGCAGCTGGTCGTCGACGCCGGCGATGTAGAAGTTCATGCCGAGCAGCGTGCCGTCGTCGGCAACAGCGCCATCGGCCAGCCAGTCCGAGCCGTCCTGCTTCTTGATCGGGCCGGTATAGGGGTGCAGTTCGCCTGCGCGGATCTTGGCTTCCGCCTCTTCCGCCAGCTTCTTCACGTCGTCCGGCATGTTGGTGTAGGGCGCCATGGTGAGGATGCCGTCCTTCAGGCCATCCCAGACTTGCTCCGACTTCCAGCTGCCGTCCAGAACCGCCTTGGTGCGCTTGATGTAATAAGCACCCCAGGTGTCGACGATGGCGGTGAGCTGGGTGTTCGGGCCGGCCGCGATCATGTCCGAGGCCTGGCCGAAGGCCTTGATGCCGCGCTCGGAGGCAACCTGCATCGGCGCGGTCGTGTCCGTGTGCTGGGTCAGGATGTCCACACCCTGGTCGATCAGCGCCTTGGCAGCGTCGGCTTCCTTGCCCGGGTCGAACCAGGTGTTTGCCCAGATGACCTTGACCTTGAAATCCGGGTTGATCGACTGTGCGCCGTGCACGAAGGCATTGATGCCCATGACAACTTCCGGGATCGGGAAGGAAGCGATGTAACCGGCAACGCCCTTCTGCGACATCTTCGCGGCGATCAGGCCCTGGATATAGCGGCCTTCATAGAAACGCGCATTGTAGGTCGCGACGTTCGGGGCGGACTTGAAGCCCGTCGCGTGTTCGAACTTCACGTCCGGAAACTTTGCGGCGACCTTGATCGTGGCGTCCATGAAGCCGAACGAGGTGGTGAAGACCAGCGCGCAGCCAGAACGGGCCATGCGCTCGATCGCACGCTCGGCATCCGGGCCTTCCGGCACGTTTTCGAGGAAGGGCGTCTCGATCTTGTCGCCGAATTCGGTCTGAAGTGCCTGGCGGCCGATATCGTGCGCCTGGGTCCAGCCGCCGTCGGTCTTGGAGCCGACATAGATGAAGCAGATTTTCGTCTTGTCCTGGGCGCTTGCGGCAGCGGCAAAGCCGAGAACGGCCGTCGAGGTTGCGAGAGCGAGAATGATTTTCTTCATTTTATCCTCTTTAGGTTATCAGGAGTGGTGTTCCCGTCTTCTTGTTCTTCGTCACCGGTCGGGCACGAACGGTTTTCCAAGCGAGGCAGGCGTGTTGATCAGCGTCATCCGCCGATTGTGCGATATCAGGATGAGGACGACAACCGTGGCGATGTAGGGAAGCGCCGACAGCAGCTGTGAGGGGATGCCAAGGCCGAGCGCCTGGGCATGCAGCTGGCTGATCGACACCGCGCCGAAGAGATAGCCGCCCGCCAGCAACCGCCAGGGGCGCCAGGAGGCGAAGACGACAAGCGCCAGCGCGATCCAGCCGCGGCCGGCGGACATGTTCTCGACCCATTGCGGCGTATAGACCAGCGAAAGCTGAGCACCGGCAAGCCCCGCGCAGGCGCCGCCGAACATCACCGCAAGATAGCGTGTGCGGATGACGTGAATGCCGAGGGCATGGGCCGAGGCGTGGCTGTCGCCGATCGCCCGCACCTTCAGGCCCGCGCGGCTGCGGAACAGGAACCAGTTGACGCCGAAGACGAGCGCGATCGACAGGTAGAAGATGATGTCCTGCTTGAAAAGCAGCGGGCCGAGGAAGGGAATGTCCGACAGCAGTGGGATGACGATCGGCTGGAGCTTGACGCCGGACATGCCGACATAGGGCTCGCCGATCTGGCCGGAAATGCCGAGGCCGAGAATGGTGAGTGCAAGGCCGGTCGCCACCTGGTTTGCGACGAGCGTCAGCGTCAGGAAGCCGAAAAGCAGCGAGAACAGCGCGCCGCAGGCAATGCCGGCAAGAACACCGATATAAGGCGATCCCGTCGACTGGGTCACGGCAAAAGCCAGCACCGCGCCCATGACCATCATGCCCTCGACACCGAGATTGAGCACACCGGCCCGCTCGCTGACGAGTTCACCGAGGGAGGCCAGCACCAGCGGCGTCGCCGCGGTGATGACGGTGAGAAGGATGGCTTCAATGATACCCATCAGTGCGCTCCGCCTTCGCTGGACGGACTGAACCGCGAGAAGACCAGCCGGATCTTGTATCGGATGAGCGTGTCGCAGGAGAGCACGAAGAACAGGAGCAGCCCCTGGAAGACGCGCGTCACCTTGTCGGAAACGCTGAGCGTCAGCTGTACCGCCTCGCCGCCCACATAAGTGAGCGCCAGGAACAGGCCAGCGGCGATGATGCCGAGCGGATTGAGGCGGCCGAGGAAGGCGACGATGATCGCGGTAAAGCCGTAGCCGGGCGAAATGATCGGCTGCAGCTTGCCGATGGTGCCGCTGACCTCGGAGATGCCGGCAAGACCGGCAAGCGCACCGGACAGTAGCATCGAGAACCAGATCATGCGCTTCGACGAAAAGCCGGCAAAGCGCCCAGCCCGCTCCGACTGGCCGAGAACGGTGATCTCGAAGCCCTTCAGCGTATAGCGCATCATGATCCACAGACCGACGGCGGCTATGATGGCGAAGGCGAAGCCCAGATTGGCCCTTCCCGACGCGATGAGTTCCGGCAGGATCGCTTCCGGCGCGAAATCCCGTGTGACAGGGAAGTTGTAGGCATCCGGGCTACGCCAGGGACCCCGCACCAGCCAGTCGAGGAAGAGCTGCGCGATATAGACCAGCATCAGGCTCGTCAGGATCTCGTTGGTGTTCATATGCGCCTTGAGGAAGGCGGGGATGGCGGCATAGAGCGCGCCACCGATCATGCCGCAGATCAACATCAGCGGCAGGACGAGCGGCGAATGCCAGTCGTGGAAGACAACGGGCACGATGGCGCCGGCAATCGCCCCCATGATGAACTGGCCCTCGGCGCCGATGTTCCAGTTGTTCGAGCGATAGCAGATCGAAAGGCCGGCGCCGATGAGGATCAGCGGCGCAGCCTTGATGGCGATCTCGTGCAGCGACCAGATGTCGAGCAGCGGCTCGATGAAAAAGCTGTAGAGCGCCGAGACCGGATCCTTGCCGATCAGCGCGAACATGATGCCGCCGGCGATCACCGTCAGGCCGAGGGCGAGGAACGGCGAGAGGATGGAGTAGAGCGTCGAGGGATTGGCGCGCTTTTCCAGTTCAATGCGCATGGGCCACCTCGCCTTCCGTCTTGCCGTACATACCGCCCATCAGGAGGCCGATCTTCTCGCGGGTGAGTTCATGCGCCGGATAGACGTCGGAAAGCCGCCCTTCGCTGATGACGGCGATCTCGGTTGCGACTTCGAAGATCTCGTCGAGGTCCTGGCTGACAACGAGCACCGCCGAGCCGGCTTTCGCGAGATCGACGAGCGCCTGGCGGATGCGGCTTGCCGCGCCCGCATCGACGCCCCAGGTCGGCTGGTTGACGATCAGCACGGCGGGCTGGCGGTCGAGCTCGCGCCCGACGATGTATTTCTGCAGGTTGCCGCCGGAGAGCGAGCCGGCCGCCGGATCCTCGCCGCTCTTGCGCACGTCCATCGTCTCGGAAATGCGCTTCGAGGCGATACGCACGACAGCATGGCGGATGACACCGAGCACGCCACCGGCAAGAAACGTCTTGCGATCCGACTGGTTGCGCGCCAGGACGAGATTGTCGGAAAGCGGCAGCGCCGGCACGGCGGCATGGCCGTGACGTTCCTCAGGGACGAAGCCGGCGCCCATCAGCCGGCGCGCCGTGATGCCGAGATTGCCGGCCGCCTTGCCGCGGATGGAAACGGCGGTGGCATCAAGCACCGGATATTCGCCCGAGAGCGCGTCAAACAGCTCGCCCTGGCCGTTGCCGGCAACGCCCGCGATCGCCAGAACCTCGCCGCCCCGCACCTTCAGACAGACATTCTTCAGCGCGACGGCAAAGGGCGTGCGCGCGGGAACGCTAAGGTGCCGGGCTTCGAGCAGCACGTCACCCTTCGTATTGGTGCCTGCCGCCGTCACCGAGGCGACATCGCTGCCAACCATCATGCGGGCCAGCGAGGCTGGCGTTTCCTGGCGCGGATCACAGGCGCCGGTCACCTTGCCGTGACGCAGTACCGTGGCGCGATCGCAGATGCGCTGCACCTCTTCGAGGCGGTGGCTGATATAGAGCACCGAACGGCCCTCGGCCTTCAGCTTGGCCAGCGTCTCGAACAGCCGGTCGGCCTCCTGCGGCGTCAGCACCGAGGTCGGCTCGTCGAGGATGATGAGTTCCGGGTTCTGCAGCAGCGCACGCACGATCTCGATGCGCTGGCGTTCGCCGACCGAAAGGTCCGCGACATGCGCCTTCGGATCGAGCGGCAGGCCGTAGAGATGGGAAAGGCGCGAGGCCTCTTCCGCCACCTTCGAAAGCGAGATGCCCGGGCTCAGCGACAGCGCGATGTTTTCCGCAACCGTCAACGCCTCGAAGAGCGAAAAGTGCTGGAAGACCATGCCGATGCCGAGCCGGCGGGCAGCACCCGGGCTCGGAATGCGCACGGGGTCGCCCTTCCACAGGATCTGCCCGTTGGTCGGCGCCAGAACGCCGAAGAGCATCTTGACGAGCGTGGACTTGCCGGCCCCGTTCTCGCCCAACAGGGCGTGGATTTCGCCCGGCTGGATGTCGAGATCGATGGCGTTACACGCGGCAAATGAACCAAACAGTTTGGTCAGGCTGCGGACAGCCAGCAACGGGCTGCCCCCGGACGCTCCAACGGCTGACACTCTTCCCCTCTTTCCTGCAAACCCATCCTGCCGCCCGTTCGGGTCGTGTCAGGGAATGAGCAACGTCGTTCCACTCGTTTTTCTTGCTTCCAGATCCGTGTGCGCGCGTCCCGCCTCGGCCAACGGATAAGTCTGATGAATATTGATACGCACTTTGTTGCTTTGCACAACATCAAAGAGCGAGTTTGCACATGCATCCAGCGCCTCGCGCGTGGCGATATAGGCAAAGAGCGTCGGGCGCGTGGCGTAGAGCGAGCCCTTCTGCGCAAGCAACCCCATGTTGAAAGCATCGACGGGGCCGGAGGAGTTGCCGAAGCTGACGAAGAGGCCACGCGGCTTCAGGCAGTCCAGCGACTTCGGGAATGTATCCTTGCCGACGGAATCGTAGACGACGTCGACGCCCGCCCCGCCCGTCAGTTCGCGCACCCGCGCGACGAAGTCTTCCTTGCCGTAATCGATGACATGGTCGTAACCGTTGGCGAGCGCGAGATCGATCTTCGCCTGAGAGCCCGCCGTGCCGATGACCGTCGCTCCGAGCGCCTTCGCCCATTGCCCGGCAATGAGCCCGACACCGCCAGCGGCGGCATGAAAGAGGATCACGCTGCCGGGCCTGACCTGATAGGTCTGGAGCAGCAGGTATTGCGCCGTCATGCCTTTCAGCATCATGGCCGCCGCCGTTTCCAGCGAGATGCCATCCGGCACCTTTACGAGATGTTTCGTCGCGACGTTGCGTTCGGCCGCATAGGCGCCGTCCGCCGACGCATAGGCAACGCGGTCGCCGATCGCAAAATCCGTGACGCCCTCGCCGAGCGCTGTGATCGTGCCCGCCCCTTCCTTGCCGGGAATGAACGGCGGCTCGGCCTTGTAGAGCCCCGTACGAAAATAGACATCGATGAAATTGAGGCCAACCGCGGCCTGCTTGATCTGCACCTCGCCCGGTCCCGGCGCGTCGAGCGCCACGTCTTCGAGCTTCAGTACTTCCGGTCCGCCGAGGCTGCGGACGACGATCGCCTTGGTCATCAGAAAATCTCCCTGATATGTCTACCGGCCGAGATTGGGAAAGACCTGCAGCACGGCGCCGACGACATAGAGATAGATCCCCGTCGCCACCACGCCCCAGACCACCCAGGCCGGCGTATCGAAGTGCAAGAGCAGCGCATATCCGCTGAGCAGCGCCCAGAGGAAGAAGACTGCGAGATTCAGCGCCCGCAGCCGCTGGACGCGCACCGGATGCAGGAAATTGATCGGCATGAAGGTGAGGAAGACGGAGACGAAGACGATGATCGACGCGGTCAGCTCACTCGCCTGGATGACGAAAAGCGTGAACACCACCATGTTCCAGACGACGGGAAAGCCGGAGAAGAAGTATTCGTCCGTCTTCATGCCCATATCGGCATAATAGATGGCGCTCGACACGACGATCGCTCCAGCCGCCACGAAAGACCATGGCTCGCCGATCATGCCGCTCTGGTAGAGCGCAAAGGCCGGCAAGAGCACGTAGGTCACGTAGTCGATGACGTTGTCCAGCGTGTCGCCGGACCAGTTTGGCAGCACTTCCTTGACACGCACCTTGCGGGCGATCGGCCCGTCGATGCCGTCGACGAGCAGCGCCAGGCCCAGCCACCAGAACATGTCGACAAAACGGTGCTCGGCCGCGGCCACCACCCCCAGAAAGGCGAGGAAGGAGCCGGATGCCGTCAGGATATGAACGGAAAAAGCACGAATCTCCGCGTAGGGTACGCGTTTGTAGTTGAAAAACTTCATAGCCCTTCGCAGTCCATTCCCTGGGGTTTTCGCCGGCGGTCCGCCGACATGCCCTCTTACGCGGTGTCACTGTCCGTAATATGCATTGATTGCCCTGTATCGCCAGTAGAAATCGGTCACCGATCACCCGACTTCACACCCTGCGCCGATTCATCCCATGGAAATTGCCTCTTTGCCGGCCTAGGGTCTGCCGCTAGAAGCACCCCAAACCTGTGGGTAACGCTTGACGCTTCGGAGGTCGGCCATGAGACAATTCGATATCGCGGTCGTCGGCGCCGGTCTTGCCGGCAGCCTCGCGGCGCTGGCGCTTGCCGATTCGGGCGCGCGCGTTGCGCTGATCGCTCCGCCCGCCCGCGCCAATGACGGCCGCACCACGGCCCTTATGGACCAGTCCATCGCCTTCCTCAGGACGCTGGGCCTGTGGGAGGAGATCGCCCGCCACGCCGCGGCCCTCGAAACCATGCAGATCCTCGACGGCACCGCGCGGCTCTTGCGCGCACCGCCCGTCGTCTTCCGTTCCGGCGAGGTCGGGCTCGAGGCCTTCGGCTACAACATTCCCAACGCGCCCTTCCTCGCGGTGCTCGACGCCCGCATCGCTGCAATCGGCACGATCGAGCGGATCGAGAGCGGCGTGACGGCCGCCAATGCCTTCGAGCAGGGCGTGGAGCTCACCCTCGACGACGGCGAGCGTATTCTGGCCGGCCTTGTTGCCGGCGCCGACGGGAGGAAATCAAAGATCCGCGACAGTGCCGGGATCGCCGTCAAGGCCTGGTCCTATCCCCAGGCGGCCCTCGTGCTCAACTTTTCGCACGAGCGCCCGCACGGCAATGTCTCGACGGAGTTCCACACCGAGAGCGGCCCTTTCACGCAGGTTCCCCTGCCCGGCAACCGCTCCAGCCTCGTCTGGGTGCTGCCGCCGAAGGAAGCCGCGCGCCTCAAGGACCTCTCCGCAACGGAACTCGGCCATGCGGTGGAAACACGCATGCAATCCATGCTCGGCAAGGTCACCGTGGAAGGCTCCACGCAGAGTTTCCCGCTTTCCGGCATGACGGCCGAGCGCTTCGGCAAGGGCCGCATCGTGCTCCTCGGCGAGGCCGCCCATGCCTTCCCGCCGATCGGCGCGCAGGGCCTCAATCTCAGCCTGCGTGACATCATGGTGCTGAAAGAACTGGTCCAGGGCGCAGCGCCGGCAACCGACGCGGAGATCGGCGAGCGCTTCGACCGTAAGCGGCAGGCGGACATCCGCTCGCGCACACTGAGCGTCGACCTGCTCAACCGCTCGCTGCTCTCCGATTTCCTGCCCGTGCAGTTCCTGCGCTCGGCCGGCCTGCACCTGCTCTCCGCCCTCGGTCCCCTGCGCAGCATCGTCATGCGCGAAGGCATCGAGCCGCTCGGTTCGTTGAAGGCCTTTCGCGATGGTCTACGGGAACGGGTCGCCCGGAAGCAGGCCTGACTTGATGAGGTAGAGCAGGACCGTCACCGTCGCAACGGACAGCACCGTCGTGATGAGGATGGTCGCCGACGCCCGTTCCTGCCACACCCCGTATTGCTGGCCGATGACGAAGACATTGGTCGCCGTCGGCAGGGCCGCGAGCAGCACCGCGGTAAAGACCCAGACCGGATCGAAATTACCGGCAAGCCCGAGCATCAGATACATGGCCACCGGCAGCAGCAGCAGCTTTGCCGGCACGATATAGCCGATCTCCACCGGCACCCGCTTGAGGGGCCGAAGCGCCAGCGTGACGCCCATGGCAAAGAGCGCGCAGGGCGCCGCCGCCTGCGCGAGATAGTCGATCAGCCGCTGCAGCGGCGCCGGCGGCTCGAAGCCGGCAAAGGCCGCGGCGAAGCCCGCCGCCGTCGCGATGATGAAGGGATGGGTGACGATCTTGCGCACCACGCCGCCGGCGATCTTGAGCACCGGCTGCTTCTCCCCGCCGGCAAGCGCCATCAGCGCGGGCGCGACCATGAAATGCAGCATGTTCTCGAAGCAGAAGACCAGCGCCACCGGCACCGCCGCCGGCTCGCCGAAGGCGAGCAGCGCCAGCCCCGGCCCCATATAGCCGATATTGCCATAGGCGGCGGCCAGGCCCTGGATCGTCGCCTCGCTTATCGCCGCCCGCCGCACCCAGAGCCCGATGGCGAAGATCAGACCGAAGACGAGATAGGTCGCGCTGATATTGGCGAGGATGAAGTCGACGCGCGTCAGTTGTTCGATCGGCGTCTTGGCCACCAGCTTGAAGAACAGGGCCGGCAGCGCGATGTAGATGATGAAGGTGTTGAGCCAGCCGAGCGCCTCGACCGGCTGGCGCGTGATGCGCGCGACCACGTAGCCGAGAAGAATCATGCCAAAGAACGGCAATACAAGTCCGATGATCTCAGCCATGCACCGAAGCGTGCTCCCGCTTGCCTGGGGCATATCGCGCAAATGCAGGCCGCTGGGCGCGCACGATATGCGAAGAATCGAAGGCCCGACACGCCGGGATTCGATTCCGCGAGGATCGCAGCGCGCTTCAGGTCACATCCCCGGTTAGCCGATTTGCGAGAGAATGGGAAACGTTTGCTGGAACCAGATGGCGACGGCACTGATATAGCCGAAGATGAAGGCGAGGCCGGTGAGGACAAGCAGAACGCCCATCACCTTCTCCACCGTGCCGAGATGACGGCGGAAGCGCATGAGGAAGCGCATGAAGGCGCCGGAGAACCCGGCCGCGATCCAGAACGGCACCGCAAGCCCGAGCGAATAGACCGCAAGCAGGACGGCACCGTCGCCGACCGTTTCGCGCGCCGCGGCAACGCCGAGGATCGCCCCCAGAACCGGTCCGATGCAGGGCGTCCAGCCGAAGGCGAAGGCCAGGCCCATGATATAGGCGCCGGACGCCGTCGCCGGCTTGCCTCCCCCCTGGAAGCGCGCTTCGCGGGCAAACAGCCCGATCCGCAGCAGGCCGAGAAAATGCAGGCCCATCAGGATGATGATGACGCCGCCGATCTGCGCGAGAATGTCGAGATGCCGGCGGAGCACCATGCCGATCGTCGAGGCGCCTGCCCCGAGTGCCACGAACACCGTGGCAAAACCGAGCGTGAAACAGAAGGCGGCCAGAAGCACGGCCCCGCGCGTCTCGCGCCGCACGGCCACCGCATCGCCGCCCTTGAACTGCTCAACGGAAATGCCCGCCATGTAACAGAGATAGGGCGGGACGAGCGGCAGGACGCAGGGAGACAGGAACGAGAGGGCTCCGGCAAGAAGCGCGCTCAACAGGGAAATATCAGCGATCGACAATGAACTACTCCGCAGCGGCGGGGACAGACGGGCCGGCGCGAAACCGGCCATGTCCGCCCCTCCAATTGCGCTTCGTAGTATCCGCCGAAGTCCTCTCCTGCCAATCACCTTTTGGAGAACGCGACCAAATGCAGCAAAAGCTGTTTTTCGCCGCATTTTCCGGGTTGACCCGGCAAATGCTCCTGCCTATGTTCCGCCCACTTCCGCGGGGCACCTTCGCACCGCCAGGGAGCGCGTAGCTCAGCCGGTAGAGCAACTGACTTTTAATCAGTAGGTCCAGGGTTCGAATCCCTGCGCGCTCACCACAAGACCCCAGTGACACCGACAAAATTTGGCGTATCGCCCTTGGAGGCCAGGCCTTCTAAAGGCCCGCTCACGATGCGGCTGTGCAACCTTTGGGCGGCCACCCGTAATTGCGCCCGTTAAGTTTCCGGCAAGCATGGGTCTTCTAACCTTGTGCTCTAGATTCGTGCATTCGAGCGCATAAAATGTCATTTGATAACAAGACTATTCAGATCGATTACTGGTTCTATCGCGTCAATGGAGTGAACACGCCGGATCCGAAGCATCTTTGGGGCATGCCTTATGCCGGCTGGGGTCTGAAGCGAGTCGGCCTTGGCGAGGAAATCACGACGGCCCAGACGCAAAGCGCGTCAGATTCGCCGGGCGGCTGGGAAAAGAACCCGACGGGGGGCATTTTCTCGATGGACTTCACCGGTTCCGGCATCAACATCAAGTTCTATGAAACGGGCCTGTTCACCCTCTATGTACCGAACGGGCCGCATATCCTCGACGTGAACAACGAGCTGCCGCCGATCGCTGGCTTCCGTCTGGATACGAACCTGCATTGGCTGGAGCGATCCGATATCGCCTACGGAAGCGAATGGATGCTGATCGATTGGCGGGGCGGTTCGTTCACGAAGGAGAGCTATGTCAGGATCGATGTGCTGTTCGCCAATGAAATGAACGGCACCGCCAAGGCCAACGTCCTGAAAGGTGGCAAAACCATCGATTACATCACCGGCGGCAAAGGCGCGGATGTGCTGACGGGCGGGGGAGACGCCGACCTGTTCATTTTCCGCAAGGGCGATACCGGAAAGACAAAGAAAACGGCCGACCTGATTACGGATTTCAGTGCGAAGGATGGCGACAGGATCGACCTGCACCTCTGGGACGCCAATACAAAGAGACCGGGAACCCAGGATTTCAAGTTCATCGCGCAGGACAAGTTCTCGAAAGAGGCCGGAGAACTGCGTTACGAAAAGAGCGGTAGGGAAACGCTGCTGCTGGGCGACACGAATGGTGACGGAAAGGCGGACTTCATGGTTCGTCTCAAAGGCTCGGTCATCTTCCACTTCGACCTTTTCGAGTTCTGAGGCGGCCGCGCGTGCGGCCACCATCGGCAATCCCGCAAGCGAGCGCTCAATAGACCGCGTATTTCAGCAGCCCGAGCGACCAGTTGACGCTGCGGTTTTCCGTATCGCGGGTCCAGGTCTGCTGCAACGTGCCGGCAATGTCGGCGATGGTGGTGCGGGCGTCGAGCTCCTTGGTCAGGCCGTAGTCGCTGGGGGCGACCTTGGTGAGATCGACGTCGTCGGCGATGACGATGGCGACCAGCACATTTTCGCTCGGGCCTTCCGCTTCGAAGTCGAAGCCATAGTAGTCGTCCGGAATGGTGAGCGGGGTGTTGGCGGTCAGCGGCGTGATCTTCTGGGCCGATTCGTTCGGGAAGATCTGGGTCGCCTTGCCGTCCTTGTCGACGTCGTAGAGGATCAGGTGCCCGCCCGTGCTGCTGGTCACGGTGATCTTAAAGACGTCGCCGTTCTTCAGGCTGTCGGAGGAGAGCGCCACCTTGACGTCGCCCGTCTCGGCCTTGCCGAGGATGTCACCAACGGCATCCACCGGGTCGGCGGCGACATAGGCCGTCTGCGGAGTGTTCTCGACCTTCACCTCCTCGACCTTGCCGTAATCGGGCGTCTGCTGCTGGGTGTCGCCGCCCGTCTGCGGCTGCTGGTATTGCTGGGCGGTGGCATCGGCGCTCGGCGTGGTGGCGCTGGCGCCAAGCAGCGCGTAGTTGACCTCCAGCTGCGGGTCGAGGCCCTGGCACTGGGTCTGCACAGAGCAATAGGTCTGCGACTGCTTCTTCACATATTCCAGCAGCTCGGCATTGGAGACGATGCCGTTGCCGTTGCTGTCGCCGGCGGCGATCTCGTGGCCGTTCACATAGGAAAGCGTGAAGACGCCGTGGCGTTCTTCCGGCGGCAGGCGCGTGTCGTCCCAGGCCACCTGGTAGGACGAGGCGGCGCTCCAGGCCTCGACGCCGTTCTGCTTGGCGATTTCGGGCTTGTCGACCACCGCGACGTCGATGCGCAGGCCGCGTGTCTTCACCGCTTCGACCGGCTTGGCGAAGGGACGCGGCAGGAAACGCGCGCTTTCCAGCGCCTCGCCGACATTGGTGGAAAGCGAGCGCGAGATCGTGCCCGAATGGCAGGCGTCGATGACGATGGAGACGGCACGGTCCTTCAGTTTGGCGAGCATCGCGTCGATCTCGTCGTCGAGAATGACGTTGGTCCAGTCCCCATCGCCGGCGGCGATGTCGAAGGTGGACAGCGCTTCGTCGAGCCCGTCCTCCTCGTCACCGTTCTGGTCCTTCACCTGAAGGCCGTGGCCGGAAAAATAGAAGTAGACGCGGTCGCCGGGCTGGGTGCCGGCGACAAGCCATTCCTCGATGCTGGCGAGAATGGCTGCCTTGGTCGCATCCTTGTCCCGGAGGATACGGATCGATTCCGGGGCAAAACCCTGTTTTTCCTTGAGCAGCTTCTCGATCAGCGGCACGTCGTTCTTCGGCCCCTCGAGGAACATCTTTTCGGGCAGCGTGGCATAGGTGCCAATGCCGATCAGAAGCGCCCTGTCGGCCGCCTCGGCGGTGGCAGCCAGGCAGAGCGAGAGGAGAAGAGCGGCGGCGTAACGGATCATCAGAGCGTTTCCCGCGTATAGAGGGGTTGGATGGCGACACTTGCCTCCTTGCCGTCGAGCCGCGTCAGCAGCGCCTGCAGCAGGGTTTCGGCGGTCACGGTCTTGTCGGCAAGCACCGCGCCGATCGCATCGACGGGCTCGCCGGTCCAGATCGTGATCAGGTGATCGGCACCGAAGGGTTTGACCACTTCGACATCCGTCAGCTTGAATTGCGAGCTGGTGGTGCCGGCTGCCTGCATGTCGAGGAACTGCACCTCGCCCGTATTGGCGAGATTGAAGACCAGCATGTTCGGATAGCGACCGGGCGGAGCATCGAAGCGCAGGCGGTTTCCGGCGGCATAGATGTCCTTGACCGGCGTCAGCGAGACGGAGCCGGGATTCTGGCTCGCAAGCGCCTTCAGGAAATCGAGCAGGACATATTTGTCGACCACGGCCTGGATACGGTCCGCCCCGACATTTTCCGCCGCCACGTCGCCGTTCGGCGTGTAGAAGACGCCGCTCGCCACATCCCAGCGATAGGGTGTGCCACTGCCATCCGCGTTCTTCGGCTTGTCGGCCGCGCCATCGACCTGGAGCGCGATACTACCCGTCCAGCCGAGCTCCTTGGCCGACTTGATGGTCTTCTGCGCGGCCGCAGTGCTGCCGGTGTCCGTCGTCGCCACCGTGGCATTCTCGACCGGAATGCCACGCGTCAGCCGCACGACGACCTCGCTCTCCGAGCGGGCCACCTGCGGCATGAAGTTCGGCACCTGCAAGGCTTCCGAACGGTTTTTCACGTTAGAGAAGATGTAGTCTTCCAGTTCGATACGGGTAATGACACCATCGCCGTCGCGGTCTGCGCTCCCTTCAAGGGCACGCGCGAAACTCCAGCTGAGGGCGCCGCGCGGTTCGCCGTCGATGATGACCTCCGGCGTCGGCTGGCTTTCCAGCGAGGCGGCAAGCACGGTTACCTGCTTGAAATCGATTTCCTTGAGGTTGGCGCCGGCGAGCGCCTCCTGCGAGGGCGGTGCGAGCTTGACCGTGACGGCTGGCGCCAACCGGGTCTTGCCGGTGACGGAACGGCTCATGCCGCCCGAAAAGCAGCTGTCGGACACGAAGAGCACATGTACGCCCTTGGCTTCCGCCTCGCCGAACCAGGCATTCATCTCGTTGTCGACGATGATCTCGTTCGAGGTCTCCGCATAGCGGTTGCGGTCGAAGCCCGGCAGCTGGAGGAATTCGTCAAGCCCGTCGGCCTCGTCGCCGGCGACGAGTTCGGGCATCTGCGCCCCGTGGCCGGCATAGGTGAAGATGATCGTGTCACCGGCCGTCGCCTCGGCCACCATGTCGATCCAGGCCTTGCGGATGTCGTCCTTGCGGGCCTCGGCATCGGTAAACTTCCGGACCGTGAAGCCGGCAGCGCTCATCGCCCGGTAGACGTCCTCCGCATCGCGCACCGCGCCGTCGAGGCTGACATCGTTCGGATACTGATCGGCACCGACGACAAGCGCGTGGGTCTGCGCGGCAAAGGCCGGAAGCGGCGCAGCAGCGGCAAGGCAAAGCGCCAGCGCGGTTCCGGCAAGGGAACGACGCAACAGCGCGCGGACACGGCAAATGGGAGCGCCGTCGCTCTTCGAGGCAAAGGCAAGGCAGACAGGCTCCAGCAGGCGGGGCAGCACTCTCATCACTCCACGTCCACTTCCACCCGGCGGTGTAGCTGGTTCAGCGTTTCCGTATCATAGGCACTGGCATCATCCGGCTTGAACGGCTGGTCCTCGCCCTTGCCCTCCACGGTGATCGCACCGGCATAGCCGTTGCTGGAGAGATAGCTTTTCAACGTCTCTGCGCGGGCGACGGAGAGCCTGTAATTGGCCTCCGCCGAACCGACCGGATCGGTATGGCCGATCAGCGTGATCGCACCAGGCTTGACCGCCTTCAGGCATTCCGAGAGATCCTTTGCGGCCTCGATGCCCTCGGGTGTGAAATCCGCCGTGCCGAAGACGTAGCGCACGGGCGTCGACTTCTTCTTGATCTTCACGCCGCGGAAGGAAACCTTGCAACCGCCCCGCATGGCCAACTGCACGGGCCGCGGTGCGGCAAGGCGCATTTCGCTGGCGAGCCTGTCGAGACGCAGGATGTACTGCTCGTCCGGCGCCATCCAGTCCGGCGTCAGCGTCTCGTTCGAGCCGTCCTCCAGGGCAAGCTGGTAGAAGCGCGCGGCCTGTTCATAGTCCTTGCGCTCGCGCGCGAGATCGCCGAGCGCATCCAGCACCTGCCAGGGACCGCCATACTGGCGCTGCAGGTCTTCCAGCGCCTGCCGGTGATCGGAAAGCCGGCCGCCGCTGCCGACGGCGGTCGCGATGCGATTGAAGGTCGTCAATGCTGCGATACGGCCGGTGAGCGCCCGTTCGTTGGCGCTGCAATTGGCCGTGCCCGCCGTTTCCGCAAGCGCGCGTGCCTTCTGCTCGTCCCCTGCATTGAGCGCCTCGACGACACCGGTAAAGGCCTCACAGGCCGCGGCGGCAGGCGCCGCTCCGGCCAGTACGAAGAGTGTCGCTGCAAGGGATCGCATCAGCATTGTCGGTCCAGCCTTCATGTCCTCATGTAAGAAATGGGCAGGGGCCCGAAGGCCCCCGCCCCTCACGTCATTTGATCTCGAAGGTCACCATCTGGACGCCGCTTGCCCCGTTGTCCTTCTCGGCCTGTTTGGCGAGATTGACGGCAATGCCGCGCGTCAGCGGCTGCTTCGTGCTTGCGGCCAGTTCCTTGGCCTTCTCGGCCGTCAGCTTCTGGTCGCCAAGGCCGCCGATGCGGCAGTAGGCGATCATCGTTTCGCCGGGAGACGGCGAATCGAAGGTCAGGTTGCCCGTGCCCGGCTGCGGGATCAGGCGGCGCTCACCGGGATTGAGCGTGGTGCTGCCGATCATCACGTCGGGGATGATCTCCACATTGCCGGTGTCTTCCACATACATCACCTGCAGCTCGCAGGCATGGTTCGTGCTGAGTTCAAAGGCAAGGTAATCCCCAACCTTCGCGCTTGTCGACGGCACATGCAGGGCAAGCTTCACCTTGCTCTCCTGCGCCTTGTCGTCCTGCTTGTAGGGCGGGACATAGACCTTCTCCTCGGGCTTGGCATACTGGTCGCCACCCGTGGCCTGATCGGCCGGCTTCTGCTGGTAGTCGGTGCCGGCCTGTTCCTGCTTCTGTTCCGGTTTCTGCTCCGGCTGCTGGTAGCCGCTGTTGTCGGCGGACTGCTGGCCGGCATTGCCCTCCGGGTTGACGCCGCGCTTCAGCGGCTCGAGCTGGAGAAGCGGCTGAAGCATAAAGGCGTATTGCTCCTCGACCTCGACGCGCGGGATCGTCGCGCCCGATTCGAGTGTCGCCACCCAGTCGATGCCGATACGCAGCGCATTGACATCGGTGAGGCGGCGGATATCGGAGGCGAACTCTTCCGGCGTCATGTCGAATTCAGCCGCCAGCTGCTCGAAGTTCAGCTCGTCCTCGTACTTGTCGGCGAAGTAGGTGAAGATCTCGGCGCCGCCGGGAGCCTTCAGGCTGGTCTTGCCGCCGCCGGCCGTCGCTTCCGTGATGCCGAGGCGATCGAGCGCGGCGACGAAACGATCGGTGTCGCGCTTGTACACCTCGTTCAGTTCCTCCTGCGGAACATAGACGGCGAGCAGTTCGTCCTGCTGGTCCTTCGAGAACAGCGTCGACGTTTCGATATGTTCACGCAGCTGGTCACGCTTGGAGAGGATGCCGTCGAAATGGCAGTCGAAGCAGGAGCGTGCATTGATGATCTCGACGCCCTTGCCGATCGGCCGCTTGCGGAAGGAGACGATCGCCGTCGGGCCGATATCGAGCTGGTCGCCCTTGTCGGTCGACAGATAGTAACCCTGCATGCCGTTCGGAAGCGAGAAGATCATTTCGCCGCCGTCATGATCGAAGGGTTCGAGGCCCGCCTTGAGGCGCACGCCCTCCGGTCCTGCCGGGAAGCGCTTCAGCACCTGCTTGCCGACATCGCCGGCAAAGTCATAGGACTTCCAGTAGTAGCCGCCGAAGGGCATGTCGTGCCGCTCCAGCATGCGGTTGTGGTCGGAAACGCCGGAGGAACCATCGGCAAAGCCGGCGCGGACGATACGACGGCGCTCGATGTTCTGGTCGACCGGCACACCGAAGCGCTTTTCCAGCTCGGAAATGTTCGTCGGCAGCTTCATGAGACGGTTATAGACCTTCGGCCGGGCACCGTTGCTCATGAACCAGTCGACGCGCATGATCGGCAACTGCGTCTGCGTCGCCTTGGCAAGCGAGTGCAGCTGGGCGTCGCTGGCCGGGTCCACGCCATAGAAGTATTCGTTGATCAGGAAGTCGTAGTCCTCCTGGCTCCATTCGAGATCGCGCAGGTCGACACGCACGAGCAGACCGTCGGAACCTTCCACTTCTTCCGGAAGTACCAGTTCCGGTCCATAGGAGAGCGAGTTGAGCAGCTTCTTGAACCCGCCCGCCAGAACCTTCATGCGCTTCAGGAAGGTTTCATGGCTCTCGCAGCTCATCATCCCGTTGTACTGGTCGCGATAGCTGAAGTAGCGCATGAACGGCTGGTCGTGTTCATCGACCTTGGAAACATCGCGCAGCGCCAGTTCGACGAAATCGAGATATTTCAGCATTGGCCGCGAGCGCTCGGTCTTCGTCGCGGACACTGCTGTCGGGATAGCATCCTTGTTCAGCGAGTTGATCCAGTTGGCAAGGCTCTGCACTTCCGCATCATCGGGGCGCTTGCCGAGCGGCATGCGGCCGCTGGTGACGCTGGTGTAGAGCAGCGACTTGGCGGCATCGCCCGGCGTCACGAAGGCCGGATTGGCAGCAATCGAGGCAAGATCACCCGAAGGGAAGGAACCCTGCGAGCTTTCGCCCGGGCCATGGCAGTTGCGGCAATATTTGCCGATGAAAGCGTCGGCCGCCGAAGCGAATTCGGCGCTGCCGCCACCGGCGGCGAGCGCTGTTTCGGCGGTCGCTTCGCTGCAGACCGGCGCGGTGCTGGTCTCGACCGGTGTCACCTTGACCTCGCGGTCTGCAAGGAAGGCATACATGGCCTGCTTGTCTTCATCCGACAGCGTCGAAAGGCCTTGCGCAATACGGCGCATGACCGGATCGGCCAAAGGCGAGCCGGAGAGTTTCTTTCCTTCGTCGATCAGCCCCTTGGTGAAGACCTCGTGCGAGGCAAGGCCGGCCATGCGGGCCTTGGTGATATCGGGTGCGACGGCGCCGGTCAGGCCCTTCTCGCCCTCATAGGCGCGGGCGAGATCGAGACCGTAGGTCGTGGTGCGCGGCGTATGGCAATCGCCGCAGCCGCCGACATTCTCAACCAGGTAGCGGCCGCGCTCCATCTGCGTTTCCTCGCGCGGCTGGTAAGCCGGCACGGTGAAATGGCTGCGCTTCCAGAGCGTGATCGTCGTCTGGCGGCTGAAGGGGAAGGCGATCTCATGTTCCTTCGAGGCGGCATCCGACTGCGGCAGCGTCTCGATATAGGCCTTGATGTCGAGAACGTCCTCCGGCTTCATGCCGCCATAGGACGTGTAGGGCATGACCGGATAGAGATTGTCGCCGCTCTTCTTGAGGCCCACCATGACGGCATTCAGGAAGTCCGCATTGGACCAGCCGCCGATACCGTTCGGATGGGCGGAAATGTTCGGCGCGAAGAACTTGCCGATCGCCGTCTGCATTTCCATGCCGCCCGAAAGCAGCTCGGTGTTGTCACCGGAGCCGTGGCAGGCGCCGCAGCCGGCTGCGCCGAACAGCAGCTTGCCATTTTCGGCATTCGCCTTGTAGGTGCCGTAGGCATCGGCCGCGAACTGGTCGATGGCGAGCGCTCCGGTGGGACAGAACGCCGCCACGGCAAGGCCGATGGCAGCGGCAAGCCGGGCGCCGGGGCTGAAGAATGATGTCCTGAACATGCGCATGGCTTGTTCCTTTCGCTCCATGAAGCCGGCGCACCGGCTGGAAATGCAAACCCTTGAACCACAATTCCGAAAGAGAAACCGCTTCGCAGTTTCCTTGGAAACTGCCCTACCGAAATTCGAAACGCTCGAACTCGACGCGGCGCGGCGCCTTGCCGAGTTCCCTCAGTCCTTTTTCGATCGCCATCCGCAAGGGCGGCGGGCCGCAGAACCACAAATCGGCCTCCGCCGGGTTCATGCTCGTGCCGGCAACGAGCTTCGAGGCGTCGAAGCGGCCGTCGGTCGCCGAATTGTGCAGCACGAAATTGAAGTTCTCGAGCTTTTCCGCCTGCGCCCGAAACGTGTCGAGGCCGATTGCCTCGGCCCCGTCGCGCACGCAGTAGACCATGTGGATATCCTGCCCCTCGTCGCCCTTCAGCCGGCTCGCCATGGCGAGGAACGGCGTGACGCCGATGCCGCCGGCTAGCCAGATCTGTTTCTTGCCACCGCGCTTGTGGTTGAAATGGCCGTAGCCGCCCTCCAGCGTCAGCGCATCGCCGACGGCCACCGTCTCGCGCAGCGCCTTGGTGTAGTCGCCGAGCGGCTTGATGGCGAAACGCACCGATCCGTCGTCCTCGATGCCGGCGATGGTGAAGGGATGCGGCTCGCGCAGGCCCGGCTTGTTGACGCGGAAAAAACCGAACTGGCCGGGCATGGCCCGGAGCTTGCGGCCTGTGGGTCTGGCCGAGATGATCGTCGCTCCGTCATGGCGCTCGACATTCACCACCTCGTATTTCCGCGTGCGCAGCCAGGGCAGGAGCTGGGTATAGGCATAGCTGACGATACCGAGCGTGGCAAAGAGGTTGAGGTAGACCGCCAGCAGCACCGTGCCGTCATAAGGCCGCTTGATGAACATCTGGTGGAAGGCGACGAGCACGAAGAGCAGGCCGATGAAACGGTGGGTGATGCGCCAGTACTGGTAGGGAATCTGGAAACGTGTTTTCGGGATCACCTTCACCAGGCTGAGGACGAGCAGGAAGACGAAGCCGTAGAAGGCCCACTCGCCCGCCGTCTTGGCAAGCAGGTTGAGGCCGCTGGTCACCGAAAGGCCCTGGAAATCAGGCGCGACGAAATAGTGCACGAGGATAAGACAGAGCACCGCGATGCCGATCTTGCGATGGAACTGGTAGATGCGGTCGAGTCCGCCGAACAGCCTTTCGATGAAAGGCGGGCGGGTCGCCATGAACTGCGCGATACCCATGGCAACGAAAGCCATGGAGGAGGCCATCAGGGAGAAGGTGGTTCCCGCATTGGTATGGCTGACGGCTGGAACAGCCAGCAGCCCGGCAAAAATGATCAAAAGCGTCGCGACGATGGAACCCGCAGTCAACGTATGCCCCCACAAATTCAACTGGTCCGGTCCGAAATCCAGGGGCATGCTGGCAAGGCCCATGACGTTCGTCAACCGCATTCCTCCTATCGACGGGCGGGCGCACGGCTTTATTCGGGATGGTTTATTAGGAAAGGGAAACGTCTGGAATGAGCGCCGGAGGGAGCATCGATGCTGCATGCGAATGTGCAAAGGGCGCCTCGCGGCGCCCTTCTTTTTTAGTCGGCTTCGTGAGCGGGTTTACTTTCCGAGCCGCTCGATCTCCTCACGCGCCCGGTCGGCGAGCGGATGCTTCGGATGGCGCGCGATAAACAATTCCAGCGCGTCACGCGTCCCTTTCGACTTCAGATTTTCATACTCAGCCTGTACGGCCTTCTCGGGATCGGAGGGCTTTGCCATGATGCCGCCAGTACCGGCCGGCGCCTCACCGGCCGCTGCAAGGACAAGGCTGGTGGTCGCCACGATAGATATCTTTGATAGCAATTTTAACCTCCGGTCGAATACCATTCGGCAATTGTCCGTCCTGTTCTACGGGCTTCCATTTCACCACGGGAAGCGTGCATGGTTCAAGTGTTCACAGAATCGACCTGAATTGCGGTCTATCCAAGGCACGCACCCCAGACACCAAGCAGACGAGGAGAATGCGACATGACAGGTACAGGCAAGACCACCAAGACGATCGGCGAGACCGGCATATCGATGATTGACGGCGTTCTGTCGGGCAAGGCCTGGTCGGGCTCGGTGACCTATGCGTTCCCCACGTCGTCGTCCGCCTACACCTATGCCGGTGAAAAAGACAACGGCTTCGGTTCGATATCCTCCATGCAGCAATCCGCTGCCCGTTTCGCACTCGATACGAGCTTCGGCAGCGCGGCGAACAACGGTTTTTCGGTCGAGGGGTTCACGGGCCTTTCCATTTCACAGGGAAGCACGACGAGTTCCAACCTGCGTTTTGCCGAATCCAACGACCCGGATACGGCCTGGGCCTATTATCCCGGCACGACCAACGGCGATGGAGACCTCTGGTTCGGCCGCTCGTTCGACTATCGCTCGCCCGTCGCCGGCAACTACTCCTGGGCCACGATGCTACACGAAATCGGCCATGCGCTCGGCCTGAAGCACGGCCATGAGACAGACGACGGTTTCCCTGCCCTGCCGGGCAACAAGGATTCGATGGAGTATTCCATCATGACCTATCGTTCCAACATCGGCGGCCCGGCGGACGGCTACAGGAACGGCGAATTCGACTATGCCCAGTCCTACATGATGGCCGACATTGCCGCCCTGCAGCGCATGTACGGCGCCGACTTTTCAACCAATTCAGGCAACACGGTCTACAAATGGAAGCCCGGCAGCGGCGATACGCTGGTCAATGGCAAGGTCGCCATCGACGCCGGAGGCAACCGGATCTTCGCCACCATCTGGGACGGTGGCGGCAAGGATACCTACGACCTCTCCGCCTACAAAACCGGTGTCAATGTCGATCTTCGCCCCGGCCAGCATTCGAAATTCAGCGACGTCCAGCTTGCCCTGCTGAACTTCGAAAGCGATGCCTATGCCCGTGGCAACATCTTCAACGCACTCCTCTTCAAGGGTGACACCCGCTCGCTGATCGAGAACGCCAAGGGCGGCAGCGGCAACGACGTCCTGCGTGGCAACCAGGCGAACAACACGCTGCAGGGCAATGCCGGCAACGACAAGCTCTTCGGCATGGTCGGTAACGACAAGCTCGATGGCGGCGCCGGCAACGATGTGCTCACCGGCGGTGCCGGCAACGACGACTTCATCTTCAAGAAGGGTTACGGCCGCGACACGGTCACCGACTTCAAGGACAATGTCGACGATATCGATCTTCGTTCCTACAATTTCTCCAAGGTGAGCAGCGTGCTCAGCAAGGCTTCGCAGGTCGGCGACGATGTGCATATCAAGCTCTCGGCCGCCGACATCCTGATCCTCGACGACTTCAAGCTGAAGGATCTCGACGCGCGCGACTTCCTGCTCTGATTTCCCAGCAAGAATTCAGGCAAAGATGGGCCGGAACGCACGTTCCGGCCTTTTTCATGCCTTTCACGGCCCGAAGCCGGCGGAAACGTCAGTGATATATCACAACAATGGACAGCGGCCTCACGGCATGCGACGATGTGATATATCAAACAGGGACACGAAATGACGGAAAGCGCGGCTTCGCAGGCCCACCTCGCCTATCTCGCCCTCGAAGGGTTGCTCGTCACGCTCAAGCTGAAACCCGGCTCGCTCGTCACGGAACGCCAGCTCATCGCGCTTGCCGGCCACGGCCGGACGCCAGTGCGCGAGGCGATCCAGAAGCTGGAATGGCAGGGCCTGATCGCCGTGCGCCCGCGGGCCGGCCTGCAGATCACCGCGATCAGGCCCGAGGACCACGCCGAGGTCATGGCAACGCGCCGCCAGCTGGAGCCGCTTGCCGCCGAGCTTGTCGCCCGCAATGCGGACGAGGCGCACCGCGAATCGCTCGTCGCCTGCGCGCAGGCGATGACCGCCTGCTCGATCCATTCCGACATCGAAGGCTTTCTCGCCGCCGACAAGGCTTTTGACGAGATCATGGAGGCGGCCTGTCCCAACCGCTTCCTGACAACCGCCCTCGCCCCGCTGCAGACCCATGCCCGCCGCCTCTGGTTCGCGCGTGCCGACAGCCGGCAGATGGACCGCTCGGTGGACCTGCATGTGAAGGTGATCCGCGCCATCCGAAACGCCGACGGCCCCGCCGCCGCCGCCGCCATGGCGACCCTCATCGACGACCTCACCGGCTGAAACGAAAAGGGCGGCCCGAAGGCCGCCCATCAATCTTCAAGACCGGCGTTCGCTCAATCGACGAAGGCGCGTTCGATGACGAATTCGCCGGGTTTGTTGTTAGCGCCTTCGATCAGGCCAGCCTCTTCCAGGAGCACCTTGGTTTCCTTCAGCATGGCCGACGAGCCGCAGATCATGCCACGATCGACCGCCGGGTCGAAATGCGGCACGCCGAGATCGGCGAACATCTTGCCGTTGCGGATGAGGTCGGTGATGCGGCCCTGGAACGGATAGTCCTCACGGGTCACCGTCGCATAATGGCGCAGCTTGTTGCCGACGACTTCCGCAAGGAACTCGTGGTTACGGATCTCTTCGACGAGGTCGAAACCGTATTTCAGTTCCGCAACCTCGCGGCAGGTATGCGTCAGGATGACCTCGTCGAATTTCTCGTAGGTTTCCGGATCGCGAATGAGGCTGGCGAAGGGCGCGATGCCCGTGCCGGTCGAGAACATGTAGAGCCGCTTGCCCGGCGTCAGCGCGTCGAGCACCAGCGTGCCGGTCGGCTTCTTGCGCATCAGCACCGTGTCGCCCGGCTTGATCTGCTGGAGATGGGAGGTCAGCGGGCCGTCCGGCACCTTGATCGAGAAGAACTCCAGCTCCTCGTCCCAGGACGGGCTGGCGATCGAATAGGCGCGATAGACCGGCTTGTCGCCGACCATCAGGCCGATCATGGCGAATTCGCCGGAACGGAAGCGGAAGCTTTCCGGGCGCGTCATGCGAAAGCGGAACAGACGGTCCGTATAGTGCTGCACGCTCGTCACCGTCTCGGCGAAAACGCCGGCGGGAATGGCGGAGGCCACAAAATCTTCGGTCTTGGCAGGTGCGTTCATTTCGGGATCGGTCCTGGCTTCGCGTCGAGAAAATTTGACGATAGGCAGATATTACATCCTGAGCAGCAAAGGAAGGTATTCCGTTCCAATGCGCTGATTGGCCGCGCAATAGTTTGCCGCTCATGTCGTTTTTGCGCAAGGCCGGCCGTCCGGCCTTGATCTCGCGCAAAGCTGCCACAAAATTGCGGCTATTCGCCGGCCGGCGCCCGCATCAGGCCCGGCGGCGCCAGCTATAGGAACCCGCATCTCCGGAAGGACGCGCAGTCGGCTGGTAGTGGTTGTCGATGCCCGGCAGGCGGTTTTCCGCAAGCCGCTTCAGCGCCGTCGCATTGGTGACGGCGAAGCTGTCGATACCACAGCGCAGCATCAGCGGGATCTGGTCGATCAGCACGTCGCCCACCGCCCTCACCTCGCCCTTGAAGCCGAGGCGCGCGCGCAGCAGCGAGGCATGGCTGAAGGCCCGCCCGTCATTGAAGGCCGGAAAAGCGACTGCGACCAGCCCGATGCGGTCGAGATGACCCTCGAGCTTGCGCACGTCGTCCGCCGG
Organism: Shinella sp. JR1-6; assembly: GCF_004284735.1. NCBI lineage: Bacteria > Pseudomonadati > Pseudomonadota > Alphaproteobacteria > Hyphomicrobiales > Rhizobiaceae > Shinella > Shinella sp. JR1-6. The sequence continues at coordinate 104,407 of NZ_SHMI01000005.1, read as the reverse complement.
ATTGATCAGCACGCCGAGGCCGACCTCGTCCGTCTCCGAGACCTTCGCGAGGAAATCGCCGAGGCCGAGGATCGCCTTCTCGTTCGAGCCGGCCTTGGTCTCTTCAGTTTCGACCACCCAGGGATCGTCGGTCACGAAGCCGGTTTCGTTCCAGATTTTCGTCATCACCGGTCTCCTCAGGCTGCCGCGGCGGTCTTGTCGCCGTAGAGCGCATCCTTGAACGGCTGCGGCCCGACGCGGCGATAGGCGGTCAGGAAGGTCTCGGAGGGCTCAAGGCGCAGGCCGAGATAGGTATCGACGATCACCTCGATCGCATCCGTCACCTTTTCCGGCTCGAAGCCGCGTCCGATGATCTCGCCGATCGACGTGTTCTCGTCGCCGGACCCGCCGAGCGTGATCTGGTAGAGTTCCTCGCCCTTCTTCTCCACGCCGAGCAGGCCGATATGGCCGACATGATGGTGGCCGCAGGCATTGATGCAGCCGGAGATCTTGATCTTCAGCTCGCCGATCTCGGCCTGGCGCTCGGGCGAGCCGAAGCGGGTGGAGATCTCCTGCGCGACCGGGATCGAGCGGGCATTGGCCAGCGCGCAATAGTCCAGCCCGGGACAGGCAATGATATCCGTGATGAGGCCGGCATTGGCGGTTTCAAGCCCGGAGGCGACAAGGCCGCGATAGATCGGCTCGAGATCGGCCAGCGCCACATGCGGCAGGATCAGGTTCTGCTCGTGGCTGACGCGGATCTCGTCGAAGGCGTACTCCTCTGCGATGTCGGCGACCGCCTCCATCTGCGCATCCGTCGCATCGCCCGGGATGCCGCCGATCGGCTTCAGCGAGATCGTCACGCTGGCATAGTCGGGGTGCTTGTGCGGATGCACGTTGTGCTGCACCCAGCGGGCAAAGTCGGCATCGGCCTTCTTCCACTGTGCAAGGCTCGCCCAGCCTTCGGCACGCGCGGCAAGTGCCGGCGGCGCGAAATAGGCGGTGATGGCGGCGATGTCCCTTTCCGGCAGCTTCAGCTCGGTGTTCCTGAGTTCGGCGAACTCCACCTCCACCTGCCGCGCCAGTTCCTCCGCGCCGGTTTCGTGCACGAGGATCTTGATGCGCGCCTTGTACTTGTTGTCGCGCCGGCCATGCAGGTTGTACACACGCATGATCGCAGTCGTGTAGGACAGGAGGTCCTCTTCCGGCAGGAAATCGCGGATCTTCTTGGCGACCATCGGCGTGCGGCCCTGCCCGCCGCCGACATAGACGGCAAAGCCGATCTCGCCGTTGTCGTTCTTCTTCAGGTGCAGGCCGATGTCGTGCACCTGGATCGCCGCGCGGTCGCGCTCTGCGCCGGTGACGGCGATCTTGAACTTGCGCGGCAGGAAGGAGAATTCCGGATGCACGGAGGACCACTGGCGCAGGATTTCCGCATAGGGACGCGGATCGGCGACCTCATCGGCCGCAGCGCCGGCGAAATGATCGGCCGTGACGTTGCGAATGCAGTTGCCCGAGGTCTGCAACGCATGCATCTCGACCGTCGCGAGATCGGCCAGCGCGTCCGGCAGTTCCGACAGTTTCGGCCAGTTGTACTGGATGTTCTGGCGCGTGGTGAAATGGCCGTAGCCACGGTCATACTTGCGCGCGATATAGGCCAGCATGCGCATCTGGCGCGCATTCAGCGTGCCGTAGGGAATGGCGACGCGCAGCATGTAGGCGTGGAGCTGCAGATAGACGCCGTTCATCAGGCGCAGCGGCTTGAAAGCATCCTCGGCGAGTTCCCCGGACAGGCGGCGGCCCACCTGATCGCGGAACTGCTCCACCCGGCCGGAAACAAAGGCGTGATCGAATTCGTCGTAGCGATACATAGGCGTTCCTCAGGCGGCCGAAGCGGCCGTCGCAGTCAAGCCGGCATAGCCGGCGGCATAGGGAATGGTCGGGCCGGCGGCACGGATGCGCTCGCGCATGCGCAGCGGCCGCAGCACGCCGTCGATCTCTTCGACATCGACGACATTCACGTCAACCACTTTGTTGTCGGCGAAGGCCTGCTTGCCGGTCGCTTCCAGCGCGTCGACGGCCTCCTTGTGGCGCGCGACGAAGGCAGCCTGGAGCTGCTCGTTCCAGGTGCCGCTCGCATCCAGCCAGACGGAAATACCGTCGGAAAGGCGGTTGGCTGTCAGAACCTTGTCGGCCATGTCATGCTCCCAATACTGCTGTGGTGCGAACCGGCTCGCGGACAGCGAGCGGCTCGGAATGTTCGAAATTGGCGCCGGCAACGGCGTCGCCGATGATCACCATGACGGGACCGGTCAGCTCGTCGCGGTGCTCAAGGCCCGGCAGGTCCTTCAACGTGCCGTGCAGCAGCCGCTTTTCCCGCCGGCTGGCATTCTCAATGACAGCGACCGTCGTCTCGGCCGGCAGGCCCGCTTCCATCAGCCGGGCGGCGACGGAGGCGGCGACCGTGCGGCCCATATAGACGGCCACGGTGGCGCCGGAGATCGCAAGCCGCGCCCAATCCGGAAGGACAGAGCCCGTCAGGTCGTGGCCTGTCGTGAAGACGAGCGAGGACGCGACGCCGCGCAGCGTCAGCGGCAGTTCGAAATCGGCAGCCGCGGCGAAGGCGGAGGTGATGCCGGGCACGACCTCATAGGTGACGCCCGCCTGGCGGAGCGCCGCCATTTCCTCGCCGGCACGGCCATAGACCAGGGGATCGCCGGATTTCAGGCGCACGACACGTTTTCCCGCCTTGCCGAGTTCGACAAGCAGGTCGTTGATCTCTTCCTGCGACTTGGAATGACAGCCCTTGCGCTTGCCGACGGAAAGGCGCTCGGCATCGCGGCGCCCCATGTCGACGATGGCCTGCGGCACCAGCGCATCGAAGACGATGACGTCGGCTTCCATCATCACGCGCTGGGCGCGCAGCGTCAGGAGATCCTCTGCGCCCGGACCGGCGCCGACGAGCCAGACATGACCGGCGGCCCTGCCCTGCGAGGTCAGGAGGGAATCGGCAGCACGCTGCGCGAGTTCGATATCGCCATTGTTGACGGCATCGGCCACGGCGCCCTGAAAGAAGCGGCGCCAGAAGACGCGCCGCGTCACGCCGCGCGGCAGGATACGATCGACGGCTTCGCGGTAGCCGTTGGCGAGGCTGGCGAGGCGGCCGAGCGAAGGCGACAGGATCTGGTCGACCTGCGCGCGAATCATCTGCGCCAAGACGGGGCCTGCACCCTCCGTGCCGATGGCGACGGCGACGGGTGCCCGGTTGACCAGCGCCGGCGTGAAGAAATCGCAGTAGTCCGGCTGATCGACAGCATTGACCGGAATGCGCAGCGCGCGGGCCGCGGTGGAAATCGCCCGGTCGGTGGCAGCGTCGCCCGTCGCCGCGAAAACGAGCGTCGCATCGGCTATGGCGTCGCTGGAAAAGGATGCACGCACCAGCTCCAGCCCCTTGTCGGCGATGAAGCGGGCGAAGTCGGCCTCCGGCGTCTCGGCGAGCACGACGATCCGGGCATCCGTGTTGAACAGCAGCCGCGCCTTGGCAAACGCCTCGTCACCCCCACCCACGACAACGACCGTCCGGCCGCTGACGCGGAAGAACGCCGGGAATGTCGAAAGCTTCTGGTGTGCTGCGGTCATGGTGTGGTCCGGTTGAAGTCTGCGCACTATCGCGAAAAATGGCCACAAACAAAAGAAACAGAAATTCCAATGGCTCCGGGGGCGCGTATTGTTTTGCTCGCACCTCCCGCATTTTGAGCATAAGTCACCGGCCACCCTTGCCTGCCCACCGCACCGGCCGCTATGGAGGCACTGTCACGCCAACGGGGATTCCCATCATGGACCAGTCCGCCCTTGCAAAGCGCCTCCTCGATGTCATCGAATTCGATATTCTGCCGTTGACGCGCGACGGCGTTGCCGCCGGCAACAAGGTTTTCGGCGCGGCTATCCTCAACAAGGCCGATCTGTCGCTCGTGATCGCCGAAACGAACAACGAGACGGAAAACCCGCTCTGGCACGGCGAAGTGCACACGCTGAAGCGCCTTTACGAGCGCATCGAGAAGCCGGACACGAAGGACTACATCTTCCTCTCCACGCACGAGCCCTGCTCCATGTGCCTCTCGGCCATCACCTGGGCAGGCTTCGACAATTTCTACTATTTCTTCAGCCATGAGGATTCGCGCGACAGCTTTGCGATCCCGCACGATCTGCGCATCCTCAAGGAAGTTTTCCGGCTCGATCCCGGCGGTTATGCAAAGACGAATGCCTTCTGGCATTCCGCCGCCATCGCCGATCTCATCGCCACTTCCGACGAGACCGCGAAGGCAGCCTTGAAAGCACAGGACGCTAAGATCCGCGCCGCCTATGACGACCTGTCGGACGCCTACCAGTCCGGCAAGACCGGCAACAACATCCCCCTCAACTGAGAACCACGATGGAACCGAGCCGCGACATCGAACGCCTGATCGAGATCATGGCGGCCCTGCGCCAGCCTGAGACCGGCTGCCCCTGGGACGTCGTCCAGACCTTCGAGACGATCAAGCCCTATACGATCGAGGAGGCGTACGAGGTCGCCGACGCCATCGAGCGGAACGACATGGACGACCTGTGCGAGGAGCTGGGCGACCTCCTCCTTCAGGTGGTCTTCCATGCCCGCATGGCAGAGGAGCGCAGCGAATTCGACTTCGGCAACGTCGTCGAAGCCGTCACGCGCAAGATGATCCGCCGCCATCCGCATGTCTTCGCCCGCTCGGACGCGGACACGCCCGAAGCGGTGAAGCTGCAGTGGGATGCGATCAAGCAGGCGGAGAAGCGGGAGCGCAAGGAGCGCCGCGCCAGACGCGGCCTGCCGGACGACCCGCTCCGCGGCCATCTCGGCTCCGTGCAACGTTCCTTCCCCGCCCTCGTCGAGGCGCTGAAGCTTCAGGAACGCGCCGCCAAGGTGGGCTTCGACTGGTCCGAACCGGCGCCGATCCTCGACAAGATCGAGGAGGAGGTCGGCGAACTGCGTGAAGCGCTGCGGAACGATGACAAGAAGGCCGTCGCCGACGAACTCGGCGACCTCATCTTCGCGCTGGTCAATATCGGCCGCCATGTCGGCGCCGATCCGGAAATGGCGCTGCGCGGCACGAACACGAAGTTCCGCAACCGCTTCTCGCATATCGAGGACAACCTTGCTGCCAACGGCGAAAGCCTTGAAGCGGCGACGCTGGAGCGGATGGAAGAGTTGTGGCAGGCGGCAAAGCGGATCGAGCGGCAGTTGACGTAAGGGGCTGAAAGGCCCCTCATCCGCCTGCCGGCACCTTCTCCCCGCAAGCGGGGCGAAGGGGCAGGATGCAAGGCCTTCTCTTCATCCGGGACGTTTCGGTTTTTAGGAAACCGGTGCGACACCCCCTTCTCCCCGCCTGCGGGGAGAAGGTCGCGGCAGCGGGATGAGGGGCACTCAGCCCGGCGCCCTCAGCGCTCCCAGTCCTCCACCACTCTCTTGCCGCCAATGCCGAGCCGGCGGTCGAGTTCGGCAGCTTCCGTTTCGGTCAGCCGCAGTTCCAGCCGTACATTGCCGTCTTCCATGTCCTCGCGCGCATCGACGATCGAATGATCGTAGACCCAGGGCAGAAGCTGCAGCTGCGTGACCGGCAGGATGACGTCGCGATCGACCAGCACGCCGGAAAGCCGCTGGTTGATCTCAGAAAGCAGCTTGTCGACGCCCTCGCCGGAGATGGCGGAGACGGCGATGACGGTCGGCTGCCCCTCGGCCTTCTGCACCAGCGCCTCGCGCGCTTCGGGCTCCAGCCGGTCGATCTTGTTCCAGACCTCGAGGATGCGCTCCGCCCCGTCCTTCTCGTCGATACCGAGATCGGCGAGGATGCGCAGCACGTCCGAGGACTGCGCGCCGTTGTCGGGATCGGACATGTCGCGCACATGGAGAATCAAATCCGCCTCCAGCACCTCTTCCAGCGTCGCGCGGAAGGCGGCGACGAGGTGGGTCGGCAGGTCCGAGATGAAGCCCACGGTGTCGGAAAGGATAACGGTGCGGCCCTGCGGCAGCTTCATGCGGCGCAGCGTCGGGTCGAGCGTAGCGAAGAGCATGTCTTCCGCCAGAACCCCTGCCCCGGTGATGCGATTGAACAGCGTCGACTTTCCGGCGTTGGTATAGCCGACGAGCGCGACGATCGGATGCGGCACCTTCTTGCGCTTGGAACGGTGCAGCTGGCGGGTGCGGCGCACCTGCTCCAGCTCGCGCTCCAGCTTGACGATCTTGTCCTGCAGCAGCCGGCGGTCGGCCTCGATCTGGGTTTCGCCCGGACCGCCCATGAAGCCGGCGCCACCGCGCTGGCGTTCAAGGTGGGTCCAGCTGCGGACCAAGCGGCCCTTCTGGTAGTTGAGATGGGCAAGCTCGACCTGCAGCGTGCCTTCCTTGGTGGAGGCGCGCCGGCCGAAGATTTCGAGGATGAGGCCGGTGCGGTCGATGACCTTGGCACCCCATTCCTTTTCGAGATTACGCTGCTGTACCGGGGTCAACGGGTGATCGACGATGACGAGACCGGCATCGTGTTCATCGAGCAACGCCTTGATCTCCGCGATCTTGCCGGTGCCGAGCAGCGTGCCGGGCTTCGGCTGGCTGACGGGCACGACGGCAGAGGAAGCGATGGTCAGGTCGATAGCCCGGGCAAGGCCGACGGCCTCTTCCAGCCGCGCCTCGTCGGACCGCATGGTCACCGTCGGATCCGGTTTTCCACGCGCGGCCTTGAGGACCGGCACGATGACGACGGCGCGCATATCGTCCCGGTGCTTTTCAGCCTCCGGAACGATGGAATCCTTGCTTGTATCGGATTTCTTAATGGTCTTGGGTCCTGTCAGGAGCCGCTTTCCTCGGTCTCGAACATCTGCAACGGCTGGCCGGGCATGATGGTCGAGATCGCGTGCTTGTACACGAGCTGCGAGTGACCGTCGCGACGGAGCAGCACGCAGAAATTGTCGAAGGAGGTGACAACCCCGGTCAGCTTGACCCCGTTGATGAGAAAGATCGTCAGGGAAATCTTTTGCTTGCGAACGGTATTAAGAAAAAGATCCTGCAGGTTCTGAGAACGTTCCGCCATCGCGCCGCTTCTTTCTGATTGCCGGCCCTTGAGACCGGTTGACTAAAATAAATGTCCCCAGGCCCGACACGACGTGGCGGACCGCCAATTTTGGTATCAAATCGCGGTCTTCTCCGCAACGGCGAAAAAGGCCTCGCGGATTTTCTGTGCGGTCATGCCGGGATGGCCGTTGGCGATCGTACGCCCGTCGATCGAAACGACCGGCAGGCAGATCGTGGTCGCCCCGGTTACGAACACTTCCCGCGCGTCCAGCATCTCCGCCACGGAAAAGCGGCGCTCCTCGACAGCAAGGCCCAGCTTTTCAGCGACATCCATCAGCGTCGTGCGGGTAATGCCCTTGAGGATGCCGTGATCGGCCGGCCGCGTGACCAGCGTACCGGCCCGGTCGACGATCCAGAGATTCGTCGCGCCGCCCTCCGTCACATGGCCCTCCGCATCCACAAAAATCGCTTCCTGCGCGCCGGCCTCCTTCGCCTGCTGGCGGGCCAGCACATTCGGCAGCAGGCCGACGGTCTTGATGTCCACCCGCCCCCAGCGATTGTCAGCCACCGTGGCAGCCTTGATGCCCGAGGCGTATTTTGCAGCGTTCACCGCCGGATCCAGGCTTTTCGCCGTGACGACCAGCGTCGGGCGCACCTCCGGCGCGGGAAAGACATGGTCCCGCTTCGCGACGCCGCGCGTCACCTGGAGATAGACCATGCCGTTCGTCACGAGATTGCGCCGCAACACCTGCCGCAGGATGCCGGTCATCGCCGCGCGGGGCATCGGCGGGCGAATACGGATTTCCGCCAGCGACCGGTCGAGCCGGTCGAGATGGCGGCCGAGATCGACGATAAAACCCTGCTGGATCTGGCAGACCTCATAGACCGCATCGGCAAAGACGAAACCGCGGTCCAGGATATGCACCGCCGCATCGGCATGGCGGACATATCGGCCGTTGACATAGGCGATGCGCGGCATGGATGTTCCCGTTATAGGCGTTTGCGGATGCAAACGCTCAGAAATACTGGATGCTGACCCGGAAAAGCTGCTCGACATGGCGCACGGCCGCAGCGGCCGCGAACAGCACGACGCGATCCTTCGCCTTGATCTTGGTGTTGCCATCCGGCCGGATCACCGTCTTGTCGCGATAGATCGCGCCGATGCGGATACCGGGCGGCAGTTCGATCTCGCGCAGCGGCTTGCCGACGAGCGGCGAGGTCTCCAGCGCTTCTGCCTCGATCACCTCGGCAGACCCCTTCTGCACCGCATAGACCGAGCGGATACGCCCCTTGCGGACGTGCTGGAGGATGCCCGATATCGTCACTGCGCGCGGATTGATATGCGCATCGATGCCGAGCGTCTTGGTAAAATCCTGATACATCGGGTCGTTGATCAGGACGAGGTTCTGCTTGCAGCCGAGGCGCTTGGCCATCACGCTGCCGAGAATGTTAATCTGGTCGTTGTTGGTCAGCGCAACGATCAGGTCCGCATCCTGGATATCCGCCTGCAGCAGCATCTTCTGGTCGAGCGCCGAACCGTGCAGCACGACGGCGTTGCGCAGCTTGTCGGCGATGACGACCGCCCGCTCGCGGTCGCTCTCGATGATCTTCAACCGCGTCTTCGACTGATAGTCCTCGATCGCCTTGGCGACGAAATAGCCGATATTGCCGCCGCCGGCGATGACGATACGCGCCGCCTCCTGCTCCTCATGGCCGAACAGCGCCAGCGTGCGCCGGACGTGCTCCTTGTCGCAGACCACATAGGCAAGATCGCCCGAATGCAGCTGGTCGGAGGAATTCGGCACGAACAGCTTGCCATTGGAGAAGATGCCAGTGACGGTGGCGTTGAGATCCGGGAAGAGCTCGCTGAGCTGCTTCAGCGGGGTCTCGACGACCGGGCAATCCTCCATGCATTCGATCGCCACCATGACGATGCGGTCGTCGGCAAAGCGCACGACATCAGTCGCGCCCGGGAAGGAGATGCGCCGCAGCACCATCTTGCCCACCTCGATTTCCGGCGAGATGGTGACGTCGATGGGCATGTCGTCGCGCGAATAGAGATCGGAATACTCGGGCGCAAGGTAGCTCTGTGAGCGGATACGCGCGATCTTCGTCGGCACGTTGAACAGGGAATGCGCCACCTGACAGGCGACCATGTTGATCTCGTCGAACAGCGTGACGGCGATCAGCATGTCCGCCTGGTCCGCGCCGGCCTTGGCCAGCACCTCCGGATGTGCACCGTGACCGACGACGCCGCTGACGTCGAGCGTTTCCGTTATGGCCGATATCAGCGAGGGCTGCGTGTCGATCACCGAAACGTCGTTGCCCTCTTCCGAGAGCCGTTCCGCAATACCGTAGCCGACGCGCCCGGCGCCGCAGATGATGACCTTCATGCCCAAGAATCCCTCAAGTCGCTTGGCGCCTTATACGCCAAGCGACTTCAGTTTGCGATGGAGCGCGGAGCGTTCCATGCCGACGAATTCCGCCGTACGGGAAATGTTGCCGCCAAAGCGGTTGATCTGGGCGATGAGATAGTCCCGCTCGAACATTTCGCGCGCCTCGCGCAGCGGCAGCGTCATGATGTGCTGGTCGCCCTGCGTGGAAATCTTCGGCAGCATGTCGCCCACTTCCGTCGGCAGCATGTCGGCGGTGATCGGTGTATCCGGACCGTCGCTGCGCGCGAGAATCATCAGCCGCTCGATATTGTTCCGGAGCTGGCGGATATTGCCGGGCCAGTCGTGCGCCTGGAGCACCGCCAGCGCGTCGTCGCCGATCTTGCGGGCGCGGATACCCGCCTGCTCGCTGATCTGGCGCATGAACATGTCGACGAGGAAGGGAATGTCCTCGCGCCGTTCGGCAAGCGGCGGCACGCGCACGGGCACGACGGCAAGCCGGTGGTAGAGGTCTTCCCGGAAACCGCCTTCGGCGATCAGGCTTTCGAGATTGTAGGCGGTGGAGGAGATGATGCGCACATCCACCTTCACCCGCTTCGAACCGCCGACGCGCTCGAACTGCTGATCCACGAGCACGCGAAGGATCTTGTTCTGCGTCTCGCGCGGCATCTCGCCGATCTCGTCGAGATAGAGGATACCGCCATGCGCCTCCTCAAGCGCCCCTGTCCTGCGCGGTTGGCCGGGTGTGCCCTCGGTGCCGAACAGCGCGATCTCCATGCGCTCGGGCGTGATCGCCGCCGCGTTGAGCACGACGAACGGCCCGCTCGCCCGGCTCGACTTGCGGTGAATCATGCGCGCCACCAGCTCCTTGCCGGAGCCGGAGGGGCCGAGAATCATGATTCGGCTGTTGGTCGGCGAGACCTTTTCGATGTTTTGGCGCAGCTGGGAGACGGCGACCGAGGTGCCGATCAGCTCAACCGGGTCGCCGGAGCGCTTCTTCAGCTCCGTCACCTCGCGGCGCAGCTTGGAGTTCTCCAGCGCCCGTTCGGCGATCAGGATCAGCCGGTCGGCCTTGAACGGCTTCTCGATGAAATCATAGGCGCCGCGGCGGATCGCCGAGACGGCCGTCTCGATATTGCCGTGGCCCGAAATCATCACGACCGGCAGGTCCGGATGGCGGCTCTTGATCTCGTCGAGCAGCGCGAGGCCGTCGAGCTTGCTGCCTTGCATCCAGATATCGAGGAAGACGAGGCGCGGCACGCGATCGCTGATCGCGGCCAGCGCGCTGTCGCTGTCATAGGCCGTGCGCGTCTCGTGCCCTTCGTCCGAAAGAATGCCGGAAACGATCTCGCGGATGTCCTCTTCGTCATCCACCACAAGAATATCAGACGCCATGGCTCACTTCCTTGCTCTTCTTGTCCGCATCGACGGCCGCCGTTTCCTCGTAGGGCAGGATCACACGGATCATCGCCCCATGGCCGTTGTCGAAATCCGCCGGGGCATCATGCAGTTCCAGCTGCCCGCCGTGGTCTTCGATGATTTTCTTCACGATGGCGAGGCCGAGCCCCGTGCCCTTCTCGCGCATCGTCATGTAGGGTTCGAGAATCCGGTGCCGGTTCTCCGTCGGCAACCCCTTGCCGTTGTCAATGACATCAACGACGAACCGCCGTCCTGCGTCGTCGGGCGTCGCGCGCACGAGGATTTTCCGCTCCTCGCGCGTCACTTCGGGCGGCAGGGCCTCGATGGCCTCCACCGCATTCTTGATGAGATTGCCGAAGGCCTGGCCAAGCATGCGCGTATCGAACAGGCCTTCGAGCGGAACCTCGCCGAGATCCTTGCGGAAATCGACATGGGTATTGCCCATCTCGCGCAGGAAGACAGCATCCTTGAGGATGTTGCGCAGGTCCGACCGCTCCTTCGTCGGCTTCGGCATGCGTGCAAAAGCGGAGAACTCATCGACCATGCGGCCGATATCCTCGACCTGGCGCACGATGGTGTCCGTACACTGGTCGAAGACCGCGCGGTCCTCCGGATCGATCTGCTTGCCGTAGCGACGACGGATACGCTCGGCCGAAAGCTGGATCGGCGTCAGCGGGTTCTTGATCTCGTGCGCGATGCGCCGGGCCACGTCCGCCCAGGCGGTCGAACGCTGCGCGATGACGAGATCGGTGATGTCGTCGATGGTGATGACGTAGGATTCCTTGGCGTCCTTCGCCTCCTCGCGCGTCACCTGCACGTTGAGCGTCCGCTCCTTGCCGCCGTGCATGATGTTGATCTGCTTGCGGTAGTTGTTGCGGTGGCGGGTAGCCCCCTCGGCCAGCACCGCCGCGATTTCCGGCGCCACCGCGGTCAGCGGCTGGCCGATCAGGTCGTTGGCGTTGCGCCCGAGCAGGATTTCGGCCGAAAGGTTGGCGATCGTCATGCGCCCGTCGTCTTCCACGCCGATGACCGCCGCCGTCACGCCCGAAAGCACCGCCTCGATGAAGCGGCGGCGGTGGTCGACCTCGTCCTTCGCGTCAAGAATCTGCTCCTGCTGCGCGCGGATTTCCGCGATCATCTTGTTGAAAGTGCGCGAGAGGTTGCCGACGTCGCCATCGACAGTACGCACCGGCACACTGACATCGAGATTGCCCGAGGCAACGCTGTCCGCCGCGCCGATCAGCTGGCGGATCGGCCGCACGATGCGGTCGGCGACGGCGATCGCCGTCCAGATCGCCGCGAGCAGCACGATGAGGGCGAAGCCGAGATAGAGCACGCCGAAGGCGATCTGCAGCGTCGTGCGCCCGGCCTCGAGCGCCCGGTACTCTGCCGTGTTCTCCTCCATCAGCCGCATGGAGCGCATCACTTCGGGGTCGACGGTGCGGATCGTGTAGAGGAAGGCGTCGGAAATATTGTCGAGCTTGATGATGGCGCCGACGAGATTGGTGGCACCCGGCGGAATGAGCGTCGGCTGGCCGGCCGCAGACGCCTTCAGCGCATCCTCCGGCACGGCCGGCAGCGGGTTCTCGATCTGAATATTGGCCTGCAGGATGGTCGAACCGTCGGCCCGCAGCAGGAAGGCGCCGAGCATGCCGCGCCCGCGCGCCTGCCGCGTCATCAGATCGACGAAGCCCGTGCGGTCGAGGCTGTAGAGCTGGCGGTTGCGATCGAGATCGTTCGCCATCGACGCCGTCTGGCCCTGCAGATAGCTCGCGTTTTCCAAAACATAGGCCTGCGCCACATTGAGCGAGGAACTGACGATCGACTGGGTGCGGATGGAGAACCAGCGGTCGAGGCCGACATCGAGCGTGATGGAGGCGAAGATGGCGACGAGCACGGCAGGCGTGATCGCGACGATGGAGAACAGCGCCACGATGCGCACATGCAGGCGGGCAGCGGCGCGTCCGCGGCGGCGCGCGCGCAGGAGACGCAGGATCTCTCGGCCGATCAGGACCATCAGGCCGACGATGAAGACCGCGTTGATCGCCGCCGAGGCGATGACGACGTTCGCCTCCGGCTTGATCGGCGTCAGGCCGAGCAGGATGAACAGCGAGATGGTCGCGGCAACGAGGGCACCGCCAGCCAGCACCAGACCAGGCAGGGCAAAAGAGGCCCGTCGATCGCCGGTCGCTCCCTTTCCATTCTCGTTCGAAAGCAGGCTCACGCCTTCCGTCATCTGCCGCATCGCTTCCCCGGCCGGGCATCCCGAAGGGCGCCGGCGTTCTTCTCGTGTTTTCCGGAGTAGCGCCGACCGCATGAGGGACCGGCCACATTCGTACCCGCATCCATGACGATCAGGCACGCAAGCCTATTCGGCCGCAAACCCCTCTGTTACCCTCAAGCAACAGATTGTGGCCAAAATGCAACGCCCCCTGCCGTTAAGTCAAGCAGAACGCGAACTTCTGTATACAGATACACCCAGTTCGCGAATTTTCTTGCGCAGCGTGTTGCGGTTGAGGCCGAGGAGGTCCGCCGCCTTGATCTGGTTGCCGCGCGTCGCCGTCAGCGCGGCGAGAATCAGTGGATACTCCACCTCGGCCAGCACGCGCTCATAGAGCCCGGCCGGCGGCAGACCGTCGCCGAAGCCTGCAAAATACTGCCGCATGTTCTCCTCGACGGCCTGCGAAATGGAGAGCGAGCCGCTTCGCACCGCTGCCTTCTCGATTGGGCTGTCGGGAATGTCGGCGCGCAGCTCCGCCTCGATGATCTCGCGGGAGATGACGTCCTGCGGATAGAGTGCGGTGAGCCGGCGCACGACGTTTTCGAGTTCGCGCACATTGCCCGGCCAGGGATGCGCCTTCATCAGTTCCAGCGCCTCCTGGTCGAAGCGCTTGGCGTCGAGCCCTTCCTTCTCCGCCTGCTGCACGAAGTGGCGCACGAGATCGGGAATATCCTCCGCCCGGTCGCGCAGCGGCGGCAGGCGCAGCGGTACGACGTTGAGGCGATAGTAGAGGTCCTCGCGGAAAAGCCCCTGGTTGATCGACTGTTTCAGGTCCTTGTTGGTCGCCGCGACGATGCGCACGTCGGTGCGGATCGGCGTGCGCCCGCCGACGGTGGTGTATTCGCCCTGCTGCAGCACGCGCAGCAGCCGCGTCTGCGCATCCATCGGCATGTCGCCGATCTCGTCGAGGAAGAGCGTGCCGCCCTCGGCCTGCTCGAAGCGGCCGGTCGAACGGTTCTGCGCGCCCGTGAAGGCACCCTTCTCGTGGCCGAACAGTTCCGATTCGATGAGGTCGCGCGGAATGGCCGCCATGTTGATCGCGACGAACGGTCCATTGCGGCGCTTGCCGTAGTCATGCAGCGCGCGGGCGACCAGTTCCTTGCCGGTGCCCGATTCGCCGGTGATCATCAGCGTCAGGTCCGTTTGCATGAGGCGGGCGAGCACGCGGTAGATTTCCTGCATCGCCGCCGAGCGGCCGACGAGCGGCATGCCGTCCTGCGTGTCGTCGTCGAGCCGCGCGGGCTTGCGCTTCGGCTCCGACAGGGCCCGGCCGATGATGGCGATCAGCTCGGTGAGGTCGAAGGGTTTCGGCAGGTAGTCGTAGGCGCCCTTCTCCGAGGCCTTGATCGCCGTCATGAAGGTGTTTTGGGCACTCATCACGAGCACCGGCAGGTCCGGCCGCGCCTTCTTGATGCGCGGGAGGAGGTCGAAGGCGTTCTCGTCGGGCATCACGACGTCGGTGACGACGATGTCGCCCTCGCCGGCGGCGATCCAGCGCCACAGCGTTGCCGCGTTGGAGGTGATGCGCACGTCATAACCCGCGCGGCTGAGAGCCTGGTTGAGAACCGTGCGGATCGCGGCATCGTCATCGGCAACGAGGACTGTGGCGCCTGTCATCAATCATGTCCTTTGGTCTTGGGAAAGTCGTCGTCTTCGCTGACGCCGCGGGAGGCCGGCATCAGCACGCGGAAGGTGGTCCGGGAGGCCTGGCTGTCGCATTCGACAATGCCGCCATGCCCCCCGATGATCTTGGCGACCAGCGCGAGCCCGAGGCCCGAACCGTTGGTCTTGGTGGTGATGAAGGGATCGAAGAGGTGCGGCAGGAGATCCGCCGGCACGCCCGGCCCGTTGTCGTGCACGCAGAATTCCAGCGGCAGCGAGATCTTTTCCCGCGTGCCGGCGACGGAAAGGCGGATGCCCGGACGATAGGCGGTCGTGAGCTGGATCTCGCCGTCCGGCCGGTCGCCGATCGCCTCGGAAGCGTTCTTGATCAGGTTGAGGAACACCTGCACGAGCTGGTCTCGGTTGGCAAAGACCGGCGGCAGCGACGGATCGTAGAGTTCCGTGATCTTGATGTTGCGCGCAAAACCCGCCTTGGCGACCACCTTCACATGGTCGAGCACCGAATGGATGTTGAGCGGCACGCGGTCGACCGGCCGCTCGTCGGAAAACACCTCCATGCGGTCGACCAGCGAGACGATGCGGTCCGTCTCGTCACGGATGAGCCGGGTCAGCGTACGGTCCTCGTCGATGACGGAGGTTTCGAGAAGCTGCGCGGCGCCGCGGATGCCGGAAAGCGGATTCTTGATCTCATGCGCCAGCATGGAGGCGAGGCCCGTCACCGAACGCGCCGCCCCGCGATGGGTAAGCTGCCGGTCGATCTTGTCGGCCATCGAGCGTTCCTGGATGACGACCACCACCGAACCCGGCTCGGTCGTGACAGGCGCCACATAGATATCGACCAGTTTTTCCGCCCCGAGCCGCGGTGAACTCAGGTCGACGCGGTATTCACTGACCGGGGCCTTGCGCTCGCGCACCTGATCGATCAGCGTCAGCAGCGGGCTGCCGAAGGGAATGAAATTGGAGATGTCGTGCCGCGAGAGATAGCCGGCGCTCGACCCGAAGAAGGATTCGGCTTCCCAATTGGCGAAGGCGATCAGCCCGCGCGCATCGACGAGGATGACAGGATTCTGGATGGCGTTGAGCACGGCGAGCGCCAGGTCCGGCGCCTTCGCGGCATTCTGGTCGAAGGGCCTGTCCGTCATGCCGCCTCTCCGAGCCTTGCCGCGCCGCCCGCAAGCAGCGCCGTCGCGAGCCTGTCGGCGACGGCATCGCTGTCGCGCGCCGTCATGATCTCCGCCTTGGCCGGCCCCGTAAAGCCGGGTGCAAAACGCTCCAGATACCAGCCGACATGTTTGCGCGCATGGCGCAGCCCCGCCTCGACGCCGTAGAAGTCGAGCATCATGCGATAGTGCTCCACCGCAACCGCCGCGATCTCCTCCGTCGAAGGATGCGCCGCGCCGGCCAGCACCGCCGGATGCCATGGCCGGCCCTGCGCCCCGCGCCCGACCATCACCGCGTCCGCGCCGGAGCGCCGCAGGATCTCGCGCGCGTCATCGGCCGTGTCGACGTCGCCGTTCGCCACCAGCGGAATGGAAAGAACGTCCCGCACCGCGCGGATCGCGTCCCAGTCCGCCTTGCCCTCGTAGAACTGCATGCGGGTGCGCCCGTGCACGGTGATCATCGCCGCCCCCGCCGCCTCGGCGCGCGCGGCGATATGCGGCGCGTTCAGCGAATCGTGGTCCCAGCCGAGCCGCATCTTCACCGTGACCGGCACCTTCACCGCGCCGACCGTCGCCTCGATCAGCCCGAGCGCATGATCGGGATCGCGCATCAGCGCCGAACCGGAATAGCCGCCGATCACCTTCTTGGCGGGGCAGCCCATATTGATGTCGATGATATCGGCGCCCTCGCCCTCGGCGATCCGCGCCGCCTCGGCCATCCAGTGCGCCTCGCGCCCGGCGAGCTGCACCATATGCGGCCGGATGCCGCAATTGCGAATGCGCGACCAGCTTTCCCGCGCGTTCAGCGCCAGTTCCCGGCTCGCCACCATCTCCGTAACGACCAGCCCCGCGCCGAAACGCCAGGCGAGATCGCGGAACGGCAGGTCCGTGACGCCGGACATCGGCGCGAGGACCACCCGGTTGCGCAGGGTCCGGCCGCCGACGTCGAGCGGCGCTGACAGACTGGGGATCGTCAAATGCTCATCTTTCAAGCAAGTCATCTCTCTGCACTATTTTTAGCCATTGTTCTCGTTCTTGCCAAGCTGCAATCCTGCATGCCCGCAATTTTCCTTACAGCGCTGGAATTGCGGCACCCTTCCGGCTAAACCACCTCAAATCGCTTTGAAACGGGAGCTACGAGACCAGATGCTGGCGGAAAATGCGCTATCCTGCGGTGTGGTGATCGTCGCCGCCGGTCGCGGCGAACGGGCGGGCAGCCATGCCGAAGGCCCCAAGCAGTACCGCCGCATCGGCGGAAGGCCGGTCATCTCCCATACGCTCGATCTCTTTGTCAATTGGCTGCCCGCCCGGCGTATCGTGGTCGTGATACATCCCGATGACGTAGCCCTTTTCGAGAATGCACGCGCGCAATCCTTGCCCGCCGGCGACCGCCTGACGGTCGTCACCGGCGGCGCGACGCGCCAGCAGTCCGTTCTCGCCGGCCTCGAAGTGCTTGCGGAAGGCGACATCACGCATGTCCTCATCCAGGATGCCGTGCGCCCCTTCGTCGAGCCCGCCATCCTGGAGCGCACGCTGACCGCCTTCCAACATGGCGCCCGCGCCGTGCTGCCGGCCGTCGCCGTCGCCGATACGCTGAAGTGCGCGGACGCCAACGGCAATGTCGCCGAAACCGTCTCCCGCTCCGGCCTCTTCGCCGCCCAGACGCCGCAGTCCTTCCATTTTCAGACGATCCTGGAAGCCCATCGCCGCGCCAGCGCCTCCGGCCGCACGGACTTTACCGACGATGCCTCGATCGCCGAATGGGCGGGCGTGCGCGTCCACCTCGTCGAAGGGGGCCCTGGCAACGTCAAGCTTACCTTACAGAAGGACATCGCCATGGCCGACCAGCGCCTCGCCACCGCCCTGCCCGACGTTCGCACCGGCAACGGCTACGATGTGCACCAACTCGTCGAGGGCGACGGCGTCACGCTCTGCGGCCTCTTCATTCCGCACGACCAGAAATTGTCGGGCCATTCCGACGCCGACGTCGCGCTGCATGCGCTGACCGATGCCCTGCTCGCCACCTGCGGCGCGGGCGATATCGGCGATCATTTCCCGCCCTCCGACCCGCAGTGGAAGGGCGCGGCGTCCCGCATCTTCCTCGAACATGCCGCCGGCATCGTGCGCGCCAGGGGCGGCGTCATCATGAATGCCGATGTCTCGCTGATCGCCGAAGCGCCGAAGGTCGGCCCGCACCGCGAGGCGATGCGCCAAAACCTTGCCGATTTCCTCGGCATCTCCATCGATCGCTGCTCGGTCAAGGCGACGACCAACGAGAAGATCGGCTTCATCGGCCGCCGCGAAGGCATCGCCGCCATCGCCACCGCGACCGTCGTCTATAAGGGGACCGACGCATGAGTATCTGGCCAAAGGACATCGAAGCGGCTGCACAGACGATCGTCACCGATTTTGCGGCGCGCGGCCTTTTGATCGCCACCGCCGAATCCTGCACCGCCGGCCTCATCGCCGGCGCGATCACCGAAATATCCGGCTCCTCCACCGTCTTCGACCGCGGCTTCGTCACCTATTCCAACGAGGCGAAGCGCGAGATGATCGGCGTCGCCAACGCGACGCTGAAGGCGCACGGTGCCGTCTCCCGCCCGACCGCCATCGAGATGGCCGAAGGCGCCATCGGCAATTCCGGCGCAAACATTTCCGTGGCGGTGACGGGCATTGCCGGCCCCAGCGGCGGTTCGGAGGAAAAGCCCGTCGGCCTCGTGCATCTCGCCGCCGCCCGCAGGGGCCATGCGACCCTGCACCGGGAGATGCGCTACGGCGATATCGGCCGTAGCGCCGTGCGGCTTGCGACGGTGCGAACCGCCCTCGACATGCTGATCGAGCTGTCTAGGGACGATTGAGCTACTTCGTCGATCCCGGAAGACAGAGGCCGGTGACGTCGAGCAAGGCCTCCATGCGGACCTTCGCGTTGGTCGCTTCCCACCAGGGAACGCCGGTTGCCAGATATTCCTTGGCCATCCAGGCGTCGTTCGTCTCCTTTTCGCGGCGAACGGCGTCCTGGTACGCCTTGCCCGCGCGCTTTTCCGTCATGCATTTGGCGTAGTCGTCGCTGGCGAGTGTACGGCTGGCATAGATGCCCTCGAAATCGCCCGTGCTACCCGCCTTGCCGGTCTCGATATCGGCGACGCGCGCCGCCTGCTCGCGGGAAATGTCGAGATCGAGGGTCTCGATATAGACCCGCCGCCCCCAATCCATCTCCTTGTTCGCCGGATCCACCGGCGCGATCTCGTAAATCCGGCTGAGGAGTTTTGCGCCCCCTATGATGTCCGAGGCAACGGCGACGGTCGTCAGCGTGTAGGTAAGGTTTCGCGCCTCGACCTTTCCGGCAAGCAGGCCCATCGGTTCGTGCTTGCGCGTCACCGTCACCGTCTCCCCGACCGGCACCGCGCGGATATCCGGCGTCACCGTCTCCTTGCCGTTGAGGAAGAGATACATATTGGCGATGCGGCCGGGCGGAAAATCCCGGTCGGTGTAGAGCAGCGGCTGGGGATAGGAGCCGGGATTGCGTGAGTGCGTGCTCACCTTCAGCCCTTCGGACAGCCAGTAATTGCCGGCGATCGGACGTTTGTCCGCATCGAGCAGCAGCACATAGCTTCCGGGTTTGCGCAGGAGTGCCAGATCGGGCTCGGCGGATGCCGCATCGGCCGCGAAGATCGCAGCAGCCAGCAGAAAACAGCGCAAACGTCCCATCGTCACAGCACCCATCGTCCGCCTCCCGGCCGTTGATATCTAGGGTGAATGACGGATGATCGGCCGGTTTTGTTCAGCCGCCGTAGATCGTGGCCGCGCGCTTTTCAAAAGCCTCGGTGAACATACGGAAGGCGCGGTCGAACATCGAGCCCATCAGCGCGCCGAGAATCCGGCTCTTGAATTCGTAGTCGATGAAGAAATGCACGGAGCATCCGCCGTCCGGCAGCGGCTCGAAGCGCCAGCGATTGTCGAGATAGCGGAACGGCCCGTCGATATATTTGACGTCGATCGCCCGTTCGGCGCGGTTGAGAAGAACCTGCGTCGTGAACGTCTCGCGGATCGCCTTGTAGCCGACGGTCATGTCGGCGATCAGAAGTTCCTTGCCGTCGCGTTCCTTGCGCGAGCGCACCGTAAGCCCTTCGCAGAGCGGCAGGAATTCCGGATAGCGCTCGACATCGGCGACGAGGTCGTACATCTGCTCGGGCGTATGGGGAACCGGACGGCGGGTTTCGAACTGTGGCATGGCCGAGAGCTAATATTGCCGCGCGAGGATGGCAAGTAGCTCCCGGTTCTCGGCCTTCGATTTCAACACGCAAACCGGCACATCCGGTCCATATGCCGCAAGCTTCTCCTTGATTTCCGGGCTCTCCGTCTTCTCAAAGTTCCAGATGTAAGCGAGGAACTCGCGTGTCATCCGCTCCGGGCAGCCATCGGCCATTTCCGGCCGCGACCGGCCGCGGAATTTCAGCCAGCGCGACAGGACGCCGTAGAGCGACGCCCAGCGCGGCGGGCGAAGCCAGAGGACGAGATGCGTGCGCGGCAGGCGCACCGGTAGGGTGCCAGGGCTGGTGCCGTCGATGATCCAGCGCTCCTCCGCCACGATCGCCTGAAGGCGCATCAAGGCCTCCGCACGCGGTCGCACGATCCAGCCCGGCAGCCAGAATATCTCGCGGTCCATGGAGACATAGGGTAGGCCGAGCCGCTCGCTCAGCTTTCGCGCCAGCGTCGATTTTCCGCTGCCCGAGCAGCCCATGACCAGCACGCGCTCCGCCGTGTTCAGCCGCGCGGCGGCGGTCTCTTTCGTGATGGCGATCATGGTGGTTCTCCTATGCGCCGACGCGCGTCAGCAGGCGGCGCGCCTCACGTCGCGAAGACAGGGTGACGAGCGGTACGCCTTCGCCATGCTGCTCCAGCTTGCGGATGAAGACCGGTGCAGATTTTCTCTCGAAATTCCAGATGTAGTCGAGGAAGGTGCGGTCCGGAAGCGGTTCCGGGCAGTCCGCCGCCATTTCCGGCCGCACCGTGCCGTGGTAGCGCCAGACACGACGCGCGACGCCGAGAAGGCAGGTGAGCCGCGGCATGCGCACCCAGATGACGAGATCCGAGCGCGGCACGCGCAGGTCGAAGGTGGACGGATTGCTGCCGTCCATGATCCAGCGCTCCCGCGCCACCAGCATTTTCAGGATATCGAGCCGCGCGGCCGGATCGCGCTCGCGCCAGCCGGGCAGCCAGCGCACGTCCCGGTCGATCGACTGGTACTCCAGGCCGAACCGCGCGGCGAGCGCCTTTGACAGCGTCGACTTGCCGCCGCCCGAGCAGCCGATAACCAGCACACGGTTCGCCGTCTCCAGTCGCTCGGCCGCTTCGTCGATCGTGATCGAAACCGTCATCGCCACCCCCGAAACGCAAAACCCCGCCGTCGGGCGGGACGGCGGGGCTTAAAGGAAGGCTGAGGAAAAGTCTATTCCGCAGCGGCAAGAACCTTGCGTTCGCGCGCGGCCCGAAGCCGTGCGAAATCGTCGCCGGCATGGTGCGAGGAGCGCGTCAGCGGGCTGGAAGAGACCATCAGGAAGCCCTTGGAATAGGCGACGGTCTCGTAGGACTTGAACTCCTCCGGCGTCACGAAGCTCATGACGGCATGGTGCTTGCGGGTCGGCTGGAGATACTGGCCGATGGTGAGGAAATCCACATCCGCCGTGCGCAGGTCGTCCATGAGCTGGAGCACTTCGTTACGCTCCTCGCCGAGGCCCACCATGATGCCCGACTTGGTGAACATGGTCGGGTCCAGCTCCTTCACGCGCTGCAGGAGGCGGACGGAGTGGAAGTAGCGTGCGCCCGGACGAACCGTCAGGTAATTACCCGGCACAGTCTCCATATTGTGGTTGAAGACGTCAGGCTTGGCCGCAACGACACGTTCCAGCGCGCCCGGCTTCTTCAGGAAGTCCGGCGTCAGGATTTCGATCGTCGTCAGCGGCGAGGCTTCGCGGATCGCCCAGATCACCTTCTCGAAATGCTCGGCCCCGCCATCGGCGAGGTCGTCGCGGTCGACGGAGGTGATGACGACGTGGGAAAGACCCATCTGCTTGACGGCCTTGGCGACGTTCTCCGGCTCCGCCATGTCGAGTGCATTCGGCTTGCCCGTCGCCACGTTGCAGAAGGCGCAGGCGCGGGTACAGATCTCGCCCATGATCATGAACGTCGCGTGCTTCTTGTCCCAGCACTCGCCGATGTTCGGGCAGCCGGCCTCCTCGCACACCGTCACCAGCTTGTGGGAGCGCACGAGATCGCGCGTTTCCTGATAGCCCTTGGACACCGGCGCCTTGACGCGGATCCATTCCGGCTTGCGCAACACTTCCGTGTCGGGCCGGTGGGCCTTTTCCGGGTGGCGAACGCGCGGGGCGTTGGGATCAAGATTGGTGCGGTCGAGAATGGTGACCATGTCGATTCCACTTTCCTGTGGGGCGCCAGCACCCCTTGCGGACCGGAAATTAGCGGGCCCGCCTCCATGTGGAGGCGGGCTTTAGCACGTTCAAGCGTTCAGTGCACGCCCATAGGCATCGAGCACGCTTTCCTTCAGCGTTTCCGAAATGGTCGGATGCGGGAAGATCGTGTGCATCAGTTCTTCCTCGGTCGTCTCCAGGTTCATGGCGATGACGAAACCCTGGATGAGCTCGGTCACTTCCGCGCCCACGAGGTGCGCGCCGAGCAGTTCACCGGTCTTCTTGTCGAAGATCGTCTTGACGAGACCCTGGTCTTCGCCGAGCGCGATCGCCTTGCCGTTGGCGACGAAGGGGAAGCGGCCGACGCGGATGTCGCGACCCTGTTCCTTGGCCTTGGCTTCCGTCAGGCCGACCGAGGCGACCTGCGGATGGCAATAGGTGCAGCCCGGGATCTTCGACTTGTCCATCGGATGCACGTTCGGCAGGCCCGCGATCTTCTCGATGCAGATGACGGCCTCATGCTCGGCCTTGTGGGCCAGCATCGGCGGACCGGCGACGTCGCCGATCGCGTAGATGCCCGGTACGTTCGTCTTGCCGTAACCGTCGATGGCGATGAAGCCGCGGTCGGTCTTCACGCCGACGGCTTCAAGGCCAATATTTTCCACATTGGCCTGAACGCCAACGGCGGAGATCATCCGGTCGGCGGTGATCTTCTCGACCTTGCCGTCCTTCATCTCGACATGGGCGGTGATGGAGTTCGCCCCCTTCTCCACCTTGGTGACCTTCGCCTCCAGATGAATCTTCATGCCCTGCTTTTCGAACTGCTTCTTGGCGAGTGCGGAGATTTCCGCATCCTCGACCGGCATCACCGTCTTCATCACCTCGACCACCGTCACATCGACGCCGAGCGTGCGGTAGAAGGAGGCGAATTCGATGCCGATGGCGCCCGACCCCATGACGAGCAGAGACTTCGGCATCTCTTCCGGCTTCATCGCCTCGAAATAGGTCCAGATCAGCTTGCCATCCGGCTCGATGCCGGGCAGTGCGCGCGGACGCGCACCGGTGGCGATGACGATATGCTTGGCGGCGTAGGTGCCTTCGGGAAGAACATTCTTCGGCAGCGGCGCCTGCGGCTGCTGGATCGCCTTGGTCGTCTTGGACACGACGATCTCGCCCGGCTTGGTGATCTTGGCTTCACCCCAGATGATATCGACCTTGTTCTTCTTCATCAGGAAGCCGACGCCGCCGTTCATGCGCTGGGCGATGCCGCGCGAGCGGGCAACGATCGCCTTCAGGTCCGGCGTCACCGAGCCTTCGATCTTGATGCCGTAGTCGCCCGGATGCTGGGCGTAGTGGAATATCTCGGCCGAGCGCAGCAGCGCCTTGGTGGGAATGCAGCCCCAGTTGGAGCAGATGCCGGCGAGATGCTCGCGCTCGACGATGGCCGTCTTCAGGCCCAATTGCGCCGCGCGGATCGCGGCGATGTAGCCGCCCGGACCCGAACCGATAACGATGACGTCGTAGGCATTCGACATGAGCGCTTCCACTCCTCTGTTGTTCTTCTGCGCCACAGTCGGCCAACCGCCGCCACGGCCTTGACGAGAAGCGGAAGCACTCCGCCCCTCAGGGAAGCTGCTCGACCTTTTCCGGCCGCATCAGCATCCCGTAGATTTCATCCTTGAGCCGCATCCTCTCCTTCCGCATGTCGGCCATGTGGAAGTCGGCGACGGGCTCGATATCCGTCTCGGCGCGGTGGATCGCGAGATTCACCGCTTGATACTCCTCGGAAATCCGGTGGAAATGACCATCGACCTCGCGCAGGTGGCGGATCTTGGCCAGGTGCTCCGGAAATTCCTCTGCCAGCTGGTGCGGGGTATTCGGCATGTCCATCTCCTTCTTCTGATGATGGTGCCAGCCTAGCGCGCCCGCGCCTTCACTCCTTGATCCCGATCAAAGCCCGAGCATCATGCGCACGACCGGCTCGAGACCCTTGCCGATCGCCCGCGTGTTCTTCGCATCGAGATGCACGCCGTCGAGCGGCGTGGTCTCGGCCACCGCGCCCGCATCGAAGAAGCCGCAGCCGGCTTCGTCCGCCAGGTCCGCATAGAGCGTCGCCAGCATCGCCGATTGTTCCACGCCGCCGGCGAACATCGCCGCAAAGGCGGTGTTCGCGGTTTCGCACAGCGGCGGCGGGGAGACGATCAGCACCTCCGGCCCCTCCTGGTCACCGAACGACCAGGCATGGTGGCGCACGAGCGACACCAGCCGCTCCATGCCCTGCACGGCGCCGAAGGCGGTGCCGCAAACGACCGGCTTCATGTCATTGGCGCCGAGCAACAGGATGACGAGGTCGATCGGATCGTGGCTGTGCAGGATGGTCGGCAGGATGCGCGCGCCGTTGCGGTCGCAGTCCGCCATGTGGTCGTCATAGGCGGTGGTGCGGCCGTTGAGGCCCTCCGCGATCACGGTGACACCCGGTCCGAGGGCCTTGGCGAGCACGCTCGGCCAGCGATCCTCGAAGGCGTGCCGGTCGAGCGTTTCCGCTTTGTAACCCCAGGTCAGGCTGTCGCCGTAGCAGAGAACCGTCTTCATGGCCGCACTCCGCTATCAGACGAGCATCCCCATCGGGCTCTCGATGTAGCGCTTGAAGGCGCCGAGCAGTTCGGCACCCAGCGCGCCATCGACGCAGCGGTGGTCGGTGGAGAGCGTGACCGTCATCGCGTTGACGATGACCATCTGGCCCTTCTTGACCACCACCCGCTCCGTGCCCGCGCCGACAGCCAGGATCGTCGCATGCGGCGGGTTGACGACGGCAGCGAAGTTCGAGACGCCCATCATGCCCATGTTGGAGACCGCGGTCGTGCCGCCCTGGTATTCCTCGGGCTTCAGCTTGCGTTCCTTGGCCCGCTTGCCGAGATCCTTCATCTCGTTGGAGATGGCCGACAGGCTCTTCAACTCCGCCTTGCGGATGATCGGCGTGATCAGGCCGCCCGGGATGGAAACGGCGACACCGACATCCGCGTGCTTGTGCTTGACCATGTTCGTGTCGGTCCAGGAGACGTTGGCATCCGGCACGTCACGCAGGGCGAGTGCCATGGCCTTGATCACCATGTCGTTGACCGAGAGCTTGTAGGCCGGCTTGCCGTCCTTCTCCGGCGCGGAACCGTTGATCTGGGCGCGCAGCGCCAGCAGCGCATCGAGCTCGACGTCAACGGAGACGTAGAAGTGCGGGATCGTCTGCTTGGATTCCTGCAGGCGCTTGGCAATGGTCTTGCGCATGCCGTCATGCGGCACGAGCTCGTACGAGCCCTGCTCGAACAGCTTGAGCACGGCCTCTTCCGACATGCCCTTGGGGGCCGCGGCGGGCGCTGTGGAGGCGGCGGCAGCCGGGGCTGCTGCAGCGGCGGCGGGCTTGGCACCGCCGGAGGCGATCGCCTTCTCAACATCGCTCTTCACCACGCGGCCGTGCGGGCCGGAGCCGGAGACCGACTTGATGTCGACGCCGGCATCCTTGGCGATACGCCGGGCGAGCGGCGAAGAGAAGAGGCCGTTGCCGACGAAATGACCGTTGCCGGTGCTGGCAGCGACGGGAGCCGGCGCGGCTGCTGCCGTCACGGGCTTCTCTGCTTCCTTCGGCGCTTCGGCCTTGGCCTCGGCAGGCTTGGCTTCCGCCTTCGGCGCGGAACCACCGCCGGCAGCGGCTGCCGACACATCTTCACCGTCGGCGGCAAGGATGGCGATCAGGCTGTTGACCTTGACGCCTTCAGTACCGGCGGGCACGACGATCTTGGCGACAACGCCCTCATCGACGGCCTCGACTTCCATCGTCGCCTTGTCGGTCTCGATCTCGGCGATGACGTCACCGGATTTCACGGTGTCGCCTTCCTTGACCAGCCACTTGGCGAGGTTGCCCTCTTCCATGGTGGGCGAGAGGGCGGGCATCGTAATGTTGATCGGCATTTCGGCGCCCTCCCCTTATTTGTAGCAGACGGTTTTGACCGCCTGGACGACTTCGCCGACATTCGGCAGCGCCAGCTTTTCGAGGTTCGCGGCGTAGGGCATCGGAACGTCCTTGCCAGCAATCGTCAGGATCGGCGCATCGAGATAGTCGAAGGCCTGCTGCATGACGCGGGTCGCGATCTCGGTGCCGACGGAGGACTGCGGATAGCCCTCTTCCACGACGACGAGGCGGCCCGTCTTCTTGACGGATTCGATGACCGTCGGCAGATCCATCGGGCGGATGGTGCGAAGGTCGATCAGCTCGACGTCGATGCCGTCCTTCTCGAGCTCAGCAATCGCCTTCAGCGCGTAGGTCATGCCGATGCCGAAGGAGACGACGGTGACGTCGTTGCCCTTCTTGTGCACGCGCGCCTTGCCGATCGGCAACACGAAATCGTCCATCTTCGGCACATCGAAGCTCTGGCCGTAGAGGATTTCGTTTTCGAGGAAGATGACCGGGTTCGGGTCGCGGATGGCCGCCTTCAGGAGACCCTTCGCGTCGGCCGCCGTATAGGGCATGACCACCTTGAGGCCCGGAATGTGGCTGTACCAGGCGGCATAGCACTGCGAGTGCTGGGCCGCGACGCGCGCTGCCGCGCCATTCGGGCCGCGGAAGACGATCGGCGCGCCCATCTGGCCGCCGGACATGTAGAGCGTCTTGGCCGCGGAGTTGATGATCTGGTCGATCGCCTGCATGGCGAAGTTGAAGGTCATGAACTCGACGATCGGCTTCAGGCCGGTCATCGCCGCACCGACGCCGACGCCGGCAAAGCCATGCTCGGTGATCGGGGTGTCGATAACGCGGCGGGCGCCGAATTCCTGCAGCAGGCCCTGCGTAATCTTGTAGGCACCCTGGTATTCGGCAACTTCCTCGCCCATGACGAAGACGTCGTCATCGCGGCGCATCTCTTCCGCCATGGCGTCACGCAGCGCTTCGCGCACCGTCGTCGCCACCATTTCGGTGCCGGCCGGAATATCCGGATCAGCGGCAACTTCGCCCTTCGGCTGCGCCGGAACGGGCGCGGCAGCGGCGGCAGGTGCCGGCTCGACGGCCTTCGGCGCCTCGGCTTCAGCGGGCTTGGCGGCTGCCTTCGGCGCGGCGACCGCGTCGGCGCTCTCGCCGTCCTGCAGCAGCACGGCGATCGCCGTGTTCACCTTGACGCCCTCGGTGCCGGCGGCGATCAGGATCTTGCCGATCACGCCTTCATCGACGGCCTCGACTTCCATCGTCGCCTTGTCGGTTTCGATTTCGGCAATCACATCGCCGGACTTGACGGTGTCACCCTCGTTCTTCACCCATTTGGAGAGCGTGCCCTCCTCCATGGTCGGAGACAGGGCGGGCATGAGAATCTCGATTGGCATTGGTGTCCCTCCCCGGATTACAGCAGGATGTCGGTGTAGAGTTCGGATGCATCCGGCTCCGGATCGGCCTGCGCGAAATCGGCGCTGTCGGCGACGATGTCACGGACGTCCTTGTCGATCTGCTTGAGATCGTCCTCGCTTGCCCACTTGTTTTCCAGAAGGCGGGCGCGCACCTGCTCGATCGGGTCGTGCTCGGAACGCATCTTCTGCACTTCGTCCTTCGAACGGTACTTCGCCGGGTCGGACATCGAGTGACCGCGATAGCGGTAGGTCTGCATCTCGAGGATGACCGGCCCCTTGCCCGAGCGGCAATGTTCGACGGCTTCGTCGGCGGCGGCCTTAACGGCACGCACATCCATGCCATCCACCTGGTAACCGGGGATGTTGAAGGATGCGCCCCGATGCGAGAAATCGGTCTGGGCGGAGGCGCGCGAAACGGACGTGCCCATGGCGTAGCGGTTGTTCTCGATCACGTAGACGACCGGCAGCTTCCAGAGAGCGGCCATGTTGAAGCTCTCGTAGACCTGGCCCTGGTTGGCAGCGCCGTCGCCGAAATAGGCGAGCGAGACATTGTCGTTGCCGCGGTATCGGTTGGCGAAGGCAAGGCCCGTGCCGAGCGAAACCTGCCCGCCGACGATGCCGTGGCCGCCATAAAAGTTCTTTTCCTTGGAGAACATGTGCATGGAGCCGCCCTTGCCCTTGGAAAGGCCGCCGCGACGTCCGGTCAGTTCCGCCATCACGCCGCGCGGGCTCATGCCGCAGGCGAGCATGTGGCCGTGGTCACGATAACCCGTGATGACCTGGTCACCCTCCTTCAGCGCCAGCTGCATGCCGACGACGACAGCTTCCTGGCCAATATAGAGGTGACAGAAGCCGCCGATGAAGCCCATACCATAGAGCTGGCCAGCCTTTTCCTCGAAACGCCGGATGAGCAGCATTTCGCGATAGGCGTGAAGATCGTCTTCCTTGGAGAACTCGGCAATCGTGCCGCCGGTGAAGTCTTTCTTTGCAGGCTTTGCCGCGGTTTTGCGGCTGGACGTGGACGCGGTTTTACGCGGAGCCATTCGTTCCTCCCTATGTTTGCCTCTTGGAGGAAACCATAGGGGAGAAAGTCCGCCTCAGCAATGCCATAAATGCATGGCTTATATTCTTCGCAAGCCACTGATTAGTAAGGCATATTTACGATTAACCAGATTTCGGTTAATCGACTTCTTCAATGGAAAATAACGATTTCGTCGGCTCTGGACATATTGAGATAGGAGCGCGCTTTTTCGTCGAGCATGTCACGCTCGAGCGAGCCATCGCTCATCAGAGCCACCTCTTTTTCCAGAATCTGACGCTGCCGCACGAGGACGTCCAGGCGCGCCTGACGCTCTACTCTCTGCCGTTCGAGCTCCTCCATCCCCCTGAGGCCGAAATCGCCATGGACGGAATGATAGCCGAAGTAGGAAAGGAATGCGACTGTAATCACCGGCAACGCCAGCCGGCCGAATTTCCGCTTCTTATGGTGTTTGGTCCACATGCACAGCAGTCCCGATACGCAATACAAGTTCGATACTAGCGGTAAGCGGTTAACCGACCATTGACCATGATGGTTGGGCAAAGAAAAAACCGCATCTGCCGATGCCGCCCCGGTTTTTCCGTTGAAAGGCCCGTGCCGTCAGGAGCCGAGACAGGGCAATCGCATTTGGAAGGAAGCCGCTGCCTCATTCCCCTTCTCCCCACGGGGAGAAAGTGCCGGCAGGCGGATGAAGGGGATGGCAAAGGCGCAAATGATCCGTCCGCCCCCCTCATCGACCCCTTCGGGCCACCTTCTCCCCACCGGGAGAAGGAAAGAAAGGCACTGTCGAATTCCCTATGCGATTGCCTGAAGGCTCAGGCGTCGAGCATTTCCCGCACGGCCTCGGCGAGCTGCTTCAGAGAGAACGGCTTCGGCAGGAAGCCGAACTTGGCGTCCGCCGGCAGGTTGCGGGCAAAGGCGTCCTCGGCATAGCCCGAGACGAAGATGAACTTGAGGTCCGGATAGGTTTTCCGCAGCTCGCGCAGCAGCGACGGACCGTCCATCTCGGGCATGACCACGTCGGAGACAACGATGTCGACGGCACCGTTCAGCTCTTCCATGATGTCGAGCGCCTCGACACCGGACCCGGCCTCGTGGACGGTGTAGCCGCGGGTCTCCAGCATGCGCTTGCCGCCGCGCCGCACCGCTTCCTCGTCCTCCACGAGCAGCACCACGGCCGAACCGCCGGTAAGGTCGCGCGGCTCCTTGTCCGCTTCCCGCGCGGCCACGGCCGTCGATTGACCGCCGGTCTGCGACAGTGCCTGCACCGCGCCCGCCACTTCCGCCGGCACCACCTCTTCGATATGGCGCGGCATGAGGATGCGGAAGGTCGTGCCACTGCCGACTTCGGAATCGAGATAGATATAGCCGCCGGACT
Source organism: Shinella sp. JR1-6 (assembly GCF_004284735.1). Classification (NCBI taxonomy): domain Bacteria; kingdom Pseudomonadati; phylum Pseudomonadota; class Alphaproteobacteria; order Hyphomicrobiales; family Rhizobiaceae; genus Shinella; species Shinella sp. JR1-6. The sequence goes on along the minus strand of NZ_SHMI01000005.1, from coordinate 74,247 downwards.
GCTTGACGATGCCATAGACCATCGAAAGGCCCAGCCCTGTGCCCTTGCCGACTTCCTTGGTGGTGAAGAAGGGCTCGAAGATCTTGTCGATGATTTCGGGCGGGATGCCGGTGCCCTGGTCGGCCACGTCCACTTCCACATAGTCGCCCGGCGGCAGATCGCGCAGGTTCCGTGCCGCCGCCTCGTCAGCCTCCACATTGCGGGTGCGGAAGGTGATGGTGCCGCCCTCCGGCATGGCGTCGCGCGCATTGACCGCAAGGTTGATCAGCACCTGCTCGAACTGGCCGAGATCGGTCTTCACCGACCAGAGGTCGCGGCCATATTCGACATCGATCTTGACGTTGGTGCCGGTCATGCGATCGACGAGCATGCGCAGGTCACCGATGACGTCGGTGAGGTTGAGCACGGTCGGGCGCATCGTCTGCTTGCGCGAGAAGGCAAGCAGCTGGCGCACCAGCACCGCCGCCCGGTTTGCGTTGCGCTTGATCTCCATGAGATCGGCAAAGCTCGCATCGGACGGGCGCGCGGACAGAAGCAGGTGGTCGGAGGAAAGCAGGATCGCCGTCAGCACGTTGTTGAAGTCGTGCGCGATGCCGCCGGCGAGCGTGCCGACCGCATTCATCTTCTGCGTCTGCGCCATCTGCGTCTCGAGCGCCTTCTGCTCGGTGATCTCGACGGCATAGACGATGGCCGCCTCCTCCGGCGCCTCGTCGCTCTGGTCGATGACGGCGTTCACATAGAAGCGGAAATGCCGGCCGTCGTCGGCCGGATGCAGCGAGTCGATCGGCGCGATGTCGCCCTGCCGGTCCTTCGCCGCATCGAGCGCCGATTGCAGGCGCAAGCGATCCGTCTCGTGCACGATGGTCTCGAGCTTGGCGCCGCGGTCGATATCGTCGCGCGAGACGACGCCCGAGAACAGCTTCAGGAATGGCGCGTTGGTGCGCAGGATCCGGCCGCCGCCATCGACCGAGGCGATGGCCATCGGCGTGTTGTTGAAGAAGCGCGTGAAGCGCATGGAGGCAATCGAGGCGGACTGATCGTTCGCGCTGCCCTCCTCGCGCGCAAGAACGATGGTGCGGCTTTCGCCGGGCGCCCCGTCGCGCGTCGTGGAAACGCGGTGCACGATGCGCACCGGAAGGCTCTGGCCGTTCGTCTTGCGCAGGTCGAGATCGAGCAATTCGGTGCGCTTCAGGCCAGGCTCGGCCTGCACGGACTGGATAAGCGCCAGCCCCTCGCCCGCCACCATCTCGGCGATCGACAGCGAGCCAGGATGGAACTTCGCAAGATCGATGCCGAGCCATTCGGCAAGCGTCGCGTTCAGGTAGACAATCTCGCCCTTGCGGCCCGCGGAGAAGAAACCGGCCGGTGCATGGTCCAGATAGTCGATGGCGTTCTGCAATTCCTTAAAGAAGCGCTCCTGGTCGTCCCGCTCGGAGGTGATGTTGGAAATCTGCCAGATATAGAGCGGCTGCTTCGGCTTGTCGCGGTTCGGCAGGATACGCGCCTTGAGGCGATACCACTGCGCGCCCGAGCCGCCGGAGCCGGCCGGGTTGAGCGGCTTCTGGACGCGGAACTCCTCGGCGCCTTCCTTGCCTTCGTGCAGTCCGTTGGTCAGGCGATAGACGGCTTCGGTCGCGTCGCGATTGCGCGACAGCAGGGTCTCGAGCGTCTGCACCTCGGCAGCACCGTTCGCCCCCGTCAGCGCGCCATAGGCCGCATTGGCGTAGACGATGCGGCCCTTGCGGTCGGTGACGACCGTGCCATCGGGATGCGCATCGAGAAAGGCGCGTGCCAGATCATCCGAGCGCGCCGCCTGCGGCATGACCTCGATGAAGCCGATCAGCGCGGAAACGACGAAGAAGATGCCGGCCATCGCGAGAACGCCGAGAACTCCGAGCACGAGCTCGTTGTCGAGCTGGTTCTTGAAGACGATGAACGCCCCCGCCGAAGCCGCCAGCACGACCGCGAGCAGCACCACACGCAGCGCCACCGCCGGCCGCACGCCGCGGTCCACGATCGGCACATTATCCCCGTCCGGCCGCTTCATCGTCGTCATCAGTCCCTCGTCTGCAACAGCCCGGGTCTTGCGCTTGACCCGAACCCGATGCCAGAATCATGTTTATCCGCACGAGGGAAGCGCAAAAAGCCGTCGAGGGGAAGCAAGGCCGCGAATTCACAGGGAATATTCCCGGCTCAAACATCGCAATTTCCCTAACCTGCCATACTTACGCGACGATGACGACGGCAATCCGTGCTGGACAACCGGTATACCGCGCTTGTAGGACCCCGGGAAAAGCCGTCAAATGCAGCCAATCGGCCCGAAAGGCCGAACTGCTGGGCCAAAACTGCTGAGAAGGAGTGACCGCGCCATGTTCCAGGAGATTCTCGCAGAGAACGGCACGAAGTTCGTCATCGCCGCGGTGGTGGTGCTGCTCGGCCTTCTCTGCCTCGCGCTGGTGCTCTGGATCATCCGGGGCCGCCCCTCCTCGCCCTTCATCCGCGGCGGGCGCAACCGTGCGCCGCGCCTTGCCGTGCTCGATGCCGCGGCAATCGACACGCGCCGCCGCCTCGTCCTGATACGCCGGGACGACGTGGAACACCTCCTGATGATCGGCGGCCCGACCGACATCGTCATCGAGACGCGCATCGCCCTCCCGTCGGCTGACCATGCCCAGCCGACGGAAAAGACCAACCAGAGGACCGAGCGTGCCGAGCCCGCACCGGTGCTGCAGGAAACAGTGGCGAAGGCGGCCGAACCCGCGATCGCCGCCCGCACCACCGCCTCGGCCGGTGCCGTCGCATCGGCCAACGGCACGGTGGAGCGCCGCCCGGCGGCAACGCCGGAGGGCGTCTCGGCGATGACCAGGGTGCTTTATGCCGGTGAGGACGACACCGCTCCCCGCACCACTCCGGCGCAGGCGGTGAGCCAGCCGGTCCAGACGACCCAGCAGGCGCAGACGGCCATGCAGCAGCGTACGCCGGAGCGCCGCATCGAGGACGTCCTCGAACAGAACCGCCAGCGCGTCCTGCCCCAGTCCACGGTAACGCACACGACACAGGCAACCGCCGGCCAGACGGTGCAGCGCCCGATGGCGACGCCGACGCTCGCCAAGCCGACGCCCCAACTTGCCGACAACCCAGCGCTGGTCAGCGAGTTCGAAAAGATCCTGGAGGCCGAAATGGCCAGCAGCGCCGCCGCCGGCACGACCGCCCACACAGCCGCCCAGCCGACGCTCAACCCGACGCAGACCGCCGCCACGATCGGTCATGGGCAGCCCGTCGCAAAGAGCCGCGAGGAAACCGAAGCGGAGATGGCGCGCCTGCTCGGTGAAATTGCCGCCAATCGCAAGGCGTAAGACAACCGGTCCGAACCGCACAGAAAAAAGCCGCTGGAAACACGAGGTTTCCGGCGGCTTTAATTTTGGTCTTGCCAGCACCGAACAACACGAAACCTGCCGGCACCGGAAACATCCGGTGTTCGATTACCGCGAAGCCTGCCCTCGGACCTCCTCAGATCCGTAGGAAAGGTCTACTCGTCGCGATACACCTTCTCCCGACGCTCATGGCGCTCCTGCGCCTCGATCGAAAGCGTGGCGATCGGGCGGGCGTCGAGACGCTTGAGGCCGATCGGTTCGCCTGTTTCCTCGCAGTAACCGTAAGTGCCTTCGTCGAGACGTTGCAGCGCCGCATCGATCTTGGAGATCAGCTTGCGCTGGCGGTCACGTGCCCGAAGTTCGATGGCACGGTCGGTTTCCGAAGACGCCCGGTCCGCAAGATCCGGATGATTGGCGCTTTCTTCTGCCAGATGGTCGAGGGTTTCGCGCGCTTCGCGCAGGATGTCGTTTTTCCAGGCGTTCAGCTTTGCTCGAAAGTAAGCCCGCTGGTTTGCGTTCATGAATTCATCGCCCTCATCGAGGACGAAATTGCTAAGATCGATCTTCTCACTCAACGCGATTCTCCTGAAGAACATCTCAAGGCGCGCTGTATATCCCCACGGGTAACGTGTTTCAAGCCTGTAGAAACTTACCCACGGTTTTTCGCGTCTGCCTCTGTTTTGAACCTTGCCAGACTAATATTTCATCAAGATTACAACGAGATGGCAAAATCGGCCGCCAAACATCCCCGTCGCCTCGCCCAAAGGGCGCTCTATCGCCTGTCTGTCGCATCGTCCTGCACCAAATATAGGCACGCGATTGCCGATCCGGGATAAGGGTAGGACGATTTTCTTTCGCGAACCTGTAGCGCCCTGGATTCAGACTTATTTTAGCAACTCATGCTTTTCTCTTGCCGTAAGGGCAGGAGCACGCATTGATGTTCAGCAGGGCAAAGGCCATTCTTTCGATCGAATCCGGCAATCCGGAGCTCGTCCAGGCGCAGCTTGCCGCCTTTACCAAGCAGGTGCCGCTGCTCTACTTCATGCTGGTGACGAATACTGTCGCCATCACCGTCACCCATTTGGGCACCGCTCCCGTCTCTCTCACCCTCTACATTCCCTCCGCGCTCTATGCCATCAGCCTGTTCCGCCTCGTCCACTGGTGGTTCAGCCGCAACCGGCGCTACACCCATGCGGAGGCAGTCGGCCGGCTGCGCTCGACCTATCGCCTGACCGCACTGCTCGGCGCCGGCTTCTGCGCCTGGTCGCTGAGCCTCTACCCCTATGGCAACGCCTACCAGCAGTCTCATGTCGCCTTCTACATCGCCAACACGGTCGTCGGCTGCATCTTCTGCCTGATGCACCTGCGGGCGGCCGCGCTCGCGCTGACGGCCATCGTGCTCGGCCCGTTCACCATCTTCTTCGGCACTTCGGGCAATCCGGTCTTCACCGCGCTCGCTCTCAATGTCGCACTCGTCACCGTCGCCATGGTGTTCATTCTCTTCACCTACTACCGGGATTTCGGCGCCCTCATCCAGTCGCAGAAGGAGCTGGAGGCGCGCCAGGCGGAAACCCAACGCCTCAGCGACGAGAACCATCGCCTCGCCAATCTCGACAGCCTGACCAACCTGCCCAACCGCCGCCAGTTCCGTGCCGAGCTCGAAACGAGGATCGCGCGGGCGGAGAAGAACCGCACCGGCCTCGCCCTCGGCCTTATCGACCTCGACGGTTTCAAGCCCGTCAACGACACCTTCGGCCACGGCATCGGCGACAAGCTGCTCGTCGAGGTCGGCGAACGGCTCCTCGCCTTTGCCGGCCAGGGTCTGTTCCCGGCCCGCCTCGGCGGCGACGAGTTCGGCATCATCTTCGAGGGCAAGGCCTGCGCAGAGCGGCTCCATGCGATCGGCGACGAAATCTGCGCGGCCCTCCAGGAACCCTATGTCTTCAACGGACAGACAGCACGCGTTTCCGGCTCGCTCGGCATCTCGATCCTCGGCGATGCCGGCACCACGGCCGACCGGCTCTTCGATCGCGCCGACTTTGCCCTTTATCTCGCCAAGCAGAATTTTCGCGGAACGACGGTCGTCTTCTCCGCCGAGCACGAGGCCGAGATCAACGAGCAGGGCCGCATCCAGCAGGCGCTGCGCGCCGCCGATTTCGAGAAGGAGATGCACCTCGTCTTCCAGCCCATGGTCGATGTGGACACGAACGGCATCTCCGCCTATGAGGCACTCGCCCGCTGGCGGAGCCCGACCCTCGGCAACGTGCCGCCCGGTATCTTCATCCGTGCAGCCGAGCGGGCCGGCATCATCGGCCGGCTGACGGAGATCCTGGTGCAGAAGGCGCTGGCGGCCATACAGAGCTGGCCGGATCACATCCGCCTCTCCGTCAACCTGTCGACCCGCGACGTCGTCTCCAACAAGACCGTCGATGCCCTGCTTGAGATCATCGCGCAAAGCGGCGTCGACCCGGCCCGCCTCGACATCGAGGTGACGGAGACGGCCGTCATGCGCAACTTCACGCTTGCCGCCGACAACATCCGCCGTTTCGCCGAGCGCGGCATCGGCATTGCGCTCGACGATTTCGGCACGGGCCATTCGAGCCTCAACTACGTGCACAAACTGCCGCTCACCAAGATCAAGATCGACCGCAGCTTCATCGTCGATATCGCCACGAACGAACGCAGCCGCAGCATCGTCAAGACGATCGTCGACCTCTCCCGCAACGTCGGCTGCGTCTGCGTTGTCGAAGGCATGGAGACCCATGAACAGGTCGCTGCGCTGCGCGGCCTCGGCTGCCGCATGATGCAGGGCTACTACTTCGCACGGCCAGAGCGGCTGGAGGGCACGCTGGCCTACCAGGCGCCGTCAGACACGATCGTGAACGCGCCCGTGCGCAAAACCGGTTGATCTTTCCCGCAAGGACAGACATGAAGTCGGAATGCGGCACGGATCGTTTGCTGCAGGCGGATGGAGGACACACTTGGCATCTCTCGGCACGCCGGCCTTCCGGCTCTACATCCTTCGTCACGCCCGCGCCGCCTGGGCCGAGCCCGGCCAGTCGGATTTCGACCGCGCCCTCGACGACGATGGCTTTGCCGAAGCCGAGGTGATCGCCGAGGAAGCCGCCGACCAAGGCTACAGGCCGGACCTCATCATCTCCTCCACCGCCGTCCGCTGCCGCCAGACCGCCGAGCCTTTCCATCGCTCGGTGAGCGAGGAGCTGACCATCGATTATGTCGATTCCCTTTATTCCGGCACGGTCGACACCTATGCCGAACTCGCCTTCGCGGACCGGCAGGAGACCGCCGTGATGATCGTCGGCCACAATCCGATGATCGAGGAGTTCTTCCACCGTCTCGTCGGCAAGGAGATCGCCGAGACCGCCGCCCCCTTCGGCTATCCGACAGCAGGCCTTGCCATCCTGGATTTCGACGAGCGCCCGACCGAAGACAACTATGCCGGCGCCTGCCTTGCCGGCTTCATGACACCGCGCCCGGCGCATTGAGGCGCAGCGCGATCCCTCGGGGCCGCCTCTTGATTTTCGGCATCGCGCTGGCGCAAAACCGCTGCAGATTCCTGCGTGACATGGTTTGCGTGAAAAGGCGGCCTCTTTTTCCGCCGGATTTCGTTTCCTATATCGCCTTCGATGCTGGAAAGAGACCTTGTCCCCTAGCCTGACCACCTTCACCGACGAAGCCCTGCTCGCGCTCGACGCGCTGACCGGCCGCGCCACCAACCTCGTCAACCCGTCGATCCGCCTCGGCGTGACGGGCCTGTCGCGCGCCGGCAAGACCGTCTTCATCTCCTCGCTCGTCCACAACCTGCTGAATGGTGGCCGCCTGCCGCTGTTCGAGGCAGGGCGCTCGGGACGTGTGTCAAAAATCCGGCTGGAGCCGCAGCCGGACGACGCCGTGCCGCGCTTCCAGTACGAGGACCATATCCGAGCGCTGGTCGCCGATCGCCTCTGGCCAGATTCGACCCGGGCCATCTCGCAGCTTCGCCTGACACTCGATTATGAAAGCGCCTCCGGCTGGGGTCGCCTGCTGTCACCCGGAAAACTGTCGATCGACATCGTCGACTATCCCGGCGAATGGCTGCTCGACCTGCCGCTGCTCGCGCAGGATTTCCGCACCTTCAGCGCAAACACCGTGGCGCTCGCACAGTCCGGCATCCGCGCGGAGCTCGCGCGCGACTGGCTGGCGCTGTCGGCCACCATCGACCCGGCAGCTTCAGCCGAGGAAGCGACCGCGCGCACGCTGGCAGAAGCCTTCACCGCCTATCTGAGGGCCTGCAAATCCGACGAACGTTCGCTCTCCACCCTGCCGCCCGGCCGTTTCCTGATGCCCGGCGACCTCGAAGGTTCGCCCGCCCTCACCTTCGCCCCCCTGCCGAACCTGCCGGAAGGCCGCCCGGACAGGGGATCGCTGCATGCCATGATGGAGCGCCGCTACGAGGCCTACAAGACGCATGTGGTGCGCCCGTTCTTCCGCGAACATTTTGCCCGGCTCGACCGGCAGATCGTGCTGATCGACGCCCTTCAGGCCATCAACCGCGGCGCCGAGGCCGTACACGACCTGGAGCGCGCGCTCGGCGACGTGCTCGATTGTTTCCGCGCCGGCACGAACAGCTTTCTGTCCTCCTTCGTGACACGCCGCATCGACCGCATCGTGATTGCCGCCACCAAGGCGGACCATCTGCACCACGAAAGCCATGCGCGGCTGGAGGCCGTCACCCGCCGCCTCGTCGAGCGCGCCGTCGAGCGCATCGGCATGAGCGGCGCCGGCATCGAGGTGATGGCGCTCGCCTCCGTGCGCGCCACCCGCGAGGCGACCGTCAAGCACGATGGCGAGGACCTGCCGGTCATCGTCGGCGTGCCCATGGCCGGCGAGCGGATCAACGGCGAGATCTTCGACGGCGAACGAAAAACAGCTATATTTCCCGGGGACTTGCCGAAGGATCCGGATTCACTTTTCAAGGAACTTGAATCCGTTCCTGAAGGCGAGGCGCCGCATCTCCTGAACTTCGTGCGCTTCCGACCGCCGCATATCGAGGAGACGGGCGGCGGCCTGAAACTGTCCGTGCCGCACATCCGCCTCGACCGCGCACTGCAATACCTGATCGGAGACCGGCTCGCATGAACGACCGTCCGCGCAAGCCCGCCGCCTTCGCTTTGCCCGCCGGCTCCCCGCAGCCATCCGAGCATGCAAAGCGCCGTGCGCCCGCCGCCTTCGACGACGCCGTCACGCTGACGCCGGATGCTGAGGATCCCTTCATCGCCACTACCGCCGACCTGCCGGATCTGGCACCGCCGATCGCCACCCCGCGCAAGCGCCGCCTCACCCTCGGCCGCATAGCCCTCGGCGCGCTCGGCCTCCTCGTCTCGCTCGCCGTCGGGCTCTGGGTCGATTCGCTGATCCGCGATCTCTTCAGCCGCAACGACTGGCTCGGCTATCTCGCGATCGCCGCTGCCGCGATCGCGGTTCTCGCCGTCTTCGGCCTTGTCGCGCGCGAACTGATCGGCCTGCGCCGTCTCGCCGCCGTGCAGGACCTCAAGCACGACGTCGCCGAAGCCGCCCTGTCGCCAAGCCCGTCGGTCGGCCGCGCCATCCTCGCCCGCCTCGTGCATCTCGTGGCCGCCCGGCCGCAGACGGCGCGCGGGCGCGCGCGTCTCGCCGAGACCGAAGGCGAGATCATCGACGCGGCCCACCTCGTCGACCTTGCCGAACGCGAATTGATGGCGCCGCTCGACCGCGAGGCGCGTGCGCTGATCCTCGGCGCGGCCAAGCGGGTCTCCATCGTCACCGCCGTCAGCCCGCGGGCGCTGGTCGATCTCGGCTATGTCATTTACGAGAGCAGTCGGCTGGTGCGCGGCATGGCGGAACTGTACGGCGGCCGTCCCGGCAAGATCGGCATGCTGCGCCTGATGCGTGATGTCATCGCCCATCTCGCCGTTACCGGCTCTATTGCCATGGGCGACAGCCTGGTGCAGCAGGTGCTGGGCCACGGGCTTGCCTCGAAGCTTTCCGCCCGGCTCGGAGAAGGCGTCATCAACGGCCTGATGACGGCGCGAATCGGCATTGCCGCCATGGATCTCTGCCGGCCCATGCCCTTCCGCGCGCTGAAACGGCCCGGCATCGGCGATTTCATCGGCGACCTTACACCGAGCATGACGAACGGCCGGCGCGACGACGCCTGACCCCCGGCACCGTGCATCATTCGCGACGCGCAGGCGGGGTCCTGGAACTGTGGGCTCGTTGCAACACCCCGGTTTTCAGGGCCTGCATGACCGGTAAATGACGAAGGGCAAGACGCCCGGAAACCGTCCATTAACCATTTTCGCGCAAATCTCGTCGCACACAAGCAGGCCAGATGGCCGTCGCCCATCAAGGATCGTTCATGTACTCGCGCACCTCTTTGATCGCCCGCGTCTCCGTAGCGGCCTTCCTCGCAGCCACCGCCATCGCGCTTCCCGCCTCCGCCGGCTCGCGCGACAAGGCGTTCTTCGAGCAGGTCACCGGCAGCTGGCAGGGCAAGGGCGAGATCGTCGCCGGCAAGTACAAGGGCACCAAGTTCGCCTGCGACCTGACGGGCGACACCGCACCCGCCAAGGGCGCCGGCATCCAGCTCGAGGGCTTCTGCCGCGTCGGCGTCTTCAAGCAGCCGATGTCCGCGCTCATAACCAAGTCGGGCAGCACCTACAAGGGCAAGTTCCTCGACGGCGCTTCCGGCAAGGGCCTCGACATCACCTCCGGCCAGGTCAACGGCGACAAGGTGGTCGTCGGCATCAACCGCCAGAAGCTGAACGGCGCGATGATCGCGCGCCTCGAAGGCGATAACAAGATGAACATCACCATCTCGGTGAAGGTCGAGAACAAGATGGTACCGGTCATCGGCGTCTCGCTCGACCGCAATCTCGACGACATCGCCGTCGGTTCGATCAAGTAACCTTCCACCATTCCGGGCCGACGCTCGCCGGCTCGATGCCCGCGACATCCGCATCTTCCAGCCAGGACCTCACCGTGCGCCCCTCGACCGCAAGGTCGGGCGCAACGTCGGCAAGCGGCATCAGCACGAAGCCGCGCCCCGTCATGCGCGGATGCGGCAGCTCCAGCCGCCCGCCGGATTGCGCCACGCCCTCATAGGTCAGAACATCGATATCGATGGTGCGCGGACCCCAGCGCTCCTTGCGCTCGCGCTTCATGTCACGCTCGATAGCAAGGCAGGTGTCGAGCAGCGGCTCGGGCGCAAGCGTCGTCTCCACCAGCGCACAGGCATTGAAGAACCAGTCCTGGTCGGTCTTGCCCCAGGGCGGCGTGCGGTAGAGCCGCGAGACGGCCGTCACGTGGCAGTCCTCCCGCGCATCGAGCGCCTGCAACGCCTCGGCCATGGAGCGCACGGGATCGCCGATGTTGCCGCCAAGGCCGAGCGAAGCCCGGCGGAAAGGCTCAGACGGCATGATCGACCGTCACCTGCACATAATCCAGCACGCCGGGCACCGGCGCGTTCGGCTTGCGCACCGTAATGCGGGCACGGGAAATCTGCGGGAAGCGGGCACAGAGCACCGTGGCGATCTCCTGCGCCAGCGCCTCGATGAGATAGCGCCGCTGGCCTGTGACGATCTTCTCGATCTCCTGGAAGGCGACGCCGTAATCGACGGTCGATTCGATCGCGTCGTCGGAAAGCGGGCGCAGCGGCCGCACCTCCAGCTCGGCATCGACGAAGAACCGCTGGCCGAGGAATTCCTCGGCGTCGTGCAGGCCGTGGCGGGCGAAGAAGGCACAGTTCTTGAGCGTGATCGTGTAGGTGGTGGTCATGGTCTTTCCTGTCTGGCTGCCTGTCTGTCAGGCGCGCGCCTCGCGCGCCGTCACCTTGCGCCTTGCGTCAAGCATAGCATCCGCCATTGCCAGCGCATCCCTGTTGATTGCGACATCGTGCACCCTGAAGACCGCCGCACCGGCAACCCGCAGCAGCGCGGTCGTGGCGGCAGTGCCGGCATCCCGGCCTTCCGCCTCGCGCCCCGTGACGGCGCCGACGAAACGTTTGCGCGAGGTGCCGGCCAGGATGGGCAGTTCGAAACCGAAAAGCTCGCCGAAACGCGCCATGAGTTCGAGATTTTCCCCCGTATCCTTGGCAAAGCCAAAACCGGGATCGAGTACCATCGCCTCTCGCGCGACACCCGCCTCCCGGGCGATCTCCAGCGAGCGACCGAGGAAGAGATACTGGTCCCCCACGACATCCGGCTGCTTCTGACGGTCGCGGCCGGTATGCATGATGCACAGCCCCGCCCGGGTCGCGGCGGCAACGCCGGCAATGTCGGGTTCGCGCTGCAGGCCGTGCACGTCGTTGACGATATGCGCCCCGGCCGCAACGGCCAGCCGCGCCGTCTCGGCCCGGTAGGTATCGACCGAGATGATTGCGTCCGTCGTAGCTGCAAGCGCCTCGATAACGGGCAGAATACGGTCCTGCTCCTGCGCTGCCGACACGGAAGCCGCGCCCGGTCGGGTGGATTCCCCGCCGATATCGACGATCTCCGCCCCCTCTTCGAGACAGAGCATGGCCTGCGCCACCGCCTTGTCCGCGCTGTCGAAGCGACCGCCATCGGAAAAGGAATCCGGTGTAACATTGACGATCGCCATCAAAATGCCACGCGGGCCGAGCTCCAGGGAGCGCCCGTGGGCGAGCACCCAGCGAAAGGGCTCGAATGGTGAAAACATGGCGGTTTTCCTCGCAGTTGGCGACAGCGCCTTGGACATCTCCTAGACACCCTTAGCTTTAAATCAACGGATTTGACGCTAAGGCTATCGAGCGGCGTCCCGGATAGGGTGTTGCGCTCGCCGAGCCTATGCCCCAAGCTTGGGGGAAGTTCAACCGGCGCTTTCGGCCGGTTTCCACACCGGATGTCCCGGTGGCGAAAGGAATGCTGACTGAATGACGACCATCGCTCGCCTGATGGCCCTTGCCGCCCTCGCCTGCCTCGCGTCCCAGCCCGCCCGCGCCGAGACCATCACCTCGAAGACCTTCGCCTATTTCTCCGTCGGCGGACGCACCGCGGCCGAACTCGACGAGGAACTGTCGAAGCGCGGTCCGATGATGAAACACAGCGGATCGCGCCATCCCGGCGCCACCCGCATCAAGTGGGGCGGCTCGGTCACCTATGTGCGCCGCGGCAGCCGCTGTGCGGTCGGCGAGGCGCGGGTGACGCTCTCCACCGAGATCATCCTGCCGCGCTGGAAGCACCGCAAGCGTGCCACTCCGTCGCTCGCGCTGATCTGGGATACGCTTTCGAGCGACATCAAGCGCCACGAGGAACGCCACGCCGAAATCGCCCGCACCCATGCCCGCAGCCTGGAGCGCACGCTGAAAGCCCTGCGGCCCGAGGCCGACTGCGAACGCATGCAGGCGCGGGTCGATCGGGTGACGGCGGATGCCGTAACGAAACACGACGCCGACCAGGCCCGTTTCGACCGCATCGAATCGAAGAACTTCAACGACCGCATGATGCGCCTTCTGGTGCACCGGCTGAAGAACCGCGCCGAGTAAAGGCGCACCGCGCCGGCAGGTATATCTTGAAGGAGTTTTAATGGAACGGGACCGGGCCAAGGCACGGAGGCGTTTCCATGCATGAAATGACTGGTTAGTTTTAGCGATAGCGCAATTCCGCAAATCGCCGTATGTTTATATCAACAGTGAACGGGAAGACGACTTTCCTTCCCGAAGTTGCATGAAGCGGTTTGTAACAGGTTCTCCTGGCGCGTCCTTATCAAAGCAGCAGGTGTCTCCTCCCTCTCCTGCCTGCGATGCGCCCTCCTGGCCTCGCTCGTCCTGACCGACCGGCGAGGCTCTTTTTTTACCCTTCTATTCTTGCAGGCGAGCAGAACCCGGCGATCTCTTCTTTACGCGCAAAGAAGAGGCGACAAGAGGCCGGCCGAAACCAAATCGGCTTCGGCCGGTAGTTCCGACAATCTGAAGGAAAAGATGTCAGGCCTGGCGTTCGGGAACGTGGACCACGAGCCCGTCAAGCGCATCCGACATCTTGATCTGACAGGAGAGCCGCGAGGTGGGACGCACCTCGTAGGCGAAGTCCAGCATGTCCTCTTCCATCGCTTCCGGCGGGCCGACGGTCGCGCTCCAGGCATCGTCGACATAGACGTGACAGGTCGCGCAGGCGCAGGCGCCGCCGCACTCGGCCTCGATGCCGGGCACGGAGTTGCGCACGGCGTTTTCCATGACCGTGGAGCCGTTGGCGACATCCAGTTCGTGGCGCGTGCCGTCAAAGGCGACGATGGTGAGTTTGCTCATGATGGCTTCCGGATCCTCAAGACTGCCCGGGCGGGCGAACGAACGGCCGGCGGAAGGATGGTCGAACGCGCCGGTTTTCCGCGGACGTTTCCAACAAAACCCCTCCCCAGTCAACATCGCGCGCCCGGCAGGATCCGGATGGTCCGGGCGCGGCATCGGCTTTTCCCGCCGCGCCAGGGAAGACACGGCGGGTCTGCGCCGTTCAGCGGCAGAGTTTCAGGATGAAGTTTTCCGCCTCGACCACGGCGGCAGCAACGCCGGCAAGCGCGATTGCATCGGCCGGATTGTCCTCGAGCGCGGCGGCCGCCTTGCCGACGGCGGTGGCGCCGACGGACTGTGCGGAGCCCTTGAGGCGATGAGCGACGGCAGCGCGGGCGGCGCCCTCCAGGCTCGCCAGGTCCTTCATGCTCGCGCGCGCCTGCCGCGCGAACATCTGCAGCACTTCCAGCTCCAGCCCCTTGTCACCCATCGTCTGGCGGGCAAGGTGTACCAGATCGATCGGCTTTTCCCCGGAATGGGACATGCCGCCTGCATTGTCCGGCGCCTCGAATGCAATGTTGAGCGCTGCCATTTGCCAATATCCTTATAGACGCGATGTACGCATGTTTCTTTGTGGTGCACGCAGGTGTCGATGCGGCACGGGTGTTTCCGTCGTTCCGCACAGGGACATGGGACGTTCATTCTGCGCGGCCGGCGCGCCTATCCGATTAAAAGACGGCGCAAAATGGGCATGAATCGCGAACTATGGTTAACGGCTGAAAAATAGCCATTTTCGCAGGTTTTCCATCGCGATACAGAATCGCCCGATATTAACTTCCTGTTAAGTTTCGGGCGAAGGGAGATGGCAATGAATTGTGTGATACAGGCTAATGTGTCACTACGATACGACCGGATAGTCCCGGTGGATAAGCCGTGGGCGGAGATACACCGCTTCGCCTTTTCGGTCTATCGAGCGAATTTGGAATGAACGGCGGTCCGGACGCTGCGTGCCATGAGGGTATGCAGCAAGACCGGCCACCAACCGGACCGGTTCGAATGCGCCTGAGCAGCGGCAGCGCGCATGAAGCCCGATCCCGGACATGGTAACGAGGCGTATCCGCATGGCGACGAACAAGCCCACCGAGTCGATCGACGACAAGGCCTTCCAGGCCCTGGAAGAAGCACTGAAGATCGACTTTGATGATCTAGCGCCGGAGACGCCCTCGAAGAAGGACGCTTCGGAGGCCCATGTGTCTGAACCAGCAAGCCGCGTTCCGAACAAGACGCAGGAAAAGCCTGCGAGCCGCCCTGCATCCGGCGAGGCCGCGCGTGGCCTCAGCCCCGAGCAGGCACCGAAAACCCCGGCCTTCACCCCCGCCAACGACGGCTCCCGCAAGACGCCTGCCGCGATCCTGAAGTCGCTGGACGTGCGCTCGGGCCGGGCCTCGATCCGCATGGCCATCCTGATGTCCATTCTCTGGGTCATCGGCGGGCTGGGCGTTGCCAACCTTCTCTATGCGCCCGAGATCTGGCAGATCCGCTCGGTGGCCGACCTGGTGGCGCTGCCCGGTGCCATCGGCATGGTCGTCGCCATCGTCATGCCGATCATGCTCTTCTTCGCCTTCGCGATCATGATCTCCCGCGCCCAGGAACTGCGCAGTGCCGCCCGCTCCATGGCGGAAGTCGCACTCCGTCTCTCCGAGCCGGAAACCGTCGCGAGCGACCGCATCATGAGCGTCGGCCAGGCCGTCCGCCGCGAAGTCTCCGCGATGAACGAGGGCATCGAGCGCACGATCGCCCGCGCAACCGAGCTCGAAACGCTCGTGCATTCCGAAGTCAACGCCCTCGAGCGCAGCTATTCCGACAACGAGATGCGCGTGCGCACCCTCGTCCAGGAACTCGGCTCGGAGCGCGAGGCGATCGTCAGCCATGCCGAGCGCATCCGGTCGTCGATCTCCGGCGCGCACGAACAGCTGAAGGACGAGCTGGCCAGCGCCGGCGACAACATCACCCAGCGCCTCGCCACCTCGGGCGAAGCCTTCGCCTCCATGCTCGATACCCGCGCCGCGATGCTGATGGAGAAATCCGACAGCGCGACGCAGACGATCGGCGCCATGCTGTCGGCCCGCACCGACAGCCTGCTCTCGACGCTCAGCTCCTCCGGCCTCGCGCTCGCCAACGAGTTCGACAGCCGCCTCGACCAGCTCACCAAGAACCTCGATTCGCGCGGCCGTGACCTGCTGCAGCAGTTCGAGACCCGCGCGAGCTCGCTCGACACCAATACGGAAAAGCTGAATGCCGCGTTGAACGAGCGCGCCAAGCAGCTCAATGAGACGCTGATCGCCCGCACCCGCGAGATCAGCGAAAGCCTGTCGATCGGCCAGCAGGCCGTCACCGGCGGTCTCGATCACATTCTCCAGTCGATGAACGCCGCGCTCGACGAAAAGGGCGCGCAGTTCCGCCAGAGCCTCAAGAACGCCGCCGACGACACCGTCATGGACCTCGACCTGCGCACCGGCTTCTTCGACGAGCGCATGCACGCGACCGTCGGCCAGATTGCCAGCGCCTTCGACCATCGTGTCGAGGAATTCACCCAGGCCTTCGACCAGCGCGCCGGCTCGCTCGACAGCAAGCTGATGGAGAGCCTTGCCCGCATCAACGAAACGGTCGCCAGCGGCCGCGACGCGATGGACGGTATCCTCACCTCCAGCATCGACCGTCTCGGCAACACGCTCACCGACCAGTCCTTCGCACTGGCCACGACGCTCGCCACCAGCCAGGAAGTCCTCGAAAGTGCGGTCTCCGGCCATGCCGACGCCATCTCCAATGCCGTCAGCGGTGCGCATGAACGCATGGGCGCGGTCCTCTCGGAAAAGTCCGCCGCCCTTCTCGGCGGCCTCGCCGACGTGCAGAACCGCATCGAAAGCGGCTTCGGCACCCGTGCCGAAGCGCTGGCGGAAAGCATTTCCGGCAGCGAACGCCGCCTGACGGACGCGCTGGATTCGCGCGGCTCGGCCATCGCCACCGACATCGAGGCCGCACAGGCCCGCATGGAAGAGGCCCTTGGCGCCCGCGCCAGCGCCCTGGTGGAAAGCATTTCCGGCAGCGAGCGCCGCCTGACGGATGCGTTGGATTCGCGTGGCACCTCGATCGCCTCCGGCATCGAAACCGCCCAGGCGCGCATGGAAGAGGCCCTCGGCGCCCGCGCGGACGAGATCGCCTCGACGATCGCCGCCAGCCACAACCGCATAGACAGCGCGCTGTCCGAGCGCACCACCGCCCTCTCCTCGATGCTGAACGAGACCGGCAGCCAGCTCGAACAATCCGTCGGCGCCGCCGCCGGCCGTGTCGAGAACGCCCTGACGGGCGCCGCCCGCCAGATCGACGACGCCATCACCGGCCGCACGGCCAATCTCGCATCGGTTCTGTCCAACAGCGCCGGCGCGATGCAGTCCGCGATCGACGCGGCGGCTGAACGCGTCGAAACAGTCCTCTCCGAAGGCAACCAGCAGCTCACGGGCGTCCTGCATGGCCAGGCCACCGAATTCGCCGAAGCCTTCTCCGGTCGTGCCGCCAACATCGCCGAACAGCTTTCGGGCCGCGCATCCGAACTAGCCGGTTCGCTCGTCTCCACCCACGAGCAGATCCGCGCGACGCTCGACGACCGCATCGACGCGATCAACCTCGCCATCACCGAGGGCCGCAACCAGCTCACCGAAACGCTCAACGATCAGGTCACCTCCATCGGCACCTCGATCGCCACCAGCGCCGGCATGCTGGAACTGTCCATGGAGCAGCTTTCGGACCGTGCATCGACGCTCACCGGTTCGCTGGCCTCCACCCATGACGAGATTCGTGCGACGCTCGACGACCGCATCAATGCGATCAACCTCGCCATCACCGAGGGCCGCAACCATCTCACCGAGACGCTGAACGACCAGGTGACCACCATCGGCACCTCGATCGCCACCAGCGCCGGCATGCTGGAACTGTCCATGGAGCAGCACGAGGAGGCTCTTCGCCGCACCATCGACGGCAGCGGCGCCCTGCTCGACCAGCGCGTGCGTGAAAGCGTCGGCGCCGTCGCAGAACGCCTCGTCGAAACCTCGGCGAAGATCGTGCACGCAGCCGACACCTTCGGCAGCCGCATGGAGCAGACCGTCGACAACGTCGCCAACCGCTTCGACACGACCGGCAGCCGCCTCGAGGAAAACCTCGGCAAGCTCGAATCCCGCATCGAATACAGCGTCGACCACGTCTCCGGCCTTGTCGATACGGCAGCATCGCGCATCTCCGACACCCTGTCGGAACGCCTCACCGATCTCGACCGCGCCGGCGGCGACGTTTCGCTGCGCGTATCCGAAGCCCTTTCCCGGCCGATGGCCGAGGTGGAGCGCATCGGCGACGAGACGACGGCACGCATCGCCGCCGCCCTCGCCGGCCGCGTCACCGACATCGAGCGCCTTGGTGCCAGCGCTGCCGAGCGCATCGAAGGCGCCCTCTCTGGCCGCCTCACCGATATCGAGCGCGTCACCGGAGAAGCCGCCGAACGCATCGACGGTGCGCTGGCAAGCCGCGCCGACCAGATCGCCCGCGTCGCCGGGGAAGCGGCCGACCGCATCGACGACACGCTGATTGCCCGCGCCACGCAGATCGAGATGACCGTGGGGAGTGCCGCCGAGCGTATCGACGGCGCCCTTGTCAACCGCGTCGACGAGATCAACCGCGTCGTCGGCCAGGTCGCAGACCGCATCGACGACACGCTGCTCGCCCGCGCAACGCAGATCGAGCTGACGGTCGGCAATGCCGCCGAGCGCATTGACGGCGCCCTCGTCGGCCGCGTCGACGAAATCAGCCGCACCGTCGGCGAGGCTGCCGAACGTCTCGAAGGCGCGCTCCTCAACCGGGCAAGCCAGATCGAACGCACCGTCGACAGTGCCGCCGAACGCATCGACGGCGCCCTTGTCGGGCGTGTCGACGAAATCAGCCGTACGGTCGGGGAAGCCACCGAACGGCTCGAAGGCACGCTCCTCAACCGCGCGAACCAGATCGAGCGCTCCGTCGGCGACGCTGCCGAGCGTATCGATGGCGCCCTCGTCAACCGCGCCGACGAAATCAGCCGCGCCGTGGGTGAGGCTGCGGAGCGCATCGACGGAACCCTGGCCAGCCGTGCCAGCGACATTGCCCGCATTGCCGGAGAAGCCGCCGAACGCATCGACGGAACACTCGTTGCACGCACCGGCGACATCGAACGCATCACCGGAGAGGCCGCCGAGCGCATCGCCGGCACGATCGACGAGAAGACCGGCCGCATCGAGGAACGCCTCGGCACGATGGACCGCGCGCTGACCATCGGTCTCGACAGTGTCAACCGTACGATCGACGGCAAGGCCGCAGGTCTTGCCGCAACGCTGCGCGACGCCGTTTCGCAGGCCGCCCAGGACATGGACGCCGAAGCGGTCCGCTCCGCCCAGTCGCTCGCCAAGACCGGTGAGGAATTCGCCAGCCTCAGCTCGTCGCTGCGCGGCGCCGTCTCCCGTGCAGCCCAGGAAATGGGCGTCGAGGCCCAGCGCGCCGCCGAAAACATCGCCCGCACCGGCGAGGAGTTCGCCGGCAACCTTTCGGCCCGCAACGAAGCCTTCGCCCGCGCCGTCGAAGAGACCACCTCCTCCGCCGTCGCCCGCTTCACGGAAACGGAAAACCGCCTTGCCGACCAGGCCCAGTCGCTGCGCGCCGGCCTCGGCGATGTCGAGAAGGCTCTGGAAGCGCGCGGTGCCTCCATCCGTTCGACGCTCGACGAGCGCACCCGCGAGCTCAACTCCATGCTGGCGAGCCGCACGGAAGAGCTGGCCCGCCTGATCGACGAGGAAGCCCGTCCGGTCATCGACAGCTATGCTGCCGTCGGCCGCGAGGCTGCCGAAGGCATCGGCGGTGTCGCCCGTGACGCTGCCGAGCGCATCAGCGGCGTCGCCCGCGAAAGCGCCGAGCGCCTGCGCAACGAGAACGCCGCGCTCATCAACGCGATCTCCGCCCGCACGGCCGATACGCTCGCCGCCATCACCAGCCGCACGGAAGAAGCCGCCGGCACGATGCGCGAGATCGAAAGCGGCCTTGCCGCCAATGTCGAAAGCCTGATCGCCCGCCTCTCGGAAAGCAACGGCGCGATCGCCGGCATCGTCGATGCCGCCAGCCAGACGCTCGGCGCCATCGATGGCCGTCTGATGAGCACGGCCGAACGCTTCTCCACCTCCGCCGAGCGCGCCTCCGACATGGTATCCACCACGTCGCGCCTGCTCGAGGGCAAGGTGGACCGCCTGTCCGACATCTCATCCGGCACGCTGTCGCAGATCGGCGGCATCGTCGGTCGCTTCGAGGACCACTCGAAGATCCTGTCGCAGGCCTCGGATCTGCTCGCCGCCGCCCAGTCGAACCTCGTCTCGACGCTGGAAGAGCGCCAGGACGCGCTGCGTTCGCTCTCCGTCGGCCTCGTGCAGCGCTCGGAGGAGATCGAGAAGACCATGCAGTCGCTCGAAGGCATGGTCGAGGGCGTCTTCACCCGCGCCGAGGAGCGCTCGAACCTCATCGCCGGCAACCTGCGCGGCGGCATCCAGACGTCGTTCGCCGAAGTCGGCCGCATCCTCGGCGAGACCGAGAAGCGCGCCGAGGCCGCTGCCAACACGCTGCGCGAGCAGCTGACAAAGGCCGGCGAGGAAGCAGGCCAGTCGGTCGAGGGTTCCTTCGCCCGCGCCGAAGAGCGGACCAAGGAAGTGGCGAACCGCCTGCGCGGCAGCGTCGGCGCCTCGCTCTCCGATGTCGATCGCCTGCTCACCGAAAGCGGCAAGAAGTCCGAAGCCGCCACGACCGTCATGCGCGAAACGCTGCGCGAGGCCGTCGAGGAAGCGGTCGGCAAGTTCTCCGGTGCGACCGAGGAAATCCGCCGCGCCGCCGCCGACATCCGCAAGGAGCTCGACCAGACCCGCGGCGAGCTGAAGCGCGGTGCCTTCGACCTGCCGGAAGAGGCCAAGGAAAACGCGGCGCAGATGCGCCGCGCCGTCAGCGAGCAGATCAAGGCCCTGCAGGACCTGTCCGACATCATCGGCAAGTCCTCCTCGGCGCTGGAAGTCTCCCGCCCGGCCGCGGTTCAGGCCAAGGTCGTACAGCAGGCACAGCCGGTGCAGGAAACCCGCGTCGAGCCCCGCCGCGAGGAGCCGGCCCAGCAGCTGCGCGGGAGCCTCGGCCTCGAGCGTGCCGCACCGGCCACGGTGCCGCAGCGCGCACAGCCCCTGCCCGCGGAATCCGAAGCCAAGACCACCGGCGAAGGCGGCTGGATGCGGGATCTCCTGCGCGGCGCCGTCTCGCGTGAGGAGGCCCAGTTCGGCCAGCCGCGCGCCGATGGTCAGGCGGCTCGCCCGGACAGCCGCAACCCGCGCCATGTCGTCGAATCGCTGAACTCGCTCTCGGTCGATATCGCCCGCGCCATCGACCACGATGCCTCGGTCGACCTGTGGCGCCGCTACCAGCGCGGCGAGCGCGACGTCTTCACGCGGCGCCTCTACACGCTGAAGGGCCAGCAGACGTTCGACGAGATCAAGCGCAAGTACGAGCGCGAGCCGGAGTTCCGCACCGCGGTCGACCGCTATATCTCGGACTTCGAGAAGCTGCTCGCCGACGTCGCCCGTAACGACCGCGACAAGGTCATGACGCAGACCTACCTCACCTCGGACACCGGCAAGGTCTACACCATGCTGGCCCATGCGGCAGGCCGCTTCAGCTAAGCTGATCCGGACGGAAAACGAAACGGCCGCCCGCAAGGCGGCCGTTTTGCGTTCAAGGCCCCAATTGGCGGAGCTGATAACGCACCTTTGATGAGACATGCCCTTCCGGGTGACCGATTTCCGGCGACGGAACCTTAAAATCCGGCTCTCCAGCCGCTATATGCGGACCAACGCGCCTGCGGGCGCATGGGAAGAGAGACGGAAATGATCTTTATACAAGGCTTTGGACGCATTCTGGCGACGCTGGCAGTCGCGGTGATGGTGATGATGACGGTGGTGGACGTGGCGGAAGCCCGCCGCGCCGGCGGCGGCCTCGGCAGCCGCGGCAGCCGCACCTTCTCGACGCCCTCGACGACGCGCACCGCACCGACGGATGCCCAGCCCATCGACCGCACCATGACGCGCCAGCAGTCGGCCCAGCCGTCCGCGGGACGCAACGCCACGGCCACCAATCCGCGCCCCGGCCTCTTCGGTGGTTTCGGCGGCACGCTGCTCGGCGGCCTGATGCTCGGCGGCCTCGTCGGCATGCTGATGGGCCAGGGGCTCGGTGGCGGCATCGGCATGCTCGGTCTTCTCCTGCAGATCCTGCTGATCGCCGGTGTCTTCCTGTTCCTCCGCCGCATGTTCGCGCAGAAGAATGCCACCGCCTATGCCGGCAGCGGCCATGCCCGCAACGCCACGCCGGACGGCGGCTCGCAGTTCAAGATCCCGAGCATCGGCGGCGGCAGCCGTCAGGCCGCACCGCAGCCGAAGGGCGGCGACGAGCTCGGCATCAAGCAGGCCGATCTCGAACAGTTCGAAAGCATGCTGAAGGAGCTGCAGGCGGCCTATGCAGCCGAGGACTTCCGCACGTTGCGCCAGATCACAACGCCGGAAGCCATGTCGTACCTTGCCGAGGAACTGAGCGACAACGCCACTCAGGGCCTGAAGAACGAGGTGCGCGACATCCACCTCGTGCAGGGCGACGTTGCCGAAGCCTGGCGCGAAGGCGCCGACGAATACGCCACCGTCGCCATGCGTTACGAGAGCATCGACGTGATGCGCGACCGCTCGACCGGCAAGCTCGTTTCCGGCGATCCGGACAATCTGACGGAAGCGGTCGAGATCTGGACCTTCGTGCGCCGCGACGGCGGCGACTGGAAGGTCTCGGCCATTCAGGGCGTCGAAAACGCCTGACGGGACGGCTGCGCGTCGGCGCGCGGCCCCTCATCCCGTTGTCGCAACCTTCTCCCCGCAAGCGGGGAGAAGGAGCAAGCGGCACAGTTTTCCAATCGACATGGGCGTTGTTTGCCTGGGGAAACCCGCAAGACACACCCCTTCGCGCCGCTTGCGGGGAGAAGGTGCCGGCAGGCGGATGAGGGCCTTTCTACGCCCGCGTGTCGAAAGAAATCAGATCGCGCCGAGCGCCCAGCCGACAATATCGGCCGTGACCGCGGCAAAGGCCGCGTCGAGCGCCTTCACGAAGGCCGGATTGCCCGCACCGCCAACCGGAACCGTCGCACGAAACACCTTCTGTGCTCGGACAGTCCCGTTGCGGTCGTTGAGCAGCTTTGCCGAAATCTCCACCACCGCCGCATCGGCGCCGGCGGTCTGCACCTCGAAGGCGCGGATATCGGTGACGATCTGGTAGTCGATCGCCAGCCCCTCGCCCGGCTTGCCGACACCGCCAAGACGGCCGGTGTTCTCGAAAGCCTGCACGAGCTTGGCCTGCACCATCTTGCTCAGGCTGTCGCTCCACTGCGCGCCGGCAAGGTACTGGATTTCGGAGGCGGACGGGCGGATGACGATCTGTTCGCTGTCGAGCGCCTTCAGCGCCGAAGGCTGCGGCACGAGGATCTGCCGGCTCTTGGCCGAAGGGCCTTCGACGGCGGCGACGGAGGAGAGCGCGAACGTATCGTTCTTGGCCTGTGTGCTGCCGCAGGCGGCAAGCGTCGTCGCCAGGACGGCCACGAGCGCGGCGCGCGCCGCAGTCCCGTTCCGCAACAAACCCATACCCGAACTCGTCATGTCGTCCTCAAACCCTTGTAACTGCCTGTGTAGCAGCGGCACGGCATGCTGTCACGGCTGCGCGGACGGACAAATCCGCCTCGGCCCGCCGGCGGCCGGCAGTTGTGGGGATAGGGCCACACCTTGCGGCCGGATCAGCGCCGGTTGCGACCATCATACTGCTTGACCGTGTCGCCGCCGAAGAGCAGGCGCTGCGGATTGCGCTCGAAGCCGGAGATCGCACCGTCGAGATTCTGGATGGTGCGGCGCGTATCGAGCACCAGCGCCTCGATGTCCCGCAGCCCCGAACCGGAGAATCGCTGCAATCCGTCGGCAATCGGTCCGATCCGCCCGTTCAGCGTGTCGGCCGCCTGCTTGATCGACTGCAGCGTCGCCTTGGCCTCGGCGAAGAGCGATTCGGAATCCCCCTCGCCCAGGAAGCCGTCAAGCTTGGCGAGCACGCCATCGACGCGCGTGGAAGCGGCATTCAGCTTGTTGCTCATCTGCTGCACGTCGGTGATGATCTGGTCGATATCCTCCTCGCGCGCGCCGATACGGTCGGCGACGCCCGTCACGGAGGCGATGGCCTTGCGGGCATCGGCTGTCGCGACCGAAATGTCGTTGATCGCCCCGCCGACCTTCTGCGGATCGACCGCAGCGATCAGGCTGTCGATCTTGTCGAGCGAGGCCGTCGCCTGCTTGCCGAGGGTATCGAAGGTCTCGGCCGTCTTGCGGAAGCCCTCGACCGTGGTCTTGATGTCGCCGGACGCGGCCGCGATGTCCTTGCTGACCTTGTCGACATTGCCGACAAAATCCTCGACCTTCTTCGGGTCAACCGCCTTGATCAGCTCGTCGACCGAGGCGAGCGTCGAATCGAGCCGGCCGGAAAGATTGCGGAAGGTTTCCGACAGGCCACCGACGCTCTGCAGGAACTCGTCCACCTTCTCGCCGTTGCGGGCGAGCGAGCCGGAGAACTGCTCTGCGTTCTGGATGGTCGTCGTCAGCGGCCCGCGTGCATCGGCGACGAAGCCCTGGATATCCGTGATCGCCGCATCGGCACGCTTCAGGATCTTGTCTGCGGTCGACAGGATGTTCGTCACGCTCGACTGTTCCGCCTGCAGCACCGCTGGAACCTCGGTGTCGAAGGCCTGGCGCAGGATGTTCGGATCGGCAGCACTGCCGCCGGAAAGCTCGATATAGGCCGCGCCCGTCAGACCCTGCACTTCAAGCACCGCGGTCGTCGTCTGCTTGACTGGCGCGCTGGTCGAGACCTCCGTCATGGCGACGGAGAAGAGCGGATCGTCGGCATCGATGGCAAGGCTGCGTACGGAACCGACCGGGATGCCGTTGAAGCGCACGGGCGAGCCGATGCTGAGCCCGTTCGCCGATCCCGGGATGCGGATCGCCAGCTGCGCCATCTCGCCGCCACGGCCGTATTGCGACATCCAGTAGACGAAAGCGAAGGCGGCAGCCATGACGAGGACGGTGAAGAAACCGACGAGGGCGTAATTGGCTTTGGTTTCCATGCTTCGGGCTATCCTGCTCGCAGTTCCATCCACCGGGGCCCATCGGCCCCGGACACGTCCTTACGTTTTGCGCACGATCGATCGCGCGCGCTTGCCCCGGAAATAGGACTGCACCCAGGGGTCGTCAAAGGCCAGCATGTCCTCGATCGTGCCTTCGACCATGACCTTCTTCTGCCCGAGAACGGCGATACGATCGCAAACCGAAAACAGGCTGTCGAGGTCGTGAGTCACCATATACACGGTCAATCCGAGGGTGTCGCGCAGTTTGGCGATCAGCTCGTCGAATTCCGCCGCGCCGATCGGGTCGAGGCCCGAGGTCGGCTCGTCGAGGAAGACGAGAGCCGGGTCGAGCGCCAGCGCCCGCGCCAGCGCCGCACGCTTGATCATGCCGCCCGAAAGCTCGGAGGGAAATTTGTTCGCGGCCTCCGGGGCAAGGCCGACAAGCTCGATCTTCAGCCGCGCCAGCTCGTCCATCATCGCCTGCGGCAGGTCGAGATATTCGCGCATCGGCACCTGGATGTTCTCCATGACCGTCAGCGAGGAAAAGAGGGCGCCGTGCTGGAAGAGCACGCCGAGCTTCATGTCGAGCGCCAGCCGCTCGGCCTCGCTCGCCTTGTCGAAATCCATGCCGAAGATGCGGATGTTGCCGGAGCGGCGCGGCAGAAGGCGCAGCACCGTGCGCATCAGCACCGACTTGCCCGTGCCGGACGCGCCGACGAAGCCGAGAATCTCGCCGCGATAGATATCGAGATTGAGCTCATCCAGTA
Source organism: Shinella sp. JR1-6 (assembly GCF_004284735.1). Taxonomy (NCBI): domain Bacteria; kingdom Pseudomonadati; phylum Pseudomonadota; class Alphaproteobacteria; order Hyphomicrobiales; family Rhizobiaceae; genus Shinella; species Shinella sp. JR1-6. The sequence continues at coordinate 48,540 of NZ_SHMI01000005.1, read as the reverse complement.
CGATGTTGCTGCCGAAGCCGACGGTCAGATCCTTGACCGAAAGCACCACGTCGTCCGCCTTTGCCGAAACCTGCTCCATGGACATCCCTAGAAATCGATCGCGGCGTAGAACATGGCGAAGAGGCCGTCGACGAGGATAACGACGAAGATCGACTTCACCACAGCGGCGGTGACGTGGCGGCCAAGCGATTCGGCGCTGCCGCCCACCTTCAGCCCCTCGACCGAGGCGACGATGCCGATGATCAGTGCCATGAACGGCGCCTTGATCATGCCGGACACCACCGTCGAGAGGTCGATGGCCTCGCGAAGACGCGACAGGAAAGTGTCGAAGGTGATGCCGGAATAGGACCAGGCGACGAAGGCCGCGCCGCCGAGGGCCGCAAAGTTGGCGATGATGGTCAGCAGCGGCAGCGCCACCGTCAGTGCCACCAGCCGCGGGAAGACGAGCACGCCGATGGGGCTGAGGCCCATGACCTTCAGCGCGTCGATCTCCTCGCGCATCTTCATCGAGCCGATCTCGGCCGTGATCGCGCTGCCGGAGCGGCCGGCGATCATGATGGCGGTGAGCAGCACGCCGACCTCGCGCAACTGAAGGATGCCGACGAGGTCAACGACGAAGACCTCCGCCCCGAAGTAGCGCAGCTGGAAAGCGCCCTGCTGGGCGATGATCGCACCGATCAGGAAGGACATCAGGAGGATGATCGGCACCGCGCGGACACCCATATGGTCGATCTGGTGCACGATCGCCGAGGGCGAGACGCCGCTGCGGCGCCCGAGCTTCAGTTGCGCGCCCCGCACCGCCGAGCCGAGGATGAACATGGCGGCGACCGTATCGTCCCAGACGTCCATCATCGCGCGGCCGATGGGGGTGAAGATGCGCTCGAACAGGGTGCCCTTCCCGCCGCCGCTATACCGTGGTTCGGCGAGCTTTTCCGGCAGGGCAGAAATCAGGTCGGCGTAGTGCGTACCCTCGCGATCGGTAAGGCTGACCTCGTTGCCGCCGCCCTGCCGCTCGGCAATCGCCCGGCGCAGCAGCCAGGCGCCGGCCGTATCCATGGCCGAAACGCCGCTGAGGTCGATTTCCAGCGCACCGGCCTGCCCGCGGCCGATATCGGCCAGCCGCTTGCTGGCGGCAACCGCGTTCGTGTTCACCCACTCGCCGGAAAGGCGCCAGACCTCCCGGCCGTTTTCAGGCGGGTTTTCGATCGCGATGTCGAGGGGGGAACGGGTGGCGGTCAAGTCTCTTGCATCTTCCCGTGCTTGGGACAACATGCGCCTGTCTTACCGGCTCGCCGCCCATCTGTCACCGAACGAACCTGCAAAAGCCCCTTCCCGCCTCGATTTTTTCAAGCCTGCCAGGATCAGTCCCATGCGCCGCACATTGCTCGCCACCACCGAAAGCTTCCCGATTGCCGGCACCTTCACCATTTCGCGCGGCGCCAAGACGACGGCCGAAGTGGTGACCTGCACGATCGGCAGTTCGGGCCTTTCCGGCCGCGGCGAATGCGTTCCCTATGCGCGCTACGGCGAATCGGTTGCCGGCGTGCTCGCCGCCATCGAGGACATGCGCGGCGCCGTGGAGGACGGAATCGGCCGCGAGGAACTGGCGCGGGTCATGCCCGCAGGTGCGGCCCGCAACGCCCTCGACTGCGCGCTCTGGGATCTCGAGGCGAAACTGTCGGGGGTGCCGACCTGGCAGGTGGTCAATGCCGCGGCGCCGCAAAAGCTCGTCACCGCCTTCACGCTCTCCCTCGGCGAACCCGAAGCGATGCAGCGCCAGGCCGCACAGGAGGCAGGCCGCCCGCTTCTCAAGGTCAAGGTCGGCACGGCGGACGATGCCGCCCGCATCCGCGCGGTGCGCGCCGGCGCCCCCGAAAGCGCCATCATCCTCGACGCCAACGAGGGCTGGACGCCGGAAAACCTCGCCTATCACTTCGCGCTCTGCGCAGAGGCACGCATCGCCCTTGTCGAGCAGCCGCTTCCGGCCGGAAACGATTCGGCGCTGCGCGACATTGCCCGCCCGGTCCCGATCTGCGCCGATGAGAGCGTGCACCAGACGCAGGACATCCCCAAACTTGCCGACCGCTACGACGCGATCAACATCAAGCTCGACAAGGCCGGCGGGCTGACGGAGGCGCTCGCGCTGCGCGAGGCGGCGAAGGAATGCGGCCTGAAGATCATGGTGGGCTGCATGGTCGGCACGTCGCTGGGCATGGCCCCGGCCGTGCTGTTGGCGCAGGGCGCCGATTTCGTCGATCTTGACGGCCCGCTGCTGCTTGCCCGCGACCGCGAACCGGGTCTGCGCTATAAAGGTTCCACCGTCTATCCGCCCGAGGCCGCGCTCTGGGGCTGAACACGCGGCGCGACGATGCGTCCGGCAATGACCGAGAGAAGACCGGCAGCGGCAACGAGCGACATCAGGTAGAAGCCCTGGACGCCGTACCAGCTGAAGGCATAGCCCGAGACGAAGGTGGCGAGCGCCGTGAAGACGCCGGTGTAGAAGAAATAGAGCCCCTGCGCCGCCGCCTCCTGCTCCTCCGCCACGCGCTCCACGAGCCGGCTCTGCGCGCTCATATGGATCAGCGCGTAGGTGAAGGCATGCAGACATTGCAGCGCGAAATAGCCGGCAAAGGACATGTCCATCGGAAAGAGGATCCAGCGGCCGACCGCAACGGCGCCGCCGACCATCATCATGGACCAGAGATTGAAGCGGCGCCGCAGCTGGACGGCAAAGAGGAAGAAGAGCACTTCGGCCAGAACGCCAGCGCTCCAGAGAATACCGACGTCGACGCCGCTGAATCCCATCTTCTGCCAGTAGATCGCCGAAAAGGCGAACAGCATGGCGTGGCTCGCATTGACCAGCGAGACGCCGATCAGCATGAACTGCACATCCGCCTGCCGCAGCGTGCTCTTCGTCGGCATGGTCGCGATCGCGGCAATCGGCGACGGACGGCGCGGCTTGCCGATCCTGGGCGCGATCACCGCGCCGATCACGGTCAGCACGAAGGCCACCGCCATCGCCGGCAGCACCATCGCACCGCCATAGAGGCCGGCAAGCCAGCCGCCGGTCATCGTCGCGACGATGAAGGCGAGTGACCCCCACAGGCGCATCTTGCCGTAGTCGAAATTCCAGCGCCGCACGCCCGACAGCATGATCGCCTCGGTGATCGGTACATAGGGTGAATAGACCGCGCCCTGCAGCGTATAGAGCAGCAGCACCGTCCAGAAGGAGCCCGTCGCAAAGAGCGCGAGAGCCGTCGCAAGCGACAGCAGCGCCGACCAGAGCAGCACGATCGAGCGCTCGCCGATCCGGTCCGCGATGATGCCCGCCACCGGCGCAGTGAAGACGCGCACGAACAGCGGCACGGCGAGAACCATGCCGATCTGGAAATCGCTCATCGAGAGCGTTTCCAGCCAGACCGGAAAGAACGGCAGCGCAATGCCGTTGACCATCATCGGCGCGCAGAAGACGAGAGCGATACGCGCAGCAAAATACGGCGGCGCGCCGGCGGTCACGGTAAAACCGGAGGGGGCATTCATTGGCGGGGAACCTGCGTTGGAACGCCCTCCGCTCTATCATGCCGATGTACGTACGCCAATGCGCTATTTCTGCCCACCGGCGGGAATGCCGAACTTGTGAAACCGGACACAGGCGCAGCGCGATCCGTCAGGTTCCGCCCCATGCTTTTGCATCCCGGATGCACGCAAGTTGCCGCAGGGCAGTTCCGCTTTTCTTCGAATCGCGGAAACGCTCTATCTCTCGTTTTTACGCAAAACCGCTACGCGCTTCCGCTGGAATTTCTCTAAGCGGCCTCCGGCTCCCGGGTCTCGATCGCCAGCATCCGGTGCGAGACCGGAAGGACTTCGGCGGGGCTTGAGGCGAGCTTCTGCCAGGTGATCAGTTCCATCTCCCCGTCATGGTGTTCGGCAATCGCCGTGCAGCTCTCCACCCAATCGCCGCTGTTGATGTAGCGGATGCCGTCGATCTCGGTGATGACGGCGTGGTGGATATGGCCGCAGATCACACCGTCGGCATCGTGGCGCCGCGCCTCCTCGACGACCACCTTCTGGAACTCGCCAATGAAGTTCACCGCCGTCTTGACCTGCTGCTTGGCCCAGGAAGAGAACGACCAGTACGGCAGGCCGAGCCGGCGGCGGATGGCGGCGAAGACCACGTTGATGGCGATGGCCGCGTCATAGGCCCAGTCGCCGAGATAGGCGACGACGCGGGCATGGCGCACGACGACGTCGAACTCGTCGCCATGCAGCACGAGATAGCGCTTGCCGTCAGCCGCCTCGTGGATGATGCGGTCGGCCACTTCCACGCCGCCGAAATGGGTGCCGGGGAAATCGCGCAGGAATTCGTCGTGGTTGCCGGGAATGTAAATGATGCGTGTGCCCTTGCGCGCCTTGCGCAGCAGCTTCTGCGTGACATCGTTGAAGGCCTGCGGCCAATACCAGTTGCGCTTCAGGCGCCAGCCATCGACGATGTCGCCGATGAGCACGATCGTTTCCGCTTCATGATGCCGCAGGAAGTCGATCAGGAAGTCCGCCTTGGCCGCCTTCGATCCCAGATGCACGTCCGAGATGAACAGCGTGCGGAAGTGGCGGACAGTGGGGTCGGCAAGGGTCGCAGTCATGCGTTCTTCTCCGGGTGGCCGGCCGCCGCGGTGGTCGTCGGGAGGGGCGGCTTTCATCCCGTTGAAAACCAGACTCCTGTTTCAGATTGATGACACACCTATGCCTTTTTCGGCGGCAAATAGGCATTGCACAGGCCGCTGATTGCGGCTTTATGGAAGACTCGGAAAACTTCACGTCGCGGCGGTTTCGCAGAGCGAAGAGCCGCAACGAAAACAGCATATGGCAGGGAGCATCATGAGCACGGGTGACAAATCGCGGACGCAGGACGGTCCGGCAAGCGGCGACATCGACCAGCAGGCCCTCTTCTTCCACCGCCACCCCCGCCCCGGCAAGCTCGAGATCAACCCGACCAAGCCGCTCGGCAACCAGCGCGATCTGGCGCTTGCCTATTCGCCGGGGGTCGCCGCGCCCTGCCTTGCCATCCGTGACGACCCCAACACGGCCGCCGACTACACGGCGCGCGCCAACCTCGTCGCCGTCGTCTCCAACGGCACGGCCGTGCTCGGCCTCGGCAATATCGGTCCGCTCGCCTCCAAGCCCGTGATGGAAGGCAAGGCGGTGCTCTTCAAGAAGTTCGCCGGCATCGACGTCTTCGACATCGAGATCGACGCGCCGACCGTCGACGAGATGGTCAATGTCGTCTCGGCGCTGGAGCCGACCTTCGGCGGCATCAACCTCGAAGACATCAAGGCGCCGGAATGTTTCGAGGTGGAGCGCCAGCTGCGCGAGAAGATGGATATCCCCGTCTTTCACGACGACCAGCACGGCACTGCCATCATCGTCGCCGCAGCGGTCCTCAACGGCCTGGAGCTCGCCGGCAAGGCGTTGTCGGACGCCAAGATCGTCGCTTCGGGCGCCGGCGCTGCCGCGCTTGCCTGCCTCAACCAGCTCGTTTCCCTCGGCGCGAAGGTCGAGAACATCTGGGTGCATGACATCGAGGGCCTGGTCTACAAGGGCCGCGAAGCCCTGATGGACCAGTGGAAGAGCATCTATGCGCAGGAGACCGACAAGCGCCAGCTCTCCGAAACCATCGACGGTGCGGACGTCTTCCTCGGCCTGTCGGCCGCCGGCGTGCTGAAGCCGGAGCTGCTCGCGCGCATGGCGGAAAAGCCGCTGATCATGGCACTCGCCAATCCGACGCCGGAAATCATGCCCGAGGAGGCGCGCGCCGCCCGCCCGGACGCGATGATCTGCACCGGCCGGTCGGACTTTCCCAACCAGGTCAACAACGTCCTCTGCTTCCCCTACATCTTCCGCGGCGCGCTCGATTGCGGCGCGCGCACGATCAACGAGGAGATGAAGATGGCCGCCGTGCGCGCCATCGCCTCCCTCGCCCGTGAGGAAGTGTCCGATGTCGCCGCCCGCGCCTATTCCGGCGACACGCCGAGCTTCGGTCCGAACTACCTCATCCCCTCGCCCTTCGACCAGCGCCTTATCCTGCGCATCGCGCCGGCCGTTGCCCGTGCGGCGGCGGAAACCGGCGTGGCGACACGCCCGATCGCCGATTTCGACGCCTATCTCGACCAGCTCAACCGCTTCGTCTGGCGCTCGGGTTTCGTCATGAAGCCGATCTTCGCTGCGGCGAAGAACGCGGCCAGGAAGCGCGTGATCTTTGCCGAAGGCGAAGACGAGCGCGTGCTGCGCGCCGCCCAGGTGCTGCTGGAGGAGGACATCGCCAAGCCGATCCTCATCGGCCGCCCGCAGATCATCGAAGCGCGCCTCAAGCGCTACGGCCTGCGCGTCCGCCCGCAGACGGACTTCGAAGTGGTGAACCCCGAGGACGATCCGCGCTACCGCGATTATGTCGACGACTATTTCCGCATCGTCGGCCGCCGTGGCGTCATTCCGGAAGCCGCACGCACCATCGTGCGCACCAACCAGACGGTCATCGGCGCGCTCGCCCTCAAACGCGGCGAAGCCGATGCGCTGATCTGCGGCGTCGAAGGGCGTTATGCCAAGCACCTGCGGGATGTCAGCCAGATCATCGGCAAGAAGGAGGGCGTGCTCGACTTCTCCGCCCTCAGCCTGCTGATCTCCCAGCGCGGCGCCACCTTCTTTACCGACACCTATGTCACCTTCGACCCGACGGCCGAGGAAGTGGCACAGATGACGGTCATGGCTGCGCAGGAAATCCGCCGCTTCGGCATCACGCCGCGCGCCGCCCTGGTCTCCCATTCGAACTTCGGCTCGCGGGATTCCGACAGCGCCTTCAAGATGCGCCGCGCCATGGAGATGGTGCGCGACATGGACCCGACGCTCGAGGCGGACGGCGAAATGCACGGCGATGCCGCGATCTCCGAGGCGCTGCGCCAGCGCGTCATGCCGAATTCGACGCTGTCCGGCGAAGCCAATCTCCTTGTCTTCCCCAATCTCGACGCCGCCAACATCACGCTTGGCGTCGTCAAGACGATGACGGACAGCCTGCATGTCGGCCCGATCCTGCTCGGCGCCGCCATGCCCGCCCATATCCTGTCACCGTCGGTCACCTCGCGCGGCGTGGTGAACATGGCCGCCCTTGCCGTGGTGGAGGCCTCCTACCCGGCCTGAGCCGCAATCCCCGCCTTACGAAACGGCCGCCGCCTCGGCGGCCGTCTTCGTTTGCAGCGCCGGGTGCGCAGCATCCCGCGCCTCCCACCAGTCGCCGAGCGCATCGACCAGCGGCAACAGCGTCAGGCCGGATGGCGTGAGGTCGTATTCGACCCGCAGCGGATAGCCGTCGAACACCGTGCGCTGCACGATGCCCGCCTTTTCCAGCTTGCGCAGTTCGAGCGTCAGGATGCGGTGCGAGACGGTGGGATTGTCGCGCCTGAGGTCGCTGAAGCGCTTCGTTCCGTCCTTGAGGTAATAGATCAGCAGCGTCGGCCAGCGGCCGCTCAAGACCTGCATGACCTCCTCGATCGGGCAACGGGAAACGAGATCCTTCATGACGGGCTCCGGCGTGGTGACAAAAATGTGCGTAATTTACATGGGGGCAGGCAAGGCTTAGGTCCAGTGTCGCTGCGCAGCGTGGTCAACAGAAATCACGGAGAAGAACATTGGAACCGATCCTCGTCTACGGCTTCCCCGCCGGAAGCTCCATGGGCCTTGTCGCCGCGCTGGAGTGGCTGGGAAAACCCTATCGCCTCTGCCGCGTCGACATGCTGGGCGACATGCGCGACCCTGCCTATGCCCGCCTCAACGCCCGGCACGAGACACCCGCCCTCGTCACCGATGACGGCCGGGTGATCACCGAAACCATGGCCATCGCCCATTGGATCGCCGCACGCGACACGGAACGGCGCGTCAGCTTCGAGGCAACGGCGCCGGAAGCCGACCGCATGGTTCAGCTGATGGCCTTCCTCAACACCGGCTTCACCGGTTCCTTCAGCCCGCTCTGGTCGGCGCTCGAACTGGAGACACCGGACCCGGTGCTCGAAGATTCGCTGCGTCGCTGGGGCCGCGAGGGGGTCATCGAACGGCACGACAAGCTGGAGGCGATGCTCGGCGACACGCCCTATCTTGCCGGCGACCGTCCGACATTGGCGGACGGCGTGCTGATCGGCGTCGCGCGCTGGCTCGACTACCACGCCGTCGCCCCGGCAAGCCGCTGGCCCCGAATCGAGGCCATCCGCCGCCGGCTGGAGGCCGACCCTGCCGTCGTGTTCGCCACCGCACTTGAAAGCGGCGAGACACCGGCCGGCAACGGCGCCTTCAAGGGCCACGTTCCGCTTGCCGAGGTCATCGAGCGTTTCGGAAAGGCCTGAAGAAGGAAGGTCGGGCAAAAACCCGGCCTTCCTATCCTCCCGCAGAAAGCTCCAGCCGGCGCGTCACGCCGATCGCCGTCAGAAACGCCTCGTCATGGCTGACGACGAGGAGCGCGCCGTCATAGGCGCGCAGTCCCGCCTCCACCGCCTCGATCGAATCGATATCCAGATGGTTCGTCGGCTCGTCGAGGACCAGCAGCGCCGGCGGCCGGCCCCCGCCGAGCACACAGGCTAGTCCGGCACGCAGCAGCTGCCCGCCCGAAAGGCTGCCGGTGACCTGAAGCGCGGCATCCGCGCGGAACATGAAACGCGCCAGCGCCGCCCGGCAGGCATTTTCGCCGGAACCGGGGTTGATCCGGCGAAAATTGTCGCGGATCGACAGGGCCGGATCGAGCAGGCTCACCTTCTGATCGAGCATGGAGGCGTCCGTAAAGAGGCGCGCGCTGCCCTGCCACGGCGTCAGCGCGCCGATGACGAGCGCCAGGAAGGTCGTCTTGCCCGCGCCGTTCGGCCCCGCCACGGCCACCCGCTCCGGCCCGGTCAAGGTGAAGGAAAGGTCGCGGATGACCGGACGGTCCGGCCGGTAGCCGGCGGTGACGCCGTCCATCCGGAGCACCGTCTTGCCGGCGGCAAGATGGGTCGGCGGCACGCTGACGCTCAGCGGCTGGAGGATTTCGATGCGCTCGCGCGCTGCCGCCACCGCCTCGCCCGCCTGCGCCTGGCGGTCCTCGGCAAGCCGCGCATTGGCGCCGCCCGTCAGCTCGCTGCGCTCCTTCATCGCGCCCAGCATGATGCGCGGAATGTCGCCACGCGCTTTCTTGCGGCGGCCGGCACTGTCCTTGCGCGCCTTGCGCTCGGCAATGACTTGCATGGTGTGCGCCACCTCGGCGGCATGCCTTTCCGCATCCGCAAGGTCACGATGGGCGGCGGCGAGTTCCAGCGCCTTGCGCGCATGATAGGCGCTCCAGTTGCCGCCATAGCGGGTGGCGCCGAGCGTCGTCAGCTCGACGATGGCATCCATGGTCTCCAGCAGCGCGCGGTCGTGGCTGACGACGATCGCCCCCGCCCGCCAGCCGGCGAGCAGATCGATGACCGCCTGCCGCCCATCCCGGTCGAGATTGTTCGTCGGCTCGTCGAGCAGCAGGAAATCGGGCGCGCTGAAGATGAGGGCCGCGAGCGCCGCCCGCGTGCGCTGTCCACCGGAAAGGGCGGCAAGCGGCGTCTCCGCCTCCGCCTCCAGCCCGACGCGGGCGAGCGCGGCGGCAAGCCGCGCCTCCAGCGTCCAGTCCGCATCGGCAAGGGCCTCGGCGTCCGCCTCCCCGCGCGCCGCGCGGGAAAGCAGGTCGAGCGCCTCGACGATGCCGAACAGGCTGGCAACGGTTTCCTGCGGGTTGACCTGCACGCTCTGGCGCAGCAGCCCGACCGTGCCGTTCACGGCGACGGTGCCGGCCTGCGGCGTGAGCGCGCCGGTGACGAGCTGCAGCAGCGTCGTCTTGCCGACGCCATTGCGGCCGACGAGGCCGGCGCGCTCGGCGCCGAAGGTCAGGTCGAGATCGGAAAGGAGGGCGTGGCCGTCAGGCGTGGACCACCGGATTTTGGAAAGGGTGATGGAATGCGGCATGAATAGAGATTTCCCCGAGGACAAAACGAAGTCGGTTTGTGGTCGGGTTGAAATCCATGGTGCACCATCCGGTCGGCATTGCGTTGCCGGAAATCTAGGGTCGAACCGACCGCCTTGCAAGGGTGCGTCCGGTTCGTCCGGTTTTTTAAGGCTCAGGCCGAGGGCTGCTTCAGCCGCTTCGACCATTCGTCGGCCTTGCCCTGGCCGGCATCCTTCCAGGGCGAGCCCTTGAGGCCGAGCTTCGCACGAAACCCCATGGCCGAGATGATCAGGCGGTTCATGCCGGAGGCGATGAAGGGCAGCGAGGCGATGTGCAGACCGGTAAACGGCAGGAAGGGATTGCGGCGCAGCGAGCCGTAGATCTCGATGCGCGTCGTCGTCTTGTAGCTCGGGCTGCGGGCATGGAAGCCGTGCGTGTCGGCGACGACAAGCGTGTTCGCCTTCACCGTCATCTTGACCGGCTGGCCATAGCCCAGCGCCGTCAGCTCGTCCGGCATGATGCGCAGCGAGCCGCGGGCGGAATACTTGTTCTCGATCGCATCGGCATTCTCGCTGATGTCGCGCTCCCAGGCGAGGCGCTGCGGCGTCATCTCGTGCGAGCCGGGCACATAGGCGAACGGGCCGTCCTCCTCGCCGACATCGCGCAGGAACAGCCAGGCCTTGGCCGTCGGCTGGAACGTGTCGCTGTGCAGCGCGGTCTGCGGGTCGGTCGAACCCTGCGTGATGACGGACGGCAGCGCCATCACCACCTGCACGACGAGCAGCGGCTGGCCGGCATGGGACGAGACGTAGCGCAGGAGATTGCTGACGCGCGGGTCGTTGCGCGCCGCCTTGAAGCCCGGCAGGCTTTCGAGGTCGCTGTCGTCGATGATCGCGCGGCGCGTGACGGTTTCGCCCTGCAGCATGTCGTAGCGCTCGAAATCCCGCTCGGCGATCTCGCGGGTGACCGCGGCAAACACGTCGGGCGACAGGAAGTTCTCGATCTTCACGAAACCGTTCTCGGCATATTGCCGGCGGTGATCCGGGGCGACGAGGTTTTCCAGCTTCTTGCGGCGCCAGGCAGCCATGCGCATGGCAAGCGAAACGCGCTTCTCGTGCAAGCCCTTCCGGTTCAGCCACTTGCTGCCGATGATGGGGTTGTCAGCGAAGGATTTTGCGCCGGATGCGAGCTGAAGCGCGTACCAGGGGCTGAGCAAGATGGAGGAAATCCGCATGAATACCTGCCTGCAAGGGCCGGGGTTCCGCCATAGGCGGTTGCGCCATCCGGGCGCAGACCGGCTGTTGAGTTTGTCGAGAGTGCTACACCAAGGCCCATGGGAGATCAATTGCGCGCCACGGGCAAAAAGGTGAATACGCAACTCATATTTTGTGACCGACATTAATCACAAATCCGGGAGCACGTTGCGCTTCCCCCGCCAGGGCCTATGATAGGAACTGCATATGCGGCCGGAACGCGGCCCAACCAATTCACGGGATCGATGATGTGACCGGGCGCCTTCGCCTCCTCCTTGCCATTGCAACCGGCCTGCCGCTGCTCCTATCGGGCGGCACGGCGGCGGCGAACGTGTGCGAGCGCCTCCAGGCGGAGCTGGCCAACCTGCCCAAGGTGGTGGTCGATACGACGAGCGCCCGCAAATATGCCGGCGCGATCGCCCGCCAGAACATTCAGCTGCGCAAGGCCAAGAGTGACCAGCGCCGCCTTGGCTGCTCGGGCGGCAGCATCATCGTGGTCGGCGGGGCGAATGCCGAAGCTTGCGACACGCTCTCAAGCGTCATCGGCAAGATGGAGCGCAACCTTGAAATCCTCGACAAGAAGCGCCGCGAATTTGCCGGCGGCACCTCGTCGCAGGGCAAGCGCAGCCGTCTCACCGCCCTCCTGGCGAGCAACGGCTGCGGCAACGAGGCGAAGGTCATGCCGATCGCGGCGACCGAGACGCTGCGCACGCTCGATGAAAAGCGCACCCTGCCCCTCGGCACCGCGCCCGACGGCAGCGAGCGCCTGAAACTGCGCTCGCTCGGCGGCAGCAACGGCCATGGCAACCTGCGCACCGTCTGCGTGCGCACCTGCGACGGCGGCTTCTTCCCGATCTCGTCGGGCGCGACACCGCTCGACTTCCGGCGCGACCAGAAGGTCTGCGCCATGATGTGCCCGGAAACCGAGACCGAACTGTTCTACCAGTCGATGACCAGCGGCCAGGAAACCGAGCAGATGACCTCCACGGTCACGGGCCGCCCCTATTACGAAATGCCGAACGCCTTCTCCTACCGCACGCGCGACCTTTCCAAGCCCGGCGCCTGCGGCTGCAACCTCTCGGCCTACTACCAGGAGATGATCAAGCGCGAGAAGGCGCTGAAGGGCGACGACGCCGAGACCGCGCGCGCCGGCACCGCCGACGATTCCGACAGCGGCTCGATCACCACCATTCGCACCCTGCCGAAGAAGGAAGAGACCCCGGTCAAGATGCCGGCGAAGGTCGAGGAGCGCGACTACGACCCGGCCAGCAGCAAGGTGCGCACGGTCGGCCCGGTCTTCCTGCCGGCCAACGAATCCGCCATCGACCTCGGCCGCCCGGTGGATGCCGGCGTCAACTGACGCCTTCCTCCGGCCAGCGTTCCTCGAACACCAGGTCTTCCAGCGGCAGGCGTTGCCGCCAGCCCTTCACCGCCAGCTCCGGCTCACCGTAGAGTCGGTCGACGAAGCCGACGCACAGCCAGGCGACGATCTCGACATGGCCGGGTATGCCGAGGATCGAACGGATATCGCTGTCGTGGAAGATGCTGACCCAGCCGACGCCGACGCCTTCCGCCCGCGCCGCGAGCCACAGGTTCTGCACGGCGCAGACCGTGGAATAGACGTCCATTCGCGGGTTGTGCGTGCGGCCGAGAACCACGCTGCCGCCGCGGGTCGGATCGCAGGTCACGCAGATCGACAGCGGCGCCTTCAGGATACCCTCCAGCTTCAGCGCACGATACTGCGCCTGACGCTCTCCTTCGAACATCGCCGCCGCCTCGGCATTGGCTTTCAGGAAGGCCGCATGCACCGCCTGACGGGTCGCCGCGCTGCGCACCAACAGGAAGTTCCATGGCTGCATGAAACCGACAGACGGGGCATTGTGAGCGGCCTGCAGCAGGCGGCCGACGAGGTCGTCCGGCAGGGGATCGGTCAGGAACTGGTCGCGCACGTCGCGGCGCGTTTCGATGGCACGGTAGACGGCTTGCTTTTCCTCGCGGGAAAAGGCGCCCGCCCGGACCAGAGGGTCCAAGGGTTCGCTTCGCATCGTCATCTCCCCAACAATGCGTCACAACCTGCCGCCGTCCGCGCGGTTCGGTCTATCGTGCCAGGCCGGTCTTCTGACTTCGGGTTACGCGGCAGGCACCTGCCTTCCCGGTTGAACAACCAGTGGCAAAAGCCTGAATCGATTCAAGCTTTTACGGTGCAAACCATCCCCGTCACAGCGTTGGGCACGTTCCGGACCTGAGCGTTTCGCCCGCACCGGATTCCCGATTCTCCCGCCGGAGCGGGCACCTGACGCGAAGGATATGCGCATGGCTTGCGGGCACGATCAAGCCCGCCTGCGCCATGCACCGCCGTGCCTGCGCCTCAGAGCGGCGCATCCGGATGGGGCGAGCCGTCATAGGCACCCCAGATAGACTGGTCGAAGCAGATCACCGAGCCCGTCATCAGGCCGGATTCCGGCGAGGAGAGATAGGCGCAGGCCCGCGCCACCTCGGCCGGATCGACGAGCCGCCCGAAGGGCTGGCTTGCCGCCGCTTTCGCCAGCCAGTCGTCGGCCGCGCCATGGAATTCGCGCTGGATGCGATCCTCTCCCTCCGAGGCCATCCAGCCGATGTTGAGGCCGTTGACACGGATGCGGTTGCGCAGAACGGCATAGGCCGTGTTCTTGGTCAGCGTCTCGAGCGCGCCCTTGGAGGCACAATAGGCGGCGATGAAGGGCTGGCCGGCCTTGGCCGACATCGAACCGATATTGACGATGGTGCCCTCGGTCTTCTCGCGCCGCATCACCGTGATCGCCTCCTGCATGAGGAAGAACGGCGCGCGTACGTTGACCGCGAACATGCGGTCGAACAGCTCCGGGCTCGTATCGAGGATCGTGCCGCGGTCGGTGATGGCGGCGGCGTTGACCAGCGCGTCCACACGGCCGAAGGCCGCGTCGCAGGCGGCAATGACCGCGCGCGCATCCTCGACCACAGCGAGATCGGCCTTCACATAGAGTGTCGCAACACCCGTCGCGCCGGAAATCTCCTTGGCCTTCGCCTCGCCCTTGGCGGCATTGCGACCGCAGATGACGAGGCCCGCCGCACCCCGCTCGGCAAAGAGCCGGGCGATCGTCGCCCCCAGTCCCTGCGTTCCTCCCGTGACGACGGCGATCTTGCCGTCGAGCCGCGCACCTTCACTCATGCCATGCCTCCCTTGCAGACCGGCCGACACTGGCTCGCGAACAACGAGAAGCCGATCGACACATGATTCATTTCCGCAAGCAAATCCCCTATCGGGCTGTTTCTCAAGCCATTTCCGGAGACAGAGACCGACCGGACACGACTATCTTCAGACAGGGCCGGCGCCTGCTGCGGCGCATCCTGGCGGAAACCCCATGGAAACAAGGCGGTAGGCGCTTCAGTGCGCAGGGCGACTGGTCAGGCCGCGCGTACCGCATCGGCTTCGGCAATCGCGTCGCCAGCCATGTCGCCGACATGAACGGCTCGGTTGCGACCGGCATTCTTGGCCGCATAGAGCGCCGCATCCGCCATCACCATCACATCGTGCAGGCTACCACCATGGTCCGGGAACTGGGCAATGCCCGCGCTGCCGCCGATGACCAGAAGCTGCCCGTCATGGGCGATCGGTATTTGCGCATCCCGGACAAGGCCCTCAGCAAGCTCGAGGAGCATCTCGCGGCTGGAGACACCGCCAAGGAGCACGGAAAACTCATCGCCGCCGAGGCGGGCGACCGTACCGAGCGGGCCGATACGCTCGGAAAAGCGGCGTGCGACAGCCTGCAGCACCGCATCGCCAGCCGCATGGCCGTACCGGTCGTTGACGGCCTTGAACCGGTCGAGGTCGAGAGCGACGATCGAGAAGGGCTGGCTCTCGCCCTTGCGGATGGCATGGCGCACCTCTTCGTCGAAACCGCTGCGGTTCTTCAGCCCCGTCAGCGGATCGTGCTGGGCAAGGAAGGCGTTCTGCGCCTCGCTGCGCTGCAGTGCCTTGACCAGTGCAGAGAAGCGCAGCGTGACAAACAGCATGACGCCGGCAAAGACCAGCACGAACATCGCGATCTGCGGCAGTGCCGATTTCCAGACGAACAGGCCGGGCATGTTCGGCCGCCAGGAGGCGACCATCGGATTGTAGGTATCGGCACCGACCGGCGTCATCACCAGCCCCGGCTCCTGCGTCACGATGGGCGTGAAGCCGAGGTCGCGCAAACCGAGTCGCCGCTCGGTATTGGCCAGCATCTTCTGCGAAACCGGCTTGACGGTGATCAGCAGCGTCGGCTGCATCCGGCTTGCGGGAATGTAGAGCGACTTCGGGATAACTGCCTGCACGACGACGATGCTCATGACGCGGTCGATGAGGCGCATGCCGGAGACGTGGATTTCCGGCAGCGCCGGCGTCAGCAGGTCGGGGTCCTCCTTGGCGCCCTGGACCTGCCATCCGCCACGGTCGGGCGACAGCGCCTCGCGGTAGGCGCGCTCGGCCTTGAGCGTCAGGTCGCTCACCCAATGCAGCTTCTCGCGCGCCTTGCTTTCGGAAACCGTCTCGCCGCGATGCACGCCGAGCACCTTTTCCCCGTCCGGCGTGGTGAAGATCATCCAGGAAAAGCCGAAGTCGGCCCACATCCAGTCGCGCAGCTGATCCTTGACGAAGGCATCACCCGGCATGCCGTCCTTCAGTTCGTTGAAGGTCTTGTCCCAGAAGGACAACTGGCTCTGGTACTGCACCACCTGGTCGATCTGATGGCCGAATTCGTTGCGCACCAGCGTGCGCTCGGTCTCGGCGGCAAAACTGTCGGCCCGCTCAATGGCATAGTCCAGCACGAGATAGTTCGCGGCGCCGAACAGGACGACGATCATCACCGCCGCCATCCGGATCGCCAGACCAACCCCGCGTCGCCGCATTGAGCGGCCCACCTGCGCCTTGCCTGTCATCGTTTCCCTGCCTGTCCCCTGCCGGTTTCTCCGGCTTATGGGACGAAGGCTAAATGACAGACGGCAAAATTCGCTTAAATGAGCTGGTGAGCGAAAACTTAACTTCCGCCAGCCGGATCCGGGAAACCTGACGCTCCATCCTGCCGAGTCTCCTCCTCCGCCGAGAGCTTCCGGCAGATAGACTGCATCAGCACAAGATTGCGCTGGTCGCGCCAGGTGGTGACGACACCCCAGACGAGGAGCAGCAGGATGGAAAGGAAGGCAACGCCGAGAATGACGAGGCTGCCGGTTGCAAAGCCGTAGAAGCCGAAAACCGCCGGCGTAGCGAAATAAGCGATCTGCGCCGAAAGCTGCCGCCCGGCCGAAAGATCACTGAGTGACCACAGCCGGATCAGCCGGACTTCCTCCTCGGTGAAGGCCGGGCGCAGGCCCGGCTTGTCGGCGGGATCGCCCACGCCCTACCCCCGGTCGCGATAACGGTTGGTGATCGGATAGCGCCGGTCTCGTCCGAAATTCTTCTTGGTGATCTTCACGCCCGGCGCGGACTGGCGGCGCTTGTACTCGGCGATGTAGAGCAGGTGCTCGACGCGGTGCACGGTCGCCGCGTCATGCCCGCGGGCGACGATCTCCTCGGTGCTCATCTCGCGCTCCACCAGGCATTCGAGGATGTCGTCGAGCACCGGATAGGGCGGCAGCGAATCCTGGTCGGTCTGGTTGGGACGCAGCTCCGCCGACGGCGCCTTGTCGATGATGTTCTGCGGGATCACCTCGCCCGTCGGCCCAAGCGCGCCTGGCGGCACATGCGCGTTGCGCCAGCGCGAGATCGCATAGACCTGCATCTTGTAGAGGTCCTTGATCGGATTGAAGCCGCCGTTCATGTCGCCGTAGAGCGTCGCATAGCCGACCGACATTTCCGACTTGTTGCCGGTCGTCACGACCATCGAGCCGAACTTGTTGGACACCGCCATGAGAATGGTGCCGCGTGCGCGGCTCTGGAGGTTTTCCTCCGTAATGCCTTCCTCCGTGCCTTCGAAAAGCTCCGAAAGCGAGGAGAGGAAGCCGGTGACCGGGGCCTCGATCGGCACGATGTCATAGCGGCAGCCGAGCAGCCGGGCGCAATCGGCCGCATCCTTCAGCGAATCCTTCGACGTGTAGCGGTAGGGCATCATGATGCAGCGCACCCGCTCCTCGCCGAGCGCATCGACGGCAATCGCCGCGCAGATTGCCGAATCGATGCCGCCGGACAGGCCGAGCACGACGTTCTTGAAGCCGTTCTTGTTGACATAATCGCGGAAGCCGAGCAGGCAGGCCCGGTAGTCGGCCTCTTCCTTCTCGGGAATGCGCGACGCCGGCCCACCGTCGCAGACCCAGCCGTCCGCCCGCTTCTTCCAGGTGGTGAGCGCGATCGTCTCCTCGAACTGGCTCATCTGGAAGGCGAGCGACTTGTCCGCATTGAAGGCGAAGCTGGCGCCGTCGAAGACCAGTTCGTCCTGTCCGCCGAGCTGGTTGGCATAGAGCAGCGGCAGGCCGGTCTCGATGACCTGCTTCAGGACGACCTGGTGGCGGATGTCGACCTTGCCGCGATAATAGGGGGAGCCGTTCGGCGACAGCAGGATTTCCGCGCCGCTCTCGGCCAGCGTCTCGCAGACACCGAGATCGCCCCAGATGTCCTCGCAGATCGGGATGCCGAGACGCACGCCGCGGAAATTGACGGGACCGGGCATCGCGCCCTGGTCGAAGACGCGCTTCTCGTCGAACTCGCCGTAGTTCGGCAGGTCCACCTTGTCGCGCACCGCGATCACCTTGCCGTCGTCGATGACGGCGACCGCATTGTAGCGCCCGGTTTCGTCCTGCCTCGGAAAGCCGATGATGACGCCGGGGCCGCCCTTGGCGGTATCGGCCGCCAGATCATCGACCGCGCGCCGGCAGGCATTCAGGAAGGCCGGCTTCAGCACGAGGTCTTCCGGCGGATAGCCGGAGATGAAGAGTTCGGTCAGCAGCAGCAGATCGGCGCCCTGCCGGGCGGCGTCCTCACGGGCGGCGCGCGCCTTGGCAAGGTTGCCGGCGACGTCGCCGACTACAGGGTTCAATTGCGCAACCGCGATGCGCAGCGTCGCCCTGCCTTGATCGGAGGTCATGTCTTGATCGGAAGTCATGTCTGCGGACCCATCTCTTGCTGGTGTCCGAGCCTGCGGCCGCGCGTCGCTGTCGCCCTCTCGAACGGTCGACAAGCTCTTTAGAGCATGGCGGACGTTTTGGGAATGAAGCGCGGAGCGTTTGCCGGACCTTTCGGCGCAAGAGCCCGGTTTTCAACGGGTCCGCAGCGCCATGGCGGGCCTGCAACAGACGGAACCAAAGCGGGGGACGAACGTTGCAGAAACCGTTCATCTCCTGTTCAAGATGACGTCCGTATGACAGATACACGAAACTTTCATGAAATCTGGAGACGGCCTTGGCCCTGTTCACCTCCGCAGCCGTGGCAATCAATGCAACCGAAGAACGCGCCGTCGAGGCCGGCTTCTTCGCGCGCCATGCCAAGACGCTTGCCGTCCTGCGTTCCCTTGCCGTTTCCGTCCTTCTTGCGCTCCTCACCGTCGTCGTCGTCGAATGGATCACGCGCGGCGCGCTCGATCAGGTGCGCCTCTATTTAACCAATCTCGAACAGCCTGCCTGGACGACGACGGGCGTCTTCTTCCTGCTCTACCTCGCCGTCGACGCGCTGATCGGCCGCCAGCACAAGGCCGTCCTGCTCGTCTCGCCGCTCGTCGTGCTGATGGGCGTCATTTCCCAGCAGAAGCAGGTCTTCCTCACCGATCCGCTCTACCCGACGGACCTGCTGTTCGGCCGGCAGATTCTGGAACTCATGCCCGTGCTCGTGCAGGACCGGCCGTGGACGGCCGCTCTCCTCGCCGTCGCCGTTCTCGCCTCCGTCGCCGGCCTCATCAGCCTGTGGGTCTTCGCCTGGCGCCGTTTCCGGCCGCTGACGAAGAGGGAACGCCTGACGCGGCTTGCCGTCGCGCTGCCGCTTCTCGCCGGCTTCGTCTCCATCATGGACTACAACGAGTTCTCCTGGGTCCGCGACCGGTTGAAAGTCTTCCCGATCATGTGGGATCAGGCGGAGAACTATCGCCACAACGGTTTCGTCATGGCCTTTGCCATCAACCTGCCGATGGCAAACGTCCAGGCGCCCGCCGGCTACATGACCGAGGCGATCGACAAGATCCCCTCCAAGCCGCTGCCGGCCGGCACCACGCACCGTTCGAAGCCCGACGTGATCGTCGTCATGAGTGAATCGCTGTGGGATCCGGCGCGCATCGAGAGCGTGAAGCTTTCGGCCGACCCGATGCCCGTCATCCGCGAAAGCCAGGGCGGCAACGTCTTCTCGCCGGAATTCGGCGGCCTCACCGCCAATGTCGAGTTCGAGGCGCTGACCGGCTTCTCCAACGCCTTCCTGCCGACGGGCTCGATCCCCTACCAGCAATATGTGCGAAAGCCGATCCCCTCGCTTGCCACCTTCTTCCGGGCGGAAGGCTACACGGCGCGCGCCATCCATCCCTTCTCCGGCTGGTTCTGGAACCGCAACAGCGTCTACAAGGCGTTCGGCTTCGAGACCTTCAAGGACGTCGACAAGATGCCGCCGCTCGCCAAGCGTGGCAACTTCACCTCGGACGAGGCGCTGACCAAGGAGATCATCCGTCAGGCGGACCTGCAGGAAGATCCCTTCTTCTTCTTCACCGTCACGCTGCAGGGCCACGGCCCCTATGACGACGGCCGCTACGCCAAGACCGACATCAAGGTCGACGGCAAGCTCGATGCCCGCGACAACCGCATGCTCGCAAGCTACGCGCAGGGCGTGAAGGAAGCCGACAACAGCCTGAAGATGCTGATGGACTGGGCCAAGGACCGCGACCGCGAGACGATCATCGTCGTCTTCGGCGACCACCTGCCGCCGCTCAACACCGTCTACCAGAACTCCGGCTACATGAAGGGCATCACCGCTTCACGCAAGGGTTCGCCCGAGGTGATGAAGAAGGAACACGAGACCCCGCTCGTCATCTGGTCGAACAAGACGGGTGCGGAAAAGGAAATCGGCACGATCAGCCCGGCGTTCCTGTCCTACTACATCCTCAAGGAAGCCGGCTTCGAGCATCCCTACTACACCGGGTTCCTCGGCGCGGTGCACGAGAAGCTGCGCGTCATCGACCGCTACATGCTGATCGACGCCAAGGGCAACGGTACGGGCGGCTGGGCGCGCAAGAAGACGATCGACCCGCTGGTGCGCGACTTCCGCTTCCTGCAGCACGACATCATGTTCGGCAAGCAGTACGGCCTGGAGCGCTTCTTCAACTCCCATGCGGAACTGATGGCCGCAGGCTACTGATTTCCCAGAAAAGAACGTTAGGTTAGGGCTCCGATTCCCACAACGGAGCCTGGCCATGAGACCCTTCGACGACGCCGCCCAGATCCTCTTCGGCAAAGCCTCCAGCGAACTCGACGATACCGAGCGCGAGGTCCTTCTCCATTCCCGCGAGGGTCGCATCCTTTCAGAGGATCGCAACGACGCCTATGACGCAAAACAGTCTGTCGGCGAGCGGGTCGCAGACGCCATCGCCCGCGTCGGCGGCTCGTGGGCCTTCATCATCACCTTCCTCGGCTTCCTCGTTGTCTGGACGATCGTCAACACGATCGTGCTGACGCGTGAAGCCTTCGATCCCTACCCCTTCATCTTCCTCAACCTCGTGCTCTCCATGCTCGCTGCCCTTCAGGCGCCGATCATCATGATGTCGCAGAACCGGCAGGCCGCCCGCGACCGCTTCGAGGCCTCGAAGGATTACGAGGTCAACCTGAAGGCCGAGATCGAACTGATGGCACTGCACCACAAGATCGACACCCACTTCATCAGCGAGATCGCTGCGTTGAAACTGGAGGTTCTGCGCTTGCACGAGGTGCTGCGGCAGAGGGAGTGACAATCGTCCACAACCTATCTGAGTTACAATTTTAGCTAATTCAATTAATAGGAGAAAATTAACACACAGGGCGCACGATATAGGTGCATTCCACCAGAATGCGCGAATACCTTGTCAGCGGACAATCCCAAGGAGGAGATGTCATGCACACGCTGTCTAACCTGGTAAAGGATCGATTCGGCACTTCGGCTCTGGAATTCGCGATCATTGCGCCCCTGTTCTTCCTTGTGCTCTTTACGCTCATCGCCTACGGCGTCTATCTCAGCGTAACCCATGCGGTACAGCAGGTCGCAGCAGACGCGGCCCGCACGGCGGTTGCCGGCCTCAACCAGACCGAGCGCATCACGCTCGTCAACCGCTACCTCGATACGTCCCACTTCGACTACGCCTTCCTCAATCGTGCAAAGATGCAGGTCGTCGTTACCGACGATCCGGCCAACCCGGAGCAATTCACGGTCACGATCACCTACAACTCCGAGGATCTGCCGATCTGGAACCTCTTCACCTTCGCCCTGCCCAGCCAGAAGATTAAACGCTACTCCACCGTCCGTGTCGGAGGAATGTGACCATGAAACGCTCTCGCACCTTGCTTTCCGACCGCGACGGCAACATTGGCACGCTTGCCGCCATCAGCCTGCCGCTGCTGATCTTCTCGCTCGCCCTCGGCGTCGACTACGGCTACCTCACCGTGCAGCAGCGCGAGTTGCAGACCGCCGCCGACCTTGCCGCCATTGCCGCCGCCTCCAATGTCAACGACGCGGAGAAATCCGCCGCCAGCTACTTTGCGCTCAACAACCTCCCTGTCGCCGTGACGGGCAAGGACGGCGCCACCATCCCGGCCGTCGTCACCACCTTCAACTCCAAGGCGACGCCGGCAACGGCTGTCGTCGAGCGTGGTCGCTACACGGCCGATCCCGACATCGCCCCGGCGGAGCGCTTCAAGGCGGCGAGCGCCGATGCGGACGCCGCACGGGTGACGATGACCCGCTCGTCGGATCTCTTCGTCGCAACGCTCTTCACCCCCAAGTCCCCGCTGCTCTCGGCAACCGGCTCGGCCGCCCGCTCCAAGACGGCGGCCTTTTCCATCGGAACACGCCTTGCCAGCCTCAATGACGGAATCTTGAACGCGGTGCTCGGCCAGTTGCTCGGCACCAACCTCTCCCTCAATGTCATGGACTACCGGGCGCTGGTCGATACCGACATCTCCGTCAACCCTTTCCTGAAGGCCGTCGCGACGCACCTCAACCTGACGGCAGGCACCTATGAGGATGTGCTGAACGCCGGCATCACCATGCCGCAGCTCCTCGCCTCGATGCGCGCCGTCGAGGGCCTGTCCGGCCCCGTGCGCTCCGCATTGCGGCTCGTCGAACAGGCAACGGCCGGCAGCAAGGTGAAGCTGCCGCTGTCCCGCATTCTCAATCTCGACCCGAAGAAGGGCCTCGCGATTGCCACCGGCGGCGACTGGAAGATGTCGATCAACGCCCTGCAGATGATCACGTCGGCCGCGGCGCTCGCCAACGGCAAGAACCAGGTGGCGCTCGACGTCGGCGCCGTCGTGCCCGGCCTTGCCGCGGTCAAGGTGACCCTCGCCATTGGCGAACCGCCGGTGGAAACGCCCTCGCACCGTCTCGGTGCACCGGGCACCGCCGTGCGCAGCGCCCAGACGCGGCTTGCCGTGGAAGTCTCCGTCGATGGCCTCGCCGCGCTTGCCGGCCTGCGCATCAAGCTGCCGCTCTATGTCGAGGTCGCAGCCTCGGAGGCAAAGCTCTCCGATATCCGCTGCCTCGGCGGCTCGCCGACGAATGCCAATGTGGTGGTCGATGCGGTGCCTGGCGTCGCGGAGGTGGCCATCGGCAAGGTCAATCCGTCCGTGCTCTCGGACTTCTCGGACGACGCACGGGTGGAAAAGGCCCGCATCGTCGATTCCGCCCTCCTCAGCATCGACGCGATCGCCCATACCGAAGTGAAGAACCTCGGCAGGACCCGCCTCACCTACACGCCGACGGAAGTCGCCGCCGGCACGACGAAATCCGTCTCGACGCGGGACACGCTCACCTCGGCCGTGCGCACCCTCTTCGGCAATCTCGACGTCGACATCAACATCAAGCTGCTCGGCCTGCCGATCGGCATTCCCGGCATCGCCGCGGCACTCGGCAGCACGCTCGGCGCCGTGACGCCCGCCATCGACGAACTGCTCTACAACCTCCTGATCCTCGCCGGCGTCCGGGTCGGCGAGGCGGACATCCGCGTGACCGGCGTCAGCTGCCAGCGGCCGGCGCTGGTGCAGTAGACCGGACGGTGCGCCGCCGCTGCCTCAGCGCGCCTGGGGCAGTTGCGGCGCACCGTCGTTGATTTCGTAGTAGTCGCCCTTGTCGGTGCAGAAGATGTGCACGCCCATCTCGAGCCCGGTCGGCAGGTCGAAGGCACCGGCCATGACCGATATGTGATCGGCCGTATCGCCCTTCCAGAACAGCGCCGAGCCGCAGATGCGGCAGAAGCCGCGCCCGGCAGTCGCGCTCGCCCGGTACCACGTGACGTTCTCTTCCCCTTCGATCGTCAGCGCGTCGTTGCGCACGTCGGTAGCGGCGTAGAAGTGGCCCGTCTGCCGCCGGCACTGGCTGCAATGACACGCAACCACTTTGCCGAGCGCGCCACGGGTGCGAAAGCGCACCGCGCCGCACAGACAATGCCCCGTATGTTCCTCACTCATGCCTTCCCCCCAAACGAAAACCGGGCCAGCTTTTCCAGCTGGCCCGGTCCTGTCAATTTCACATTCCTGAATGCTTGCATCAGTTCCGCTAATCTACGGAACCAAAGCATGAACGAATGGCGATCAACCGTTCACAACCATGCGTTTTTCATCGCGGCCGCCCTTCATGCGCTCGGCAAGAAGGAAGGCGAGCTCCAGCGCCTGGTCGGCATTGAGGCGCGGATCGCAATGCGTGTGGTAGCGGTCGGCGAGGTCATCGCCCGACAGCGCCCGGGCGCCACCCGTGCATTCCGTCACATCGTTGCCGGTCATCTCGATATGGATGCCGCCCGGATGCGTGCCTTCCGCGCGGTGGATCTGGAAGAAGCTCTCGACTTCCGACAGGATCCGCTCGAACGGACGGGTCTTGTAGTTGTTGAGCGTGATCGTGTTGCCATGCATCGGATCGCAGGACCAGACGACCTTCTTGCCTTCCCGCTCGACGGCGCGGATGAGCTTCGGCAGGTTGTCGGCGACCTTGTCGTGGCCGAAGCGGCAGATCAGCGTCAGGCGGCCAGCCTCGTTCGCCGGGTTCAGGAGGTCGGTCAGCTCCAGAAGGCCGTCGGCGGTCAGCGACGGGCCGCACTTGAGGCCGAGCGGGTTCTTGATGCCGCGGCAATATTCGATATGCGCATGGTCGGCCTGGCGCGTGCGGTCGCCGATCCAGATCATATGGCCGGATGTCGCGTACCAGTCGCCCGAGGTGGAATCGACACGGGTCAACGCCTGCTCGTAGCCGAGCAGCAGCGCCTCATGGCTGGTGAAGAAATCGGTCTCGCGCAGGCCCGGATGGTTTTCCGCGCTGATGCCGATCGCCTTCATGAAATCCATGGTCTCGGAAATCCGGTCGGCGAGCTTGCGGTAGCGCTCGGCCTGCGGTGAATCCTTGACGAAGCCGAGCATCCACTGGTGCACATTCTCGAGGTTGGCATAGCCGCCCATCGCGAAGGCGCGCAGCAGGTTCAGCGTGGCAGCCGACTGGCGGTAGGCCATGATCTGGCGTTCCGGGCTCGGCACGCGCGCCTCTTCCGTGAACTCGATGCCATTGATGATGTCGCCGCGGTAGGACGGCAGCGTCACGTCGCCCTGCTTCTCGATGCCCGAGGAGCGCGGCTTGGCGAACTGGCCGGCAATGCGCCCGACCTTGACCACCGGCTGCTGGGCGCCGAACGTCAGCACCACAGCCATCTGGAGGAAGGCGCGGAAGAAGTCACGGATCGTGTCGGCGCCGTGTTCGGCGAAGCTTTCGGCACAGTCGCCGCCCTGCAGCAGGAAGCCCTTGCCCTCGGCCACATTCGCAAGCGAGGCCTTCAGGCGCCGTGCTTCGCCGGCGAAGACGAGCGGCGGAAACTTCGAAAGGCGCTCTTCGGTCGCCGCCAATGCGGCGAGATCGGGATAGTCCGGAACCTGCTGGATGGGCTTGTGCCGCCAGCTACTCGGGGTCCAATTCTCTGCCATGATACTCACCTGTCCTGATGCGCCCAAGAAAGCCCGGGGCGCCACGTCCGTTTGAAGATGCGGGCTTATAAACCTTTAGATGGGTCTTGCATAGCCGCAGTTCCAGCCGCATCGACGCATTTGCAACGGTTGCGGCCCCGCTTCTGGACAGGCAATAAAACACCGCAAGCGACCGGTCTGGTCTAGAAACGACGCAGGATTGCATGTGAGGCAACCGGCCCGTCCGGCAGGACCCGCCGGGTGGCGCCCCGCTTCG
Organism: Shinella sp. JR1-6; assembly: GCF_004284735.1. Lineage (NCBI taxonomy): Bacteria > Pseudomonadati > Pseudomonadota > Alphaproteobacteria > Hyphomicrobiales > Rhizobiaceae > Shinella > Shinella sp. JR1-6. Next base: position 22,937 of record NZ_SHMI01000005.1, on the reverse strand, counting down.
GTCGGCTGCGGCCGGCAAGGAGACGCGAGAGAAGCGCGCTCACCCCTTCGAGACCCCGCCACGCCTCCGCCTCCAGCGGATCGGACAAGGGGTCCGCGCGGCGCCGCTTCGTCATCTTCTCCGCCCTGTCGAGGGCGATCATCCATTCCGGGCTCATGACGGCCTCCTGTTTCCGGTATCCTTTCCGAGATAGCGACCGCTCGCCGGCCGGCGTAGATGCGGAAATGAAACGTCCGTTTCACGGATGAGCGATGCCGGCCGGCGGCTTTTGCGCTAGAAAAGGGCGTTCAACAGGAGCCGGTGCATGTCGGAAGTCGACTGGAGCGATCTGCAGCTTTTCTTCCACGTCGCGACGGAGGGCGGCCTTGCCGGCGCGGCGGCGATCACGGGTGCCAGCGCACCGACGATCGGCCGGCGCATGCTGGCGCTGGAGCGGGCCATGGGCCGCACGCTCTTCATCCGCAGCCAGCAGGGTTACAGGCTGGCGCCGGACGGCGTGGTTCTGCTGGACCATGTCCGGACGATCCGCCGCACGACCGCCGACATCACCCGCTGGCACGGCGATGCCTTCGCATTGCCCATCGTCTCGATAGCCGGCGACATCTGGGTGATGGACTTCATCGCGGAAAACACGCGCGCGCTGCGTGGCCCGGCCGACAGTTTCCGCCTGTGCTGCAAGCATTTTCCGGCAGGGGAAGACCTGACCTATCGCCACGGCATGATCGGCCTCTTCCACAGCGCACCGAAGAGCGGCAATGTCGCCGTGCGCAAATCGGTGACCGTGGCCTATGCGGTCTATCGCGCTGCAGATCTCGCCTTCGAAGCGGATCTACCCTGGGTTTCGATCGGCACCGAGGTCGCCGTGTCCGATGCGGAGAAATGGGTTTTCCGCAACCACGAGCCGCAGATCCACACCTGGACGAATGCGCCGGCCGTGCTCGCGCGGCTGATCGCCGGTGGCGCCGGGCGCGGCGTACTGCCGGCCTTCGTCGGCGACGCCATGCCCGCGCTCGTGCGCGAGGGCTCCCCAATCGAGGATCTCGGCCATCCGCTCTGGCTCGCCGTCAACGACGACGACCGCCACCGGCCGGAAATGCGGCTGGCCCTCGATCGCCTCGCAGGCCTCTTCAAGCGCCACGAGGACCGCTTCGCCGGCCGGCTGGCCGGCGAGGAACAGCCGTCCGTCAGAGCCGCTGCCCGTTCCTGACGCGATAGCTCGGCTGGTACATGGTCACCAGCTCCTCCGACGCCGTCGGATGCACCGCCATGGTGCGATCGAAATCGTCCTTGGTGACGCCGGCCTTCAGCGAGATGCCGAGCAGCTGCGCCATCTCGCCGGCCTCGTGGCCGAGAATGTGCGCGCCGACGACCTTGCGATCGGCCGCATTGACGACGAGCTTCATGATCGTCTTTTCCTGCCGGCCGGAGAGCGTCGCCTTCATCGGGCGGAACTCGGCGCGGTAGACCTCCAGCTCGTCGAAGGTCTTTGCCGCCGCCTCTTCGCTGAGGCCGACAGTGCCGATCTCCGGCTGGGAGAAGACCGCGGTGGCGATGAGGTCGTGGTCCGGCGAAACCGGATTGCCGCGGAACTCCGTCTCGATGAAGCACATCGCCTCATGGATCGCGACAGGGGTGAGCTGCACGCGGTCGGTGACGTCGCCGAGCGCGAAAATGCCGGGCACGTTGGTGCGGGAATGGGCATCGACGATGATCGCCCCCCGCTCGTCCGTCGCAACGCCGGCCGTGTCCAGGCCGAGGCTGCCGGTGTTCGGCGCGCGGCCGAGCGCCAGCATCACCTGATCGACGGCAAGCGTCTCGCCCGTCTTGGTGGTGACGGTGCGCCTGCCACCCTCGGCTTCGCTCACACGGGTGATGATGTCCTCGCAGAGGATGCGGATCCCCTTGGCGACCATCGCCGCCTGCACGCCCTGGCGCATGTCCTGGTCGAAACGCGACAGGATCTGCTTTCCGCGGTAGATCAGCGTCGTCTCGACACCGAGGCCATGGAAGATGTTGGCGAATTCGACGGCGATGTAGCCGCCGCCGGCGATCAGGATGGATTTCGGCAGTTCCGGCAGGTCGAACGCCTCGTTGGAACTGATGCAGAGCGCATGGCCGGGCAGGTCGGCATGCGGCGTCGGATGGCCGCCGACGGCGATGAGGATGCGCTCGGCCGTCACCAGCTCGTCCGTCGCCGTCAGGCGCACGGTGTTCGGCCCGACGAGCACGGCGCGGCTCGCAAGGATTGTCGCGCCCGCATTGTCGAGGCCCTTGCGGTAGAGCCCTTCCAGACGGGTGATCTCCTTCTCCTTGGCTGCAACGAGCGCCTGCCAGTCGAAACGGGTCTCCCCGACCTGCCAGCCGAAGCCGGCGGCATCCTCGAAATGTTCAGGAAACTGCGAGGCGTAGACATAGAGCTTCTTGGGCACGCAGCCACGGATGACGCAGGTACCGCCGAAACGGAACTCCTCGGCGATAGCCACCTTCTTGCCCATGCCGGCGGCAAGGCGCGCGCTGCGCACGCCGCCGGAGCCTCCACCGATGACGAAGAGGTCGTAGTCGAATGTCGGCATGGTGATCTCCTGCGGGCAAGCCTGGCCGGACGGCCGTCTGACGGGGGCCGACGGTGCGAATCCGCCGTCGGGCGCTACACATATAGGAACAGCAGGGCCAAAAGGAAAAGACCACGCCGCCGCAGCCCGGCGTTGCAGGCACTTCCTCCCCTTCACGTCTTCGCGAGATCCGCCCAAAAATGGGTAGGACGACGGCGGCAATTCCCGTTTACGTCCGCCCGCATGCACTCTAAGAATTGCACGCTCGATTGTGGGCTAACCGGATGACAAATATGCACAAATTCAAACATTTCACAGCAGCCGCCGCAGCACTCGTCATGCTTGCAGGCCCGGCCGCCGCGGAAGACCTCGTCTTCAAGCTCAAGAACGGCACCGGCTCGGTGCTGACCCGCTTCCACACCTCCCCGGTCGGCGTCGACAAGTGGGAAGAGGATGTTTTCGGCGAGCAGGTCCTGAACCCCGGCGAAACGATCGAGATCACCATCGCGGACGGCCGCAGCGTCTGCAAATACGACATGCGCTTCGAGTTCACGGAAGATTCCGACCTCGACACGACCACCGATACGCAGAACCTCTGCGAGCTCGGCGAATACACGATCCACGAATGAGCCCGCCCGGGATCGCCGCGCATTGCGGCGGTCCCGCACGTTTCAGGCCATGACAGTACCGCGCTCGACGGCCGCCTGAAAAGCCTCGGAAATCGCCGAAAACTTGAGCGCCTGCCAGCGCCGGTATTCCAGGACGAGATCCGGTGAGACCCAGCAGTCGCCGCGATTGCCGGCAAGCGCCCAGCCGATCAGCCCCTCGTCCCGCGCCCTGGCCAGGATGCGTGCCGTGTGGCTCTGCGAGATCAGGTAGCGCGCGGCAATGCCGCTCGACGTCACCGGACCGATCCAGACCCGAGTTTCCGTCAGGTGCCACGGCGCCCGCGCCGCGATGTCGTGCAGGATGTTGCTGCCCGCTTCCGCCCGGGTGAACAGGCCGACGGCATTCGGCGGGCGACACCAGCCCTGCGCGGAAAGCAGCAGGCGCGCCATGCGCGTCTGTGCAGGAAGGATGAGGTCCGGCGCCGCCCGCAGGCGCTCCGCACGCCCCGCGCCGTCCATGCGGTCGAGCGCTTCCAGATGGGTGCAGTACCAGCGGCGGATCAGGTCTTCCGTATGCGCCCGCGCAACGAAAACCCGCTGCCGGCGGTCGCTGTTCGCAAGCGGCTCGACGAGACCGTACTGCCGCATCTCGGCCAGGAAGGCGAGAACGGTGTTGCGGCTGGCGATCGGCGTATTGGCAAGGAAGCGCAGGAGATTGCTGGGCGAGATCGGCGGGCGCGCCGGATCGAGACGATGCTCGAAGTGCAGCGCCAGCGTCGCCTGGCTGAGAAGCCATTTTTGCAGGTCCGCCAGATAGCGCACCTCGCGGGGAATCTCGCGATGCGTGGCCAGAAGCTCGGCGGCGGAAAAAACGAGACAGTCCTGGAACCGACTGTCCGCAAGAAGACGGTCGACGCTATAGACTATCATCTGGTCGGGAACGCGATCGGCGAAAGATCGCTCTGGCAGCACGGGCGACAGGGCGGCATAACGGAAAAGGGCGGCTCGCGCCGCCCCTTCATCATTCGGTTACTGCTGCGGCTGCGCTTCGCCGCCCTCGGCCGACGCTGCGGCGCCGAGGATCGGGTTCAGCTTCTTGGCGCTTTCGGCACGCAGGTCGCGGTCGACGCCGACAGCCCAGATCTCGGCGGCCTTCATGACTTCGCGCGTGGCGATCGGGCCGTCCGACAGCAGCTTCTTGCCGACCGGCGAGCTGTAGAAGTCAGCGATCGACTTCAGCTCTTCCTGGGTGAAGGTCTTGGCGTAGATCGTCGCGGCTTCCTTCTCGAGGTCGGCGCGGCGCGGGGCGAGCGCCAGAGCCTGCTCGTCGACGGTGGCGTTGATTTCCGTCTCGTGGTTCGGCGAGGCCTGGACGAGCGTCGCCTTGATGCGAACGGCAAGACCCGGCAGGATGTTGTCGAAACCGTTCGTGGCACCGATCGCGTCGATGGCGGCGCGGGCAGCCTTGACCTGCTCGTCGGTGACGTCCTGCGCCTTGGTGGCGCCGGCAAGCGCTGCCGATACGATGAGGGTCGCCGCGAGGGTCCGGCCGAAACCAGCAAATTTGATCATGTCGGTCTGTGCTCCTGTCTAGTCTTTTGCCGTCAGCGTGCGCGCACCCGCGGGTCCCGCGATGATGGCCAGCGACGCCATGTTGATGAAGAGTCCGTGTTCGACGACACCGGGAATGTCATTGAGGTTGCTTGCGAGCGCATCTGCATCAGGAATGCGGCCAAAAGATGCGTCGAGAATGTAGTGTCCACCGTCCGTCATGAACGTGCCGTCGCCCGAGGCGCGCAGCGCGATTCCCCCGGAAAGCCCAAGGCGGGCCGCCGTCTTCTCGATGGCGATGCGGGTGGCGGTGAGACCGAAGGGATTGACTTCGATCGGCAGTTTGAAGGCGCCGAGCGTCTCCACGACCTTGGTCTCGTCGGCGATGACGATCATGCGCGTCGAGGCGCTGGCGACGATCTTCTCGCGCAGCAGCGCGCCGCCGCCGCCCTTGATGAGGCGCAGCTTGCCGTCGACTTCATCGGCGCCGTCGATGGTGAGGTCGAGTTCCGGCAGTTCGTCGAGCGACTTCAGCGGCACGCCGAGCTCGACGCAGAGCCGCGCCGTGCGCTCGGAGGTGGGCACGCCCTCGACCTTCAGGCCGCCGGCGACCTTTTCCGCCAGGAGCCGCACGAACTCCTCGGCGGTCGATCCGGTGCCGATACCGAGGCGCATGCCGTCCTCTACATGGGTGAGCGCGACCTCTGCGGCCTTGATCTTCATTTCCCGGGCGTCCATGCCCAAAACTCCTTGAATGGTCGTCGGCCGGCGCCGAAGCGGCCGGATTTCCGGTGAGACACTTACACGCCCCCGCCGGCAAACGAAAGCCAAAAACGCCGCCCGTCCCATGCCGGCCAAGGCGGAGAAGGCGATTGCAAATGCCGGCGCCATCGCATACCGGAAGGGCCTGCCTGCGTCCTCCCCATACAAGGTTTCCCCATGTCTGCTTCTCTCGTAGTCTTCGATCTCGACGGTACGCTCATCGACACGGCGCACGATCTCGTGGCAAGCCTCAACCACACGATCGGCCTCGAGGGCCTCGAGCCCGTCGGTTACGGCGACCTTACCTATCTCGTCGGCCACGGCGGCCAGGTGATGATCAAGCGCGCCTTCGCGCTGCGCGGACGCGACATTTCCGAGGAGGAGCTGCAGCGCATGCTCGCCGCCTTCGTCGAGCACTATTCCGGCGCGATGCCCGGCGTTTCCGTGCCCTATCCGGGCCTTCTCGACGCCATGGACCGCCTTGCCGGCGCCGGCCACCGCCTTGCCGTCTGCACCAACAAGCTGGAAGGCCTCGCCCGCCGCCTTCTCGACGGCCTCGCCCTCACCCCGCGTTTTGCCGCGATCACCGGCGGCGACACCTTCGCGGTGCGCAAGCCGGACGCCGAGCACCTGCTCGGCACCGTCCGCCTTGCCGAGGCCGATCCGAAGCGCACGGTGATGATCGGCGACAGCCTCAACGACATGCTCGTCGCCCGCAATGCCGGCGTGCCCTCCATCGGCGTGCCCTTCGGCTACTCGGACGTACCCGTCGCCGACCTTGAACCGAGCCATGTCATCACCCATTTCGACGAACTGACACCCGACCTCGTCGAGCGGCTCATCGCCCGCTGATATCCCGGAGGAAAGCCTTGGACTGGACGGAAACACTCTTGAACCTCCGGTCCGGCTGGACTCCCGTCCATCAGGGCGAATCCGGCGACCGGGTTTTCCGCAGCCCGGATGGCCGCAGCTACGCCAAGCTGGCAACCGGCGACCGTGCGCCGGAGCTTGCCGGCGAACGGGACCGTCTCGGCTGGCTCGCCGGCCGGGGCATCGCCTGTCCCTTGCTGGAGGACTGGCGGGAGAACGAACACGGCGCCTGCCTGATGATGAGCGCCGTGTCCGGCGTTCCCGCCGTCACGCTTACGGGCGACGACCTTCTGAAGGCATGGCCGTCGATGGCCGAACAGCTTGCGGCTATGCACGCCCTTCCCGTCGCGGATTGCCCCTTCGAAAAGAACCTTTCCGGCATGTTCGCCCGCGCCGCCGACGTGGTGGCGCGCGATGCCGTCAATCCGGACTTCCTGCCCGACGAGGATCAAGGCCAGCCGGGCAGCGTGCTCCTCGCCCGTGTCGAGGCAGACCTGCCGCAGCGGCTCGCGCAGGAAAAAACGGACCGCGTCGTCTGCCACGGCGACCCCTGCCTGCCGAATTTCATGGTGGACCCGCACACACTGCGCTGCACGGGCCTGATCGATCTCGGCCGGCTCGGCACGGCGGATCGTTATGCCGATCTCACGCTGATGCTCGCCAACGCTTCGGAAAACTGGGCAACGCAGGCACAGGCGGCAGAGGCCTTCGACACACTGTTCTCCGCCCTAAAGATCGAGGCGCCCGATGAGGGGCGCCTCGCATTCTATCTCAGGCTGGATCCGCTGACCTGGGGTTGATCAGCTTTCCCCCTGCCGCGCCTTCTGCGTGGCGGCGAAGGCCTTGCGCATGTAGCCGTCACGGTCATAGACATCGTCGAAATACTCGACCACGCCGTCCTTGTTCGGCCAGGCGGTGAAGTAGGCGATGTAGATCGGAATGTCGGCCTTGACGTTCAGCGCCTTGTTCTTGCCACCGGCGATTTCCTTGCCGACGTCTTCCTCGCTGACACCAAGCACCGCGGCGGCCATCTTGCGCGGCTCGGCAAGACGCACGCAGCCATGGCTCAGCGCCCGCATGTCCTTCTTGAAGAAGCTCTTCGACGGTGTGTCGTGCATGTAGATGGCGTGGCTGTTCGGGAACAGGATCTTCAGTTCGCCCAGCGCATTGTCGCCGCTCGGCGGCTGGCGGACGGAGACGCCCGCGGTCGAGCCGTACCAGTTGACCGACGACGAGGCGACCGCGCGACCGCCGACAGCGACCTCATAGCCCATGCGGTCGAGGTAGGACGGATCGTTCCGGAGCTTCGGCAGCATCTCGTTGATGATGATCGACTGCGGTACGCCCCAATAGGGGTTCACCTCGACGGTCTGCACCTTGTCCTCGAAGAAATAGGTCTGGTTCGACTTGGAGCCGACGACCGTGCGCATCGAGAACTTTTCCGCGCCGTCCTCGTAGTAGTAGACTTGGAAGGCCGGCTGGTTGATGAAGACGTGGCGCGCGCCGAGATCGACCGGCAGCCAGCGCGCCTGTTCCAGCGCCACGTCGAGCTTGGCGACCTTGTCAGCGACCGAATCGCCGCCGACGAGCTTGCGGATCGACGCCTTGCCGACGACGCCATCCGGCTTCAGCCCGTTCTCCTTCTGAAAGGCTTCGACGAGCGCGACCAGCTCGGGCGTGTAGTCCGGCGTGTCCTTGTAGTTGGCGATGGCGAGCGAATGGTCGGTCTTCAGTGCATCCGAACCGTGCCTGACGACACCCTTGACGATGTTCGCAAGTTCCGGATTGCTCTGGCCCGGCTTCAGCACGGTGCCTTCGGCGATGACGACACGGTCCTCGCCGGAGGTTTCCGCCTTCAACTTTGCAAGCTCGGCCTTCAGCGCCCGGAAATCGGCGCTCGCCGGCGAACGGCTTTCGAGATAGCCCTTGACGTTGCTGCTCATCGCCACGTTCTTCAGCGCCGCGACGAGGTTGACGTCCTTGCGCTTGAAATCGTGGTAGCCGGAGATCTTGTTCGGATCGATGCGGCCGCGCACGGCGTCCTGCACATAGGCGGCGACGGCCGCGGAGAGACCGACCTCGAAGGCCGCAAGCTCGCTGTAGCGCGCATTCATGTCGGCGCTGTCAAAGCTTTCGGCCGGAATCTTGACCGCATAGTCCCAGGGATCGAGGCCGACGGCGGCCGCATCGGCCAGCACCGCGATGGCGGTCTTCGCCTTGTCGTTGATGCCGGTGCCATCGATCCAGACGAATTTCTTCTGCGTGCCGTAGAACGTCTCGACCGCCTTGGCGGCATCCGGTGTCGCACGCACATTGATGGTGGAGAAGGCGGCGCGCACACCGGCATCGCCGGCCGGCGCGATATCGGCCGAAATGGAGCTGGTGACGACCGGGTCGGCCAGCTTGTCAACCGCGACACGCCTCAGGGCATCGGCCTTGTAGGTGTAGTAGCGCGGGCCGGTAACACGCGGAAGCGGCTTGGCTTCCTGCTTCACCTCGGCGCCAGGCAGCGCCAGGCCGGTCGTGACGCCGGGGAGCGGCTCGGACTTCTGCTTCTTCTTGCCGTTCAGCCATTCCATGACGGTCAGGGCGTTGGCGGGTGTCGCATGGAGCGAAACAGTGGCGCAGGAAAGAGCCAGCGTGGCGGCCAGCACGGCAGTCTTGGTAAGCTTCATCTGTATTCCATTCCCCGAATGAACCGTACTCACGGTCTCTGGCGGCGCCCGAACCAGCAGGCCGGTAAGTTATAGGAAAGGATGGTTGATGAAAAGGAAACGCCCCTTCCCCCAGCCCTCGCAAAACCTCACGAATCCGTGACGCCAGACCCTGGCAAGCCAGACGGATGAAGCCCCGTAAAAATTTGAATTGGCGTCGATTTTTCCTGCGGGAAACACAAATTCCGCAAAATCCGCCTTGAGAGCGCGAAAAAACAAGCGGGCGGTTGTGATGGAAAAGGCACAGCGCCGAAAGCCCCGGCCGGACCTGTCGGCGCCCCTGCGCCGGCCTAATCGATTTTAACCGAAAGTCTCGTGCGCCCCGCCAATCCGCCCCTTGCAACCCCGTCGCAGATGGGCCAGAGATTTGCGCGATTTTTTCGCGCCAGCGCGGGGCCCCGGAAGGTCCGCGCGTGCCCGGCCTGCCGCTTCCCATGCGGCGGCACCGCCGGCGGCTCACCGAAGCGCATGGGTATTTAGCGGGAAGCACAATGACATCGACGCGCACGGAAACGGATACATTCGGCCCCATCGAAGTGGACAACAGCCGCTATTGGGGCGCGCAGGCCCAGCGCTCGCTCGGCAACTTCAAGATCGGCTGGGAAAAGCAGCCGCTGTCGGTCGTGCGTGCCCTCGGCATCGTCAAGCAGGCTGCCGCCCGCGCCAACATGGAACTGAACCGCCTCGACCCTGAAATCGGCAAGGCCATCACCGAGGCCGCGCAGGAAGTCATCGACGGCAAGCTCAACGATCATTTCCCGCTCGTCGTCTGGCAGACGGGTTCGGGCACCCAGTCGAACATGAACGCCAACGAGGTGATCTCCAACCGGGCGATCGAAATGCTCGGCGGCGTGATGGGCTCCAAGAAGCCGGTGCATCCGAACGACCACGTCAACATGAGCCAGTCGTCGAACGACACCTATCCAACGGCCATGCACATCGCCTGCGCCGAGCGCATCGTGCACGACCTCCTGCCGGCGCTGAAGCACCTGCACGCCGCGCTCGAAGCCAAGGTCAAGGCCTTCGACCACATCATCAAGATCGGCCGTACGCACACACAGGATGCAACGCCCCTCACCCTCGGTCAGGAGTTCTCCGGCTATGCCGCGCAGGTCGCTTCCGCGATCAAGCGCATCGAACTGACGCTGCCGGGCCTGTGCGAACTCGCCCAGGGCGGCACCGCCGTCGGCACGGGCCTCAACGCCCCGGTCGGCTTTGCCGAAAAGGTCGCCGCGCACATCGCCGCGATCACCGGCATCGACTTCGTGACCGCACCGAACAAGTTCGAGGCGCTGGCCGCCCACGATTCCATGGTCTTCTCGCACGGCGCGATCAATGCGGCCGCCGCAGCGCTGTTCAAGATCGCCAACGACATCCGCTTCCTCGGCTCCGGCCCGCGCTCGGGCCTCGGCGAACTGGCGCTGCCGGAAAACGAACCCGGCTCCTCCATCATGCCCGGCAAGGTCAACCCGACCCAGTGCGAAGCCCTCACCCAGGTCTGCGCCCAGGTCTTCGGCAACCACGCCTCGCTCACCTTCGCCGGCAGCCAGGGCCATTTCGAGCTCAACGTCTTCAACCCGCTGATGGCCTACAACTTCCTGCAGTCCGTCCAGCTCCTCTCGGATGCCGCGATCTCCTTCACGGACAATTGCGTCACCGGCATCGAGGCCCGCGAGGACAACATCAAGGCGGCGCTCGACCGCTCGCTGATGCTCGTCACCGCACTCGCCCCGAAGATCGGCTACGACAACGCCGCCAAGATCGCCAAGACCGCCCACAAGAACGGCACGACGCTGCGTGAGGAGGCCGTCGGCGGCGGTTACGTCACCAACGAAGAATTCGACGCGGTTGTGCGCCCTGAGAAAATGATTATGCCGGGTTGAGGCAGAATTTTCGAATATTCTACTACGGAGGCCGCAGACCATTGAATCTGCGGCCTTTTTTCTGACTGCTTTCCGTTGCGGCAGCTACAACCGTTAATCATTCCCAAAGCATTTGGGTATTATTTTGCGGGATGGGAGCCAATGAAGGAAATCAGGAGCAGCCGACATGAACACGGCCGTTGCGCAAAAGGTCCAGGTGCCGGATATCGCCGCGCAGGTGACCTATGCCATGCGCATAATGGGTGTCTCTCCCATCCCGCGGAACTACGAGCTGTTCTATGAGGCCTATATCGGCTCCAACCCCAAGCTGACGCGGGAACTCGCGGCACTCGGCAGCAAGGCCTCACAGGAGGAGCTGGACGAGATCGGCGCCCAATATTTCGGCCACCACCATGGCGCCACCGCCATCGACGGCGCGCACACGCGGATCGTCGGTGAACTGGAGGGCCTGCTGCGCCTCCTCAAGCAGGAGCAGACCTCGCTCGAAAGCTACAACAAGCTGCTCGACGAAACGGTCGTCCGCATCACCGGCAAGAACGCCACGAGCGTCGACATCATCAGAAGCGTCATCGGCGTGCTCACGCAAGCGACGGGCGACACCATCAACCAGGGCAAGGAGATGGTGCAGAACGTCGCACAGAAGTCGATCGAAATGGACAATGTGCGCAAGGAGCTCGACGAGTACAAGCGCATCGCCAACACGGATTCGCTGACGCAGCTTTCCAACCGCCGCGCCTTCGACGACAAGCTCTCCGCCATCTACAATTCGACGATGTCGCGCAACGTGACCGCGCTGATCCTCGCCGATATCGACCACTTCAAGAAGATCAACGACACCTATGGCCACCCCGTCGGCGACAAGATCCTCGCTTCCGTCGGCAGCCTGATCCGCGCCAACGTGCGCAAGGACATCCTCGTCGCCCGCACCGGCGGCGAGGAATTCGCGATGATCGTCGAGGGCAACACCGAGGAAGAGGCGATGGCGATCGCCGAGCGGATCCGCATCGCGCTGGAGCACACGCCCTTCAAGAACTCCAAGACCGGCGTCAACTACGGCCCCATCACCATTTCGCTCGGCTTCTGCATGGCCTCCTGGGCGGAAGGCCCGGGCGAACTCTACTCCAAGGCGGACATCGCCCTCTACTGTGCCAAGAACGGCGGTCGCAACCGCACCATGCCCTTCGAGGACGGCATGAAGAAGGACTTCTCCAAGAGCTGGCTGATCTACCGGAAGTAGGCGGCCAAAACTCCTTTCGAAAACGGCGCCTTCGGGCGCCGTTCTGCATTTTGCGCGCCCGATGGAACCCCGGCCGCCATCGCGCGTTCCAGGCGCAGGAGGAACGCGCCATGCAAACGGGATTTTTCGAGCTGACGATGCTGACCGCCCTGATGTTGAGCAGTCTCATTTGGATCCAGCCCTTCTGAAGCGGCCGGAGGCCTGTTCCCGCCGGAACATCGTGGCCGGCAGCGCTGTCCTACAACGTCCCCATCAGAACAAGGCGCCGGGCACGAAGCCGACGGCCGACGACAGGGACCAGGACAATGAAAACGCTCGCCATCGCACTTCTCGCAGGCCTCCTCTCCACCGCAGGCGCCGCCGTTGCCGCCGACAATGTGGTCGATCCGGTCGAGGTCGCCTCGCTCTCCTCCTCCACCCAGAAGACCGGCTGGCTGCAGGTGCTTTCGGGCGGCAAGCCGGTAAAGTCGGAAAAGAAGATCGCCGCCGTCTCCCGTGCGCCGATCGCCCGCGAACTGGTCGCCTTCACGGAGAAGGTCGCGCCGGGCACCATCATCGTCGACAATTCCGAACGCCGCCTCTACCACGTCCTTGGCTCGGGCCTCGCCATGAAATACGCCATCAGCGTCGGCCGCGAGGGTTTTATCTGGACCGGCTCGGAAAAGGTGACGCGCAAGACCGAATGGCCGACCTGGACGCCGCCGGAAGACATGCGCGCCCGTGAAGCCAAGAAAGGCAAGATCCTGCCCGTCTCCATGAAAGGCGGCCTCGAAAACCCGCTCGGCTCGCGCGCCATCTACCTCGGCTCGACCATCTACCGCATCCACGGCACCAACCAGCCGTCCTCGCTGGGCAAGGCGCAGTCCTCCGGCTGCATCCGCATGGCGAACGAAGACGTCGAACACCTTTATGCACAGGTCACGACGGGCGTCACGGTCATCGTTCGCGATTGATTTCGAGAGCCATCGCCCACCCCTCAGCGGCAGGCGGAAGCGCCTGCCGCTTTTGCGATCGCGATGAGGTCCGGGCGGTATTCGAAGTGCATCGTATCGTAGTGATACCAGCGCCCGCCCCAGACAAAGCCGTGCTGCTCGAAGAGCGCGACGATCTCCAGCGGATACTTGTTGGAATATTTCGGCACCTTGCCGGGCTTGCCGCCCGACCAGATCCAATAGTCGGCGAACTTGGTGTTGAGGTCGATGGCAGCCCCGAAACTGTGCACCGACATGTTTTTCGCACCGGACACTTTTCGCCAGTTGAACACACCGGCGGAGGGCGCGAGATAACGCTTCAACTCCGGTTTGGCCATAAGCGCATCGCGCACCTTCTCCAGCGCCGCAGCCGCGCCTTGCCGCTTCGTTACGCGCAGCGTCTCGTCGAACCATTTGACCGGCACGAGATCCGCCTGCACCGCCTTGGCGGATTTCCCATAAAGCCGCATCATCAGCGCATCGCTGCGGATGCGGCCGGGATCGAAATCGACGGCGGGTTTCGCCTCGCAGGCCCCGAGCGGGTAGATCTGCCGCAGGCTGTCCTCGACGTCACCGGCAGCAAGCGCCGCCTGGTGATCCTTCGCCTTGCCGTCATCGATCTCGAGCGGCGGCCCGCCATCCTTGAAGACAAGCGTGTTTCCCTCGATGCCGGCAAGGCTTTCCGGATAGGCGGCCACCAGCAGTTTCAGGCGGGCCGCAAGGTCGGGTTCCGCAGCACCGGCCGGGGACGCGGCGACGACCAGCATCGCCGCAGCGGCCGCGAGGCTCCGGCTAGTTGACCGAGATGTTGATATAGTCGCCTCCCGCACCGCGCCAGATTTCGACATAGATCTGCACGTCGCCGTCGAGCAGACGGCGGGCGGCGCTGCGCTCGATACGGCCGGCGCGGATCATGCGCTCGGCAAGCTCGCGGTTGCGCGCGGAAGCGAAGAAACTGTCGAGGTCGTCGCCGGGCTGGCGCACGCCGAAGCGATGCACGTTGGCGCGGTCCTGGCGGAGGACCTGCCAGGGCTGCGTCAGGCGTTCGTTGTTGGAATTGTAGAGATCGTCCTGGCCGATATAGGCGCCGTAGCTCTCGATCAGCTCATCCGCCCTGGCCGCACCGGCCGAAACCACGAGCACAGCGGCGAAAGCCGCCGCAAAAAGTCCTTTTTGCATTCCCTGCTCCACTTTCCGGCCAAAGCCGATCATCATCAAAGACAAGACGGGTGACGGTGGCGGGATATTCGCCGACGCCTACCACATGGACGTGGCGGCACGGCCGGGCCAGTCCCGGTCGTAGGCGGCGCCGTCGAAGCCCTTCTTGGCCGAGGCGAGCATCTGCCCGACCGTCGGCAGGCAGGCTGTATCGCGGTGTTTTTCCGGATTCCAGAGGTCGGCGCGCAGCACCGCGCGGGCGCATTGCGAATAGACCTCGTCGATGGTGATGACGACGACGGAGCGCGGGTGTTTGCCGTCCATCACGAAGCGTCCGGTGATCTCGGCGTCAATGCGCACCACGGCGCGGCCGTTGAGGCGCATCGTCGTGTTGGAGCCGGGAATGAGGAACATCAGCGCGACACGCGGGTCACGAACGATGTTGGAAAGCGAATCGATGCGGTTGTTGCCGCGCCAGTCCGGCAGCATCAGGGTACGCTCGTCCTCGATATGAATGACGGCGCCGGCATCGCCGCGCGGCGAACAATCGAGCCCCTCCGGTCCGACCGTGGCAAGCGCCATGAAGGGCGAGGCCGCGATCATCGTGCGGTATTCCGGCAGCAGATAGTCCGTCACCTTGGCGAGCGAGGCTTCGCCCGGGCCCCCGTAAAGCGCGTTCAGTTCCTCGACCGAAGTGACGATGCTCATGCCTGTCTCCTGTGCTGTGCGACCGCTGCCGCGCTTCGCACCCTTGCATGACAGGCGCGTGACGGAAAGCCCGTCAGGCGGCGATGCGCTCCCGATCCTCCGCAAGGAACTGCACGATCCGGTCGATGACAGGCTCGGCGGAGACGATGCGGCGATGACCGAACCCGTTCGCCCATTCGAGCGTGACATTCGGCCCGGAGGCGGCGTAGCGCCGGGCGTGCAGCGCCGGCACCTCCTTGTCGTCCTCGGCATGAAGGACGAGCATGGGAGACTTCAGCCGGCCGGCCCCATTCGCCGCGTCGAAGGCCGAAAGCGGCGCGCCGGCGATGCGCTCGACATGGCTCTCCAGCGCGCCCTGCGCCTTCGGCCCGAGCTTCAGGAAACGGCCGAGGTCCTTGAACAGCCAGGTCATCTCGCTTGGAGAGCCGATGGTCACCAGCCGGCGCGGCCGGTGCGCCGGCACCGACGGCACGAGGCCGCTCGCCGCGCAGGCGAGCGACGCCCCGCCGAAGGAGTGCCCGCAGAAATAGTCGAAGCCGCCGAAACGCTGCCACGCCGCGTCGATCGCCCTGACGGCCATCGGCAGCGTCAGCGTGCGCCCGCCCGAGGCGCCGTGCCCCGGCAGGTCGAGTGCCACCACCTCATGGCCGGCGGCGACCAGTGCCTCCGTCAGCGCCGAAAGATAGGCCGCGCGCGAGCCCCAGCCGTGCACCACGAGAACGCGGCCGGCAAAATTCTGGCATGGCCGCGCGGCAAAACGGTGCGCCACGGCCCGGCCACCGGCAAAGGTGAGCGGCACGCGTTCGGCCTGCCGCATCCAGCCGGCCGAACGCGCGAAAAGGTCCTTCTCCTTCGCCGTGCGCGGCCGGCGGCCGGGCGTCGTCGCAAAGAGGCGGAAGGCGGCGCGACCGGCCGCATCGGGGGAGATCCTCGCGACGCCGGACAGCGCCAGCCGGATGACCTTCAAGCCAAAGGATGCCATAGTGGGAATCCAAAAAAGATGTTCAATGCTGAACAATAAAGTGCAACGATGAACAAAAATCAAGCCTTCCCCTGGGATCATCCGCGCTTTCGCAGCTGGATCGGCGTGGGGCGTGCCTGCCAGCTGATGCAGCAGGCGATGAGCCGGGCGATCGCCCATCTCGGCATCAAGCCGCCGCATCTCGACATCTTGATCAATCTCTATCGCTTCAACGGCATTTCCCAGCAGGACCTCGCCCGCAAGCTGCTCGTCGGCCGCTCCAACATGAGCATGCTGCTGCCGCAGCTCGAAAAGCGCGGCCTGATCGAGCGGCGGGCCGACGCCAAGGACAGGCGTGTGCTGCGCCTGTCGCTGACGGAGACCGGCCGCAGCCTGACCGAGGAGGCGATGACCCTGCAGACCGGCCTCATCGACCGCACCCTCTCGCAGGCACCGGCCGAGCGATGCCTGGAGGTCGCCGAGGCGATGGAGGACATCATCCGCATCCTTCAGACGATGGAACCGGAAGACCCGGTCTAGACCGTGGCGACGTGATCCGCCCGCGTCGATTTCAGCGACAGGAACTCCCAGAGCGCGACACCGAACAGGACGGCGGCCGCGGCCATGAAGAGCTGGTAGGGCTCGACGAAGGGTACGGCCACCGAGAGCGCAAGCAGCGCGGCGATGCCGGCGATATGCGACAGCGGCGAGCGGCCGCGGATCGCCGCCTTGAACCAGATGTTGCCTGCAAGGAAGACCACAGGCCCGCCGATGATCGCACTCGCCGTCTTGAAATCGACCGCGCCATGCGGATGGGCAAGCGCGAACTCCTCCGCCACCGCCGAGAGGATGATGCCTGCGACAATCGGGATATGGGCATAGGTGAAGGCCATGCGCGCGATGCGGCCCGGCGTCGCCGAATGCTCGATGAGATGCGCCGCCTCGCCATGGCCGAAGCGGAAATAGATCCACCACATGGTGGCGGTCGAGAGGAACGCGACGGCAAGCAGGAGAATGGTGAAGCCGTCGAGCAGCTCCATGCCGGCAACCGTCCGCCCGGTGACGAGGATCGTTTCGCCAAGGCAGATGATGACGAAGAGCGCGCAGCGCTCCGCCATGTGCTCTCCGGAGACCTGCCAGTCCCCCACCGTCGAGCGACCGAGGCCGGGCACGACGAAGCCGAGCGCCGGAGAGGCATATTCGATGGCGAGCGCGACCAGCCACAGCCCCAGCCGCGCCTCGCCCTCGACGAAGGCGCCCGCCAGCCAGAACACGCCGGAAAACACCGCCCAGATCGTGATGCGCGTGAAGTTGAGGCTGTTCTGCGGCCATTCGCGCCGCATCACATAGGCGGTGAAGGCCGCGCGGCCGACCTGCATGGTGACGAAGACGAGCGCGAAGAGCAGCCCGCCCGCGCCGAAGGCCGTCGGAATGGCGATCGACAGCATCAGGCCGAGGAACATCAGCACGAAGAGCAACAGGCGCACCGGCGCCTTGTCCGGATCGAGCCAGTTCGTCACCCAGGTCGTGTCGATCCACACCCACCAGATGGCCATGGTCAGCATCGCCGCCTCGACGAGGCCGAGCAGCGAATAGTGCGCCGCCAGCGAATGGGAAAGCTGGATGATCGTCAGCACGAAGACGAGGTCGAAGAAGAGTTCGGCGAAGGCCACCTTGCCTTCCTGGGCGGTGCCGCGCGCCCTGAGGCAGGCGGAATTGGCGAAACGGTCGTCGGTCGTCGCCGTCATGGCTGGCGTTCCTTTTTCTACAGGCGCTCGATCCGCCGGTCGGGCACGATCCACAGGAGCGCGACCGCGGCATAGATGACATGGGAAATCACCGGCGAGACAAAGGCAAGCCCGATCGCCGCGAGATAGAAGAGCGGCGAGAAGCGCCCCTTGAAATCGCGCCCGAAGGCCTCGCGCAGCCGCTCGGCATCGGGGTGCACGGCAACGATGCGCACCTGCAGGATCTCGTAGGCGACGGCGGAGAGCAGCAGGATCGCGCCATAGAGCGCGGTCGGAAGCGGCGCGGCCGGATTGTTGCCCATCCAGGCCGTGACGAAGGGAATGAGCGACATCCAGAACAAGAGGTGCATGTTCGCCCACAGCACGCCGCCGCTCGCATTGCCGCACACCGTCAGGAGATGGTGGTGGTTGTTCCAGTAGATCGCGACATAGACGAAGCTGAGGAGATAGCCGAGAAAGACCGGCATCAATGGCATGAGGGCAGCCAGCGTCGGCTCGGCCGGCACGGTGAGCTGCAGGACCATGATTGTGATGATGATGGCGATCACGCCATCGCTGAAGGCTTCGAGCCGTCCTTTGTTCACGCGCGCCTCACACCCCTGTCTTTATTAGACATTAAGCAAGTTGCGCTGAGTCGCTACAGCGGATTTTTCGGCGTCAGCCCGCCTCTTCCTGCTCGTGGCGCTGGCGTTCCTCCTCTGCCGCCGCACGTTGGCGCCCGGTGCGCGCCGCGACGATGTCGGCCGGCTGGGCGTTGCCGCGGATGAGCTGGCGACCGGCATAGATGCCGCCGACCGTTTCCAGCTCCAGCCGCTCGCGGTCGACGTCGCGGAACTCCTCCACCACCTCGGCGGCAAGGTCCTCGTCCTCGCCCAGAACCTTCAACGTCTCGCGGCTGAACACCATCGCCGATTCGAAGGTCTCGCGGATCTGGAAGTCGACGCCGGCATGGACGAGATCGACGGCATGGCCGCGGTCGTAGGCTCGCGCCAGGATCGGCACCAGCGGGAACTCCTCGCGCACCACCTCGGCGATCTTCACCGCCGCCGCCTTGTCGTCGAGGCAGATGAGGATCGCCCTGGCGGTCGCCGCGCCGGCGGCGTGCAGGATGTCGATGCGCGCACCGTCGCCGTAATAGACCTTGAAGCCGAACTCCGCGGCATCGCGCACGAACTCGGCATCCTTGTCGATCAGCGACAGCGTGTAGCCGCGGGCGAGCAGCGGCTGGCTGACGATCTGGCCGAAGCGGCCGAAGCCGATCATCAGCACCGTGCCCTCGACATTCTCCGGCAGCGTCAGCCCCTCGGTAGACGGCTGCTGTTTGGGCACGATGCGATCGTGCAGGATGACCATCAGCGGCGTCAGGATCATCGAGATGATGATCGTTGCCGTCAGGATGGCATTCTCCTCGCCGTTGAAGATGCCGGCGGAAACGGCGGCGGCGTAGAGCACGAAGGCAAACTCGCCGCCCTGCGCCATCAGCACGGCCCGTTCCAGGCTTTCGGCATGGCACGTCCCGAGCAGCCGGGCGACCACATAGATCAAGAGGGTTTTGGCGACCATGTAGCCAACGACGCTCGCCACGACGAGCTGCCAGTTGGCGGCGATGACGCCGAGGTCGATCGCCATGCCGACGCCGAGGAAGAAGAGGCCGAGCAGGATGCCGCGGAACGGCTCGATATCCGCTTCAAGCTGATGACGGAAACTCGATTCGGAAAGCAGCACCCCCGCCAGGAATGCGCCCATGGCCATCGAAAGACCGGAAACCTGCATGGCAAGCGCCGAGCCTAGGACGACGAGCAGCGCCGCCGCCGTCATCACCTCGCGCGCGCCGGAGGCCGCGAGCACCCGGAAGAGCGGATTGAGCAGGTAGCGCCCGGCCAGCACCAGCGCCACGATGGCGCCGATGGCGATGCCGATGGAAAGCCAGCGGTCGGAGGCATCCGTCGCCGCCGCCCCCGTGCCGAGCAGCGTGACGATGGCAAGCAGCGGCACGATGGCAAGGTCCTCGAAGAGCAGGATCGCGATGATGCGCTGCCCCTTCAGGGTCGACATCGTGCCCCGCTCCTGCAGCATCTGCATGACGATGGCGGTGGAGGTGAGGACGAAGCCCGTTCCGGCGACGAAGGAGGGAACGAGCGGAAAGCCCAGCGACACGCCGATGCCGGTCAGCGCCGCCATCGCGCCCATCACCTGGATCGCGCCGAGCCCGAAGATGTCCTTGCGCATGCCCCAGAGCCGGGAGGGCTGCATTTCCAGCCCGATGATGAAGAGGAACATCACCACGCCGAGTTCGGCGACATGGATGATCGCCTGCGAATCGGCGAAGAAACCGAGGCCGAAGGGGCCGATCGCGAGCCCCGCGGCGAGATAGCCGAGCACCGAGCCGAGCCCGATCTTCTTGAAGATCGGCACGGCCGCGACGCCTGCCGCCAGCAGCACGACGACCTGGGTGAGATCATTTGCATTCGCTTCGGCTGCCAAGGGGCATCTCCCGTTCGCTTCTGGGTGGACGCTACCCTCGACAGGCAGTCCGATATGTTACCGCGGTTTCTGCGAAATATCGCGGTTCATGCCCTTCTCCGCAAGCTCACGCTCATAAGCGGCGAAGAGTTCCGCACCTTTTTCCCCGAGTTCCCGCAGATAGGACCACGTGTAGATACCGGTATCATGAAGGTCGTCGAAGCCGATGCGCACGGCATAGTTGCCGGTCGGCGTCATGGCGATGATCGCGACATTGCGTTTTCCCGGTACCGTCACCTTCTGGCCAGGCCCGTGGCCCTGCACCTCCGCCGAGGGCGAGAGCACACGCAGGAGTTCGGCCGAAAGATCGAAGCTGGCACCGTCGTTGAAGGTCACGACGAGGCGCTGGCGGTCCTTCGACACACGCAGTTCGGTCGGCCAGAGATCGCTCATCCCGTTTCCTTTCCGTCTGTTTTCGCGAAGGACTATGCGCCAGATCAAGGATGCGCAAGGCGGAAAATGCTGTCATAATCCCGTGACCGGCTTGACGCTGCGCTTCCGGCGCACGACATGTCGGCAATGGAGGACGTGTCTTGAATTCGTATGCAGGCCCGCTGGGTGGCGCGAACCTAATCGCGCAGTCCGACGCACCGATGATCGATCCCTTCGGCCGCGCCATCACCTATCTGCGCGTATCGGTGACCGACCGCTGCGATTTCCGCTGCACCTATTGCATGGCGGAAAACATGACCTTCCTGCCCAAAAAGGACCTCCTGACGCTGGAAGAGCTGAACCGGCTCTGTTCCACCTTCATCGCCAAGGGTGTGCGAAAGCTGCGGCTGACCGGCGGCGAACCCCTGGTCCGCAAGAACATCATGCATCTCGTGCGCGAACTCGGCCGCCAGGTGCATGATGGGCGCCTCGACGAACTGACGCTGACGACCAACGGCTCGCAGCTCGCCCGGCACGCGGCCGAACTTGCCGATTGCGGCGTGCGCCGCATCAACGTTTCCCTCGACACGCTCGATGCGCAGAAGTTCCGGACCATCACCCGCTGGGGCGAGCTCTCCAAGGTTCTGGAAGGCATCGACGCCGCGCAGGCCGCCGGCCTGCACATCAAGATCAACGCCGTCGCCTTGAAGGATTTCAACGACCGCGAGATCCCCGACCTGATGCGCTGGGCGCACGGCCGCGGCATGGACCTCACCCTCATAGAGACCATGCCGATGGGCGAGATCGAGGAAGACCGCACCGACCGCTACATGCCGCTGTCGGAAATGCGCGCCCGCCTCGAGAGCGACTTCACCCTGACGGAAAATGCCTACAGAACCGGCGGGCCGGCGCGCTATGTCACGGTCGCCGAGACCGGCGGCCGCCTCGGCTTCATCACGCCGATGACGCACAATTTCTGCGAAAGCTGCAACCGCGTGCGCCTCACCTGCACCGGCACGCTCTACATGTGCCTCGGCCAGAATGATGCGGCCGATCTGCGCCTTCCGCTGCGGGCCTCCGACGACGACGCCCTGCTCTCGCAGGCGATCGATGAGGCTATCACCCGCAAGCCGAAGGGCCACGATTTCGTCATCGACCGCCGCAACCGGCCGGCCGTTGCCCGTCACATGAGCGTCACCGGCGGCTGATCCCCGCCGAAAGCGAGGTTTTGGTGAAAATCCTTCCGCCCGCCCTGCCCGCCCTTTTCCTTGCCGCCGCCCTTCCTTCCCTCGGCCTTGCCGCCGAGCGGCCGGAGGGCATCGCCGCCGCTGAGGCGATCGCCAAAGCCGCCCTTGGCGCGGACTGCGACATGAACGGCATGGAGGAGGTGCCGATGGTCGGACCGGAGGCAGAAGGGTTCGGACACGCCCTCTACCGTTTCACCTACAAACCCGACTACGACCCGAACGGCCCCGGTGTCGAGGCCACGCTCTACCAGCTGTTCTGTGGCTCGGGCGCCTACAACATCCGCAACGCTTTCGTCCTGCAGACAAGCGATGCCGACACGCCGAAGCTCATCGCCTTCGCCACGCCGGACCTTGCCTATGCCTATGCAAACGAGGAAAACAGCCGACTGACTGCCGAGCCGAAGATCAACGGCTTCCGCGCCACCACCCTTCTGGTCAATGCCAGCTTCAACGAGAAGACCCGCACCATCACCAGCCACGCCGCCTGGCGCGGCATCGGCGATGCCTGGGACAGCGGCGACTGGGTTTTCCGCAACGGCAATTTCATGCTGACCCGCTTCGAGTTCGACCCGACCTACGGCGACCCGGACCCTGCGGTGCCGGAAAGCTATGTGGTCTACGAAGCCGGCAAGTAACGGCGGCGCTTCCGATTTCCGGCGCATCCGCACCCGCCACCAACGCCTCCGCCATGCCGGATCAAGGGCGCGGCCTACTCAGCCCAAGAGACGCTCCTCCCATCGATCTCCCGTCGCCGCGCACGTGATCCGGGGTCCAGCTGACGCGCGTTCGCACAGCTAGAAGACTCACCCAACCCGTTGACGCCCCCCCCCTTCCGCGCCGCAAACGCGGCGCCGCGGGACCCCGCATAACGTCCGGTATGACGGGAGAAGAGTTGTGTGTAAACGCAGGCGGCAGCGCTTGTCTCACCCATCCCATGAACGCCAATTGCACGAAAACCCGCCCCCGCATTTTCCCCGCCTCCTTCACTCATGCCTACAATCCCCCATCCCGCCACGGATACACCGCGAGGCGTCGTGGCGAGGCGGGGTCGGCGCTTTTGGCGAGGGACGGA